>NZ_JAAKZW010000184.1 GCF_011044995.1 Streptomyces mesophilus | reverse complement strand
CCGAAGCCCGCGGCCGCACCTTTGACGCGAACCTCCATGGGGCAGCCGGGCCCGACCTGGATAGGGTCGTCCCATGGGCAGCCTTCCGCATCGCACGCCTGATCTGCCGACGCCGTCCACTCCCGCGGGGCGCGACGGTCTCGCCGCGCTGCTTGCGCGGCCCGGGCAAGCCGTGATCGCCCTGGACTTCGACGGCACGCTCGCCGAGATCGTCCCCGACCCCGAGCAGGCCCGCGCCCACCCGGACGCCGTCCCCGCGCTCGCCGCCCTCGCCCCGAAGGTGGCCTCCGTCGCGGTGGTCACCGGCCGGCCCGCGGGCGTCGCGGTCCGCTACGGGGGCTTCGCGGGCGTACCCGGCCTGGAGCACCTGGTGGTGCTCGGCCACTACGGCGCCGAGCGCTGGGACGCCGTCTCCGGCACGGTGCACGCGCCCGACCCGCACCCCGGGGTGGCCGCGGTCCGGGCCGAACTGCCCGGATTCTTGGATGAGTTGGGCGTCTGGCACGGCATGTGGATCGAGGAGAAGGGCCGCGCGGTAGCGGTCCACACCCGCCGCGCCGCCGACCCCGCCGCGGCCTTCGAGGCCCTGCGCACCCCGCTCGCGCACCTCGCCGCCCGCCACGGCCTGATCGTCGAACCCGGCCGCCTCGTCCTCGAGTTGCGCCCGCCGGGCATGGACAAGGGCGTCGCGCTCGCGGCGTACGTCCGCTCGGTCGGCGCGACATCGGTCCTGTACGCGGGCGACGACCTGGGCGACCTGCCGGCCTTCGCGGCCGTGGAGAAGCTCCGCTCGGAGGGCCTGCACGGACTGCTGGTGTGCAGCGGAAGCTCGGAGGTCGCGGAGCTGTCGGAACGCGCGGACGTGGTGGTGGACGGCCCGTCAGGCGTGGTGGGACTGCTGGCGTCGCTCGCGGCCGCGGCGGGTACGTAGCGGCCCGGCCTCCTGCGGGTGGACCGGCCTACCGCGGATAGACCACGTCGAGCAGGCCCTCGACGAAGCCGGCGAGGTCGTCGAGTCCCGCGCCGTTCGGTACGTCCGCGGGATGCGCGAGCAGGTCCACGATCGCCGCGTGCACGGCCAGGGTGACCACGGCCGCGCGCTGCGGGCTGACGTCGAGACCCGCGGCGCGCTGCAACTGCTCCATCGCCGCGAAGTCCGCCGCGGAGATCTCCGCGAGCACCTTGCCGAGCCAGGGCTTGCGCGCGGCCTCGCCGTGCAGCTCCTGATAGGCGAGCACGCGCGTACGGCCCGGACCCGTGGCCTCTTCGAGCAGTCCGCGCAGCAGCGCCGCGAGGTCCGTCCGGCCGGCGGGACCGGCTGTCGGCAGGGTGCCCGCTTCCCGGAACCGCTCGAGGCAGCGGTCGGCGACAGCGCCGAGGAGGGCGTCGCGGGTGGGGAAGTAGTTCTTCGCCGTGCCGGTCGGCACTCCGGCTGCGGCGTCCACCGCCCGATGGGTCAGCGCGCGGCTGCCCTGGCCGCCGAGCACGTCGATGGCCGCGTCCCGCAGCAGGTTGCGCCTGCTGATGTTCTCGGCCACGCGCCCACCCTTCCCTCAAGCACCACAGACGTGGTGAATGTAGCAGCGGCCGCTCTTGTTGCGACCACCTCAGCCGTGGTACCACAGGTGTAGCACCTATCCCGTGAACGGTCGATGCCCGACGTGCGAGGAGAGTCGCGATGCCCCGGATCGAGCTGTCGGCCGGAACGGTCTCCTACGAGGACACCGGCGGCGACGGCCCCGTGCTCGTCTTCGTGCACGGAGTCCTGATGGACCACACGGTGTGGCGCAAGGTCGTACCCGCACTGCGCGACGACTACCGGTGCGTGACGCCGACGCTCCCGCTGGGCAGCCACCGCACACCGATGCGGCCGGACGCGGACCTGTCGCTGCGCGGACTCGCGCTCCTGGTCGGGGAGTTCCTCGACCGGCTCGACCTGCGGGAGGTGACGTTGGTCCTCAACGACTGGGGCGGCGCCCAACTGCTGCTCTCCCTGGGCCGCGCCGAGCGCATCGCCCGCCTCGTCCTCGCCTCCTGCGAGGCCTTCGACAACTACCCGCCGGGCAAGCCCGGCCGGAGCCTGGTCAGAGCCGCCTCGGTGCCCGGGGGTCTGGCGTTCCTGATGCAGCTCCTGCGCCTGGGCCCGGTACGGCGGGCGCCGGGCGGCTGGGGCGCCATGAGTGAACGCCCGGTGCCCGACGCGGTGATGGACGAGTGGTTCCGGCCCGCACGTACCGATCGGGGCGTGCGCCGCGACCTGGCCAAGTACCTCGTCTCCACCCCGCCCAAGGAGCAACTGCTCGCATGGTCCGAGCAGATGCGCACCTTCGACGGCCCCGTCCTGATCGCCTGGGCCGCCGGCGACCGGCTGATGCCCCGCGAGCACGGCCCGCGCCTGGCCGGGCTGTTCGCGCGCTCGACCCTCGCCGGGATCGAGGACAGCCGGACCCTGATCCCCGAGGACCGGCCGGACGAACTGGTCCGGCTGCTCAGGGAGTTCCTGGGCGAGCAGGGCGGGAGCCCGGCCACTGTGCGTACCGGAAAGAGGGAAGAGGGCTCGGGCTATCCGCGCAATGCCTCGAGCTGATCCAGGAACCACTGCGCGGGCGGCAGTGCGGTGCCCGCCGCGGCCAGGCGCTTCGTGCGCTCCGCGCGTTCCTCCGCCGGCATCGTCAGCGCGGCGTGCAGCGCGGCCGAAGTCCCCACCACGTCATATGGGTTGACCACCAGCGCGTCGTCACCCAGTTCCGCATACGCCCCCGCCTCCCGCGAGAGCACCAGGACGCACCCCTCGTCGGAGACGACCGGCACCTCCTTGGCGACGAGGTTCATCCCGTCCCTGATCGGGTTCACCAGGGCCACGTCCGCAAGCCGGTACGCCGCGAGCGAGCGCGCGAAGTCGTCCTTGACGTGCAGGATCACCGGGGTCCAGCCCTCGGTCCCGTACGCGGAGTTGATCTCCTGCGCGACCCGCGACACCTCCGCGGTGTACTCGCGGTAGACCGCCAGATCCTGCCGCGAGGGGTACGCGAACGCGACATGCACGACCCGTTCCCGCCACTGCGGCTGCTCCTCCAGGAGCAGCCGGTACGCGTGCAGCCCCCGCACGATGTTCTTCGACAGCTCGGTCCGGTCCACCCGCACGATCACCTTGCGGGCGTCCTCGCCGCCCGGCTGCCCGCCGATCTGCTCCCGCAGGTCCGCGAGCCGCTCCTCCACATCGGCGCGCTGCGAGCGCTCCCGCAGGAAGTCCGCGTCCGCGCCGAGTCCGTGCACCCCGAGCAGCGTCCGGTGGAAGCGCCCGTCCGGTGTGCGGTAGCCGACGCTCGGGGTCGCGTCCTTCGGCCAGTACGTCATCACCTCGTACGACCCGAGGACCGCACCGCAGCACGCCTGGAAGGCCTGGAGCCAGCGCGTGGTGAGAAAGCCGAGCCGGTCCGCGCCGAGCATCCCGAGCAGCAGCTCCTCGGCGATGTCGTCGGGCAGCATCCGGAAGTACTCGGCCGGCGCCCACGGCGTGTGCGAGAAGTGCCCGATCCGCAGATCGGGCCGCAGCGCCCGCAGCATCCCCGGTACCAGCGCCAGGTGGTAGTCCTGCACCACGACCGTCGCGCCCTGCGCGGCCTCCTCGGCGAGCGCCGCGGCGAAGGCCTGGTTGTACGTGCGGTACGCCGCCCACTGGCGGCGGAACTCCGGACCGAACGTGGGCTCCAGGGGGGTCTGGTACAGCAGGTGGTGCACGAACCACAGCACCGAGTTCGCGACCCCGTTGTACGCGTCGGAGTGCACGGCGGCGTCGATGTCGAGCATCCGCACACCGGGCTCGCCGGCCCCGCGCCGTACCGCCTCCCGGTCGCCGTCGCTCAGCGCCGAGCAGACCCACAGCGCGTCCGCCTCGTCCCCGATCGCGGAGAGCCCGGAGACCAGGCCGCCCCCGCCGCGCTTGGCGTCGAGGGTGCCGTCCTCCCGTACGGCATACGAAACGGGACCGCGATTGGACGCGACGAGAACCTGCGCACCGTGCTCGGAGACCATGACGCGAACCTAGCCCGTCCAGGAAACGCTCAAACGTGCGGACGGCCGGGCTCCCTGCTGGGGAGCCCGGCCGTCCGAAGCGGAACCGCTGTTCAGTTGTCCGTCACGACGTGAGTGCGACCTCCGTCACGACCTGAGCGCGACCTCAGTCACGCCGCGAGCGGGATGCCGCCAGTGCCAGCGCGCCCAGACCGCACATCACGATCGCGAGCCCGCCGTACAGCATCCCGTTCGAGCCGCCGCCGGTCTCGGCCAGCTCCGGCGGGGCAGGCCGTGCCTGCGTCCGCTTGCTGACGATGACGGAGACGCACGGGTCCGTGCCGCCCGCCCGGGTCTTCGCCGGGGTGCAGGTGGTCTTCGGGACGTCGGCCGTCACCGGGATCACCACGACGGCGCCCGGGGTGCAGGAGGCCTTCACCGTCTGCTTGATGACGACCTTGCCCTTGGCGGGCACATCGCCCGTCCACACCCAGTTCTTGCCGCTCTTGACGATCTTGCCGCTGCTCGCCGTCGGGGTGCCGCCCGCCGTCACCGGCCAGTGGATCTTCGCGTCCTTGCGCACGGTGCCCGAGCTGTTCGTGATGGTGATGGTGTTGGTGGTGTCGGCGCACGGGGGGACCACCGGCGGCTCGGGCCTGTTGATGATCTGAAGGTTCGGCACTTCCTCCTGCGGCGGCAGGATCGGGACCTCGGTCTGGCACTCCGGGTCCTCGCTGTCGTCGTCGCAGTTGGTGCGCAGCGACTCGGCGATGACGTTGTTGGTGAGCTTGCCGTCGCCGCTGATGGGGTCGTTGACGGTCGCGCTATAGGTGATCGTCGCCGTCGCGCCCTTGGGGATGTCCCCGGTCCAGCTCAGCTTGGGCTCGTCGTACGTGACCGTGCCGATCGTCGCCTTGGCGTCGCCGTTGTACTCGGCGTCGTCGAGCAGGTCGGTCAGGTCGTCGGCGAGTTTGGCGCCCGGATAGTTCACCGTGCCGACGTTCTTGGCGGTGATCGTGTACGTGACCTTGTCACCGGGCTTGGCCTGCTTCGGCGAGGCTGTCTTCTCGATCTCCATGTCGGGAACCGGCACGGAGAAGGCGAGCGCCGAGGGGACGTAGGTGTCGCCCCGGGTGCGGAAGGTCAACTTCGCGGAGGTGGCGCCGTCGGGGATGACCCCGTCCGGGATCGTGAACTGCGAGGCGTCGATGGAGAAGTTGTTGGGGTCGCACGGGTCGAGACAGCCGTCCGCGTGACTGGTGAAGAAGTTGGTGGCCAACCCGTTGTGCGGGTTCCTGATGGCCGTCCCGTTGACCAGGAACGCGTCTCCGGCGACGTTCGCGTCACCCTCGTACGCGGTGGCGCTGGCCCGCACCTCGCCCTCGTCGGTGCGGTAGAACCCGTCGACGGTGATCGTGGTGTCCGGGTCGGCGGAGCGCTGCACGACGTGGCCGCCGTAGATGTAGACGTTGCGGCGCTCGGGCGCGTACTGCGCGTTCACCGCGTCGTACTTGTAGACGACGGTCAGCGACCAGCCGCCCACGCAGCCGTTGCCGGTCGGGGCCCAGACGTCACCGACCGCGATCGGGACCTCGGAGCCGGTGGGCACCGAGGCGAACTGCGAGGTCACATCGGACTCGGCCGTGTAGTAGTGCGGGCCGCCGGTCTCGGCCGGGGTCTTCACCGCGTTCTGCACGGTCACCCGGGTCTCCGCGCCGCCGCCCACCTTCAGGACGGGCTGCTTGGTCAGCGGGTCGCCGGCCGGCAGCGTGGCGCGGCCCGCGGTGTCGCAGAACTGCACCTGGTTGCGGCCGAGCCGGTACGTCCCGTCGTTGCCGCCCCAGAACAGCCGGGCATAGGCGACCTTGGCGCCCGGCGGGATGGTCACCTTGCCGGTGCTGGAGTTGATCACGGTGGCGCTGAGCCCGGCCGTGTCCGTGTACTGCATCGGGAACTGGTTGTTGTTCTCGCCGCTGGCACCGCTCTGTGCGTTGCGGCAGCGCGTGGCGAGGTCCGGCGGCGAGCTCGGGCAGTCGAGCACGGCGTTGCCGAGCGTGATGAAGTCCCCGTACAGGGCCTCGTCGTAGCGCTTGGCGAACGGCTCGACGACAACCGCGGCGGCGGGCGCGAGGCCCACGAGCGAGGTCGCGGCGGTGGCGGTGGCGACCAGGGCACCCAGCGTGCGACGCCGGGCCCTTCCCATTACTTGTCTAACCCACATAAATGGGAAATTTAGGCAATATCCATGATCAGTAGCGGTTACGCCACGCGTCGCGAGGTGTACTCCGTGATCTCGGCCATCGGCGGCCGTTCCTCGGTGTCGACCGGATGGGTGCGCGGTTCGAACCCGTCTTCGCCGCGTTCGAACTGGGTGAGATGCGGCCGTACGAGATGACCGCGCGCGAGCCGCAGCTGGGCCGTCCGGTAGATGGCCGCCGCCATCCGGCCCAGCGCCCGCCCGTCCTGGTGCCGGTGCTTGCGCACCCCGACGTCGACCTGGGCCAGGGCGTCGAGGCCCACGGTGTGCAGCGCGTCGACGAGGAGGCCGAGCTCCACTCCGTATCCGACCGGGAAGGGCAGCTGTTCGAGGAGCGAGCGCCGGACCGCGTACTCGCCGCCCAAGGGCTGGACGAATCCGGCCAGTTGGGGCCAGTGGAGGTTGAGCAGCGGGCGGGCGACCAGCTCGGTGACGCGGCCTCCCTGCCCGGCCTCATCACCCAGCGGCCGGTCGTACATCGCTTTCACGAACTGCACATCAGGCTCGGTGAGCAGCGGGCCGACGATCCCGCTGACGAAATCCGGCGAGAACTCGCGCAGATCCGCGTCCACGAAACACACGATCTCGCCGCTCGTCACCAGGAGCGAGCGCCACAGGACCTCGCCCTTGCCGGGCACGGCGGGGATCCGGGGGAGTATCGCGTCGCGGTGCACGACCCGGGCACCGGCCGCCGCGGCGACCTCGGCCGTACGGTCCGTGGAGCCCGAGTCGATCACCACGAGCTCGTCGACCAGCGGCGCCTCGGGGCACATCAGCTCGCGCCGGATCACGGTGACGATCTGTCCGACCGTCGCCTCCTCGTCGAGGGCGGGCAGCACCACGGAGACCGTCGTGCCCAGCCGGGCCTTCTCGGCCAGCAGGGCATCGAGCGGCCGGTCCTTCACCGACCAGGAGCGCCGCTCCAGCCAGCGCTCCACCTCTTCGAGCACGTCTGCCTACTCCTCGTATGTGATCCATCTCGCCGTTCGGACGACTATCTCAACGGTCGGGGGCTTCGGTTACAGTCTTGAACAACGCACATGACCACCGCATGTCGGGGGTCATGACGTCATAAACACCTGGCGGACACCAGGTCATACCGCTCATCCAGAGGGGCAGAGGGATACGGCCCGTTGAAGCCCCGGCAACCCTCCAGTCAGTTCTCGCACCGCGCGACGCGAGGTCCCTGACTCGGGAAGGTGCCAAATCCGTCTTACGGCGAAGTGCGTCGTAAGGAAGATGAGGAGAGAGGGCCTCGCCTGCCATGTCTGTTCAGACTGTTGAAGACACCACCACTTCCGTGGACCTCGGACCCGCCGCCGCGCTGTCCTGCCGCGAGTGCGGCCACCGCGTCCCGCTCGGTCCGCTCTTCGCCTGCCAGGAGTGTTTCGGCCCCCTGGAGATCGCGTACGACTTCTCCTCGTACGAGACCGAGGAGCTGCGCCGCCGCATCGAGGCCGGTCCGGCGAACATCTGGCGTTACGCGCCGCTGCTCCCCGTCCCCGCGGACGTGGCCGGGAAGCCGAACCTGAACCCGGGCTGGACCAAGCTGGTCAAGGCCGACAACCTCGCGCGTGAAATCGGCTTCGAGCAGGGCAAGTTGTTCATCAAGGACGACTCCGGCAACCCCACGCACTCCTTCAAGGACCGCGTCGTCGCCCAGGCCATCGAGGCCGCCCGCGCCTTCGGTTTCACCACGCTCTCCTGCTCCTCCACGGGCAACCTCGCGGGCGCCGTCGGCGCCGCCGCGGCCCGCGCCGGCTTCCGCTCCTGCGTGTTCATCCCGCACGACCTGGAGCAGGGCAAGGTCGTCATGGCCGCCGTCTACGGCGGCGAGCTCGTGGCCATCGAGGGCAACTACGACGACGTGAACCGCTTCTGCTCCGAGCTCATCGGCGACCCGCTGGGCGAGGGCTGGGGCTTTGTGAACGTGAATCTGCGCCCGTACTACGCCGAGGGCTCGAAGACCCTCGCGTACGAGATCTGCGAGCAGCTCGGCTGGCAGCTGCCCGACCAGCTCGTCATCCCGATCGCCTCCGGCTCCCAGCTCACGAAGATCGACAAGGGTCTGCAGGAGCTGATCAAGCTCGGTCTGGTCGAGGACAAGCCGTACAAGATCTTCGGCGCCCAGGCCGAGGGCTGCTCCCCGGTCTCCGTCGCGTACAAGGCCGGCCACGACGTCGTACGCCCGCAGAAGCCGAACACGATCGCCAAGTCCCTCGCGATCGGCAACCCGGCGGACGGCCCGTACGTCCTCGACATCGCGCGTCGCACCGGCGGCGCGGTGGAGGATGTGAACGACGAGCAGGTCGTGGACGCGATCAGGCTGCTCGCGCAGACCGAGGGCATCTTCGCCGAGACCGCGGGCGGTGTGACCGTCGGTGTGACGCACAAGCTGGTCAAGGAGGGTCTGCTCGACCCGTCGCTGACCACGGTGGTGCTCAACACCGGTGACGGCCTCAAGACCCTCGACGCGGTCGCCGACACTGGTGCGACCGCGACCATCCGCCCGAACCTGGACGCGTTCCGCGCCGCGGGTCTCGCGAGCTGACCTCCCGGTCCCGCGAGCCGACCTCCCCACACTTCCCGAAAGGCATCGGTCCCATGAGCGTGAACGTCCGCATCCCCACCATCCTGCGCACCTACACCGGCGGCAAGGCCGAGGTCGCCGCCGAGGGCGCGACCCTCGCCGAGGTCATCGCCGACCTGGAGAAGAACCACACCGGGATCTCCGCCCGCGTCCTCGACGACCAGGGCAAGCTGCGCCGCTTCGTGAACGTCTACGTGAACGACGACGACGTGCGCTTCGAGCAGGGTCTGGAGACGGCCACCCCGGACGGGGCCGGCGTTTCGATCATCCCCGCCGTCGCCGGCGGCTGATCGCTTCTTTCTCTCCTGTCGAGTTGCCCTCTCCGCGCTGGAAGCGGAGGGGGCAATTCTGCATGGTTGAGAGAGGTACAGTTGGGAATGCTGTTTCGCCCTTTTCCCCGGGTGCGGCGAGAGTGTGCCGGGAGCATATGAGAACTCCCTGCGTACAAGGACAAGAACTGGCCTTCCTGTGCGCACCGTTCGCACGATTCACGCCTTTTGTCTGGCCCGACTTGCCCTGAACTCCGGCGAATTCTCCGTAAATTACCGATCGCTCGTGCCCAGAATTCTCGTCCGATTGACCTGTTGCAGACGGCAGTTGGACAGATACATTCAGCGGCGGTCGACGCGTTCCGGCGCACACCACCCCCACCTGTCGGGGGGTGAGTTCTGACCCGGGTCCGCGAAGTGCGGATTCGTGCAAGGGCCAGTAATAGGGGAGTTAGGCATGGCTCAGGGCACCGTCAAGTGGTTCAACGCGGAGAAGGGCTACGGCTTCATCGCGGTCGACGGTGGTGCGGATGTATTCGTCCACTACAGCGCGATTCAGATGGACGGTTACCGCACCCTTGAAGAGGGCCAGCGGGTCGAGTTCGAGATCTCGCAGGGTCAGAAGGGGCCGCAGGCGGACATGGTCCGTGTGGCTGCCTGATCGCGCCGGAGCACAGTCTGCAACGACGTGATGAAGGGTCCGCATCCCGGAGACGGGGTGCGGACCCTTCTGTTTGTGCGCGGGGTGCGTGAGCAGACGCGGGTGGGGTGCCCGATCCTCGGGAGCCGCTTGCACTCGGCATAGGCGAGTGCTAATCATTGGCGTTAGCACTCTCCCAGTGAGAGTGACAGTTTCAGACTTGGATCGGGCCGGTGAGGCCACAGACCGGGTGGGGCAAGGAACCACACGGGATGCGGGCCGTCCGTCGCGGGCGCCGACACGATCCGGAGCAATCCACCCCTGTCCGGGAGGACCACTTCACATGGCCAAGATCATCGCGTTCGACGAGGAGGCACGGCGCGGTCTCGAGCGCGGGATGAACCAGCTCGCCGACGCCGTCAAGGTCACCCTTGGCCCCAAGGGCCGCAACGTCGTCCTCGAGAAGAAGTGGGGCGCCCCCACGATCACCAACGATGGTGTTTCCATCGCCAAGGAGATCGAGCTCGAGGACCCGTACGAGAAGATCGGCGCCGAGCTGGTCAAGGAAGTCGCCAAGAAGACGGACGACGTCGCCGGCGACGGTACGACCACCGCCACCGTTCTCGCCCAGGCGCTCGTCCGCGAGGGCCTGCGCAACGTGGCCGCCGGTGCCAACCCGATGGCCCTCAAGCGCGGCATCGAGAAGGCCGTCGAGGCCGTCTCCGGTGCGCTGCTCGACCAGGCCAAGGAGGTCGAGACCAAGGAGCAGATCGCTTCGACGGCCTCCATCTCCGCCGCCGACACCCAGATCGGCGAGCTCATCGCCGAGGCGATGGACAAGGTCGGCAAGGAAGGCGTCATCACGGTCGAGGAGGCCCAGACCTTCGGTCTGGAGCTGGAGCTCACCGAGGGCATGCGCTTCGACAAGGGCTACATCTCGGCGTACTTCGCGACCGACATGGAGCGCATGGAGGCCGTCCTCGAGGACCCGTACATCCTCATCGCCAACTCGAAGATCGGGTCCGTCAAGGACCTGCTCCCGCTCCTCGAGAAGGTCATGCAGTCCGGCAAGCCGCTGCTGATCATCGCCGAGGACGTCGAGGGCGAGGCGCTCTCCACCCTGGTCGTCAACAAGATCAAGGGCACCTTCCGCTCCGTGGCCGTCAAGGCCCCGGGCTTCGGCGACCGCCGCAAGGCGATGCTGAACGACATCGCGATCCTCACGGGCGGCGAGGTCATCTCCGAGGAGGTCGGTCTCAAGCTCGAGAACGCGACCGTGGACCTTCTGGGCCGTGCCCGCAAGGTCGTCATCACCAAGGACGAGACCACGATCGTCGACGGTGCCGGTGACAGCGAGGCCGTCAACGGCCGCGTGAACCAGATCCGCGCCGAGATCGAGCAGTCGGACTCCGACTACGACCGCGAGAAGCTCCAGGAGCGCCTCGCGAAGCTCGCCGGCGGCGTGGCGGTCATCAAGGCCGGTGCCGCGACCGAGGTCGAGCTCAAGGAGCGCAAGCACCGCATCGAGGACGCCGTGCGCAACGCGAAGGCGGCCGTCGAAGAGGGCATCGTCGCCGGTGGTGGCGTGGCCCTGCTCCAGGCCTCCTCGGTCTTCGAGAAGCTGGAGCTCGAGGGTGACGAGGCGACCGGCGCCAACGCCGTGCGTCTCGCCCTTGAGGCCCCGCTCAAGCAGATCGCCGTCAACGGTGGTCTCGAGGGTGGCGTCATCGTCGAGAAGGTGCGCAACCTTCCCGTCGGCCACGGCCTGAACGCCGCGACCGGTGAGTACGTCGACATGATCGCCGAGGGCATCATCGACCCGGCGAAGGTCACGCGTTCCGCTCTGCAGAACGCCGCGTCCATCGCCGCGCTGTTCCTCACCACCGAGGCCGTCATCGCCGACAAGCCCGAGAAGGCCGGTGCCCCCGCGGGCGGCGGCATGCCGGGCGGTGACATGGACTTCTGATCCCTCGCGGATCGGTCGTTCTGTCGAGCTTCGGCTCGTACGACGGGCTCTCGCTCGTACGCAGGGGCGGTGCCTCTCCCTTCGGGGAGGGGGGCCGCCCTTGCGGCGTTTTTCGGGGCGGTGATGGCTGTACGGGGTTCTTCGGGGGCGGCGGCCGTACGGATCCGGGCAATCGGTGTGACTTCGGCATGTCCGGGACGATCCGCTGCAACCATGGCCGGGTGAACTCAGGGATGCGGCGCCTGCGGAGCGCGAAGTGGGGCCTTGTGGCGACCGGGGCGGCGCTGGTGCTCGCGGCCTGCGGTGGGTCCTCGTCGGACGGTGACCGGCTCGGTGGCCGGACGGGGGCGGAGTCAGGAGGCTCCTCGCCGTCGTCCTCGTCCTCGGGGTCTTCTGCGGACGGGCAGGGGACGGCCGTCGTCACGTTCGCGACCGAGACCGACGGAGTGGCGCCGCCCGCCGGAGGGCTGGAGCGGACCGCCGAGCTGATGCGGGAGCGGGCCGGGGCCGCCGGCCTCGAAGGCGTCGAGATCGAGGTCCGTGACGGGGCGATCACCGCCTCGGGATCGGCTGCCGACGAGAAGGCGCTGAAGTCCCTCGGCCGCACCGCCGAGTTGGGCTTTCGGCCGGTGACCGGCGCGCAGGTGGTGGACAAGAGCGCGTGCCGGGTGCAGAACGCCGCCGCGTCGGAGCCGCTCACCACCTGCGGGACCGGCCCTGACGACGCCACCACGCAGTACGTGCTCGAACGGGTCGCCCTGCCGGGCAGCGAGATCGCCCGCGCGGAAGCGGCGCTCGACGAGAACGTCGGCTCCTGGACCGTGAACCTGGAGTTCACGGCGAAGGGTGCGCAGCAGTTCACGGACGTGACCGGCCGGCTCGCGACGCAGACGACCCCGGCCAACCAGTTCGCGATCGTCCTCGACGGCGAGGTGCTGTCCGCGCCGATGGTCACCCAGGCGATCACCGGGGGCCAGGCGCAGATCTCCGGCACCTTCACCGAGCGCACCGCCCGCGAACTGGCGGCCCAGCTCTCCACCGGGGCGCTGCCGGTGCGGCTCACGGAGTCGAGCGTGACGCGGGTGCCCGGGGGCTAGGACTGCTCGTCCGGTGGCGAGGCCGGGGTTGCCGAGGGGCGATGATCAGGTACGTGCTGATCGAGTTCCTGGCCGTGGCCGCCCTCGTCGTGACCCTCGTGTGCGCTGTCGTACGGCCCTTCGGGCGGCCGGAGGCGGTGTTCGCCGTACCGGCGGCGGCCGTCGTGATCGTCTCCGGGGCGCTTCCGCTCGCGGAGGTGGAGGAGGAGGCGGCGCGGCTCGGGCCGGTCATCGGGTTCCTCGCCGCGGTGCTCGTCCTCGCGCAGCTCTGCGCCGACGAAGGGCTCTTCCACGCCTGCGGGACCTGGATGGCCCGCTGGGCCCGGCACCGTCCGCGCCGGCTGCTCGGCGCGGTGTTCACGCTGGCCTCGCTGATCACCGCCGCGCTCAGCCTGGACGCCACCGTCGTCCTGCTGACCCCCGTGGTGTTCGCGACGGCGGCCAGGATGGGCGCCCGCCCCGCGCCCCACGTCTACGCGAGCGCCCACCTCTCCAACACCGCCTCGCTGCTGCTGCCCGTATCGAATCTGACGAACCTGCTCGCCTTCACCGCCACCGGCCTGAGCTTCACGCGCTTCGCGCTCCTCATGCTGCTGCCGTGGCTGGTGGCCATCGCGGTCGAGTACGTGGTGTTCCGCCGCTTCTTCGCCGCCGACCTCGACGCACCCGCCTCACCCGTGGCCGCCGACGAACCGCCCGAGCTGCCGCTGTTCGCCCTGGTCACCGTGTGCGCGACGCTCGCCGGGTTCGCGGTGGCGTCCGCGCTCGGCATCGACCCGGCGTGGGCGGCCGCCGCGGGTGCGGCCGTGATGGGCGCCCGGGCGCTGAGCCGGCGGCACACGACGCCGGCCGGGATCGTGCGCGCGACCCACTGGCCGTTCCTGCTCTTCGTGCTCTGTCTCGGCGTCATCGTGCGGGCCGTCGTCGACCACGGTCTCGGTGACGCCCTCGCCCGCGTCCTGCCCGACGGCAGCTCGCTGCCCGCGCTGCTCGGCACGGCCGCGCTCGCCGCGCTCCTGGCCAACCTCATCAACAACCTGCCCGCCGTCCTCGCCCTGATCCCGCTCGCGGCGCCGTCCGGCCCGGGCGCGGTGCTCGCCGTCCTGCTCGGCGTGAACATCGGCCCCAACCTGACGTACACGGGCTCCCTGGCCACGCTGCTCTGGCGCCGGATCGCGCAGCAGCACGACCACGACGTACGGCTGCGGGAGTTCACCACGCTCGGTCTGCTCACCACGCCCGTGGCGCTGGTGGGGGCGACGGTGGCGCTTTGGGTGGGATTGCGGGGGTTGGGGGTCTGAAGCGTCCTCGGGTGCATCCGGGGCACGTGTCCGGGATCACGTCCGAGGGGTCGGGGGAGGCGGAATGCGGTGCGGGGTGCGCCAGTTGCAGTGGACGCGGCTGGTGCATACTCACCGGTCGGTATGCGCGTACCTGCCGTACGTATCGCACCTGCCGTACCTGTTGCACCTGCCGTAACTGCCGTACCCGTCGCACCTGTCGCACCTGTCGCACCTGTCGTACCCGTCGCACCCATCGCACCTGTCGTACCCGTCGTACCCGTCGCACCTGTCGTACCCGTCCAAGAGCCCCCTCCCCAAGGAGCCCCCACGTGACCGTCGCCGATGCCACTGAGCCCACCGGCACCACGGGCCGCGCCGCCCAGGTTCTGTCCCGCCCGGTGCAGCTCAACGGCCTGACCGTGCCCAACCGGATCGTCATGGCGCCCATGACCCGGATGTTCTCGCCGGGCGGCATACCCACCGACGACGTGATCTCGTACTACGCGCGGCGCGCGGCCGCCGGCGTCGGCCTGATCATCACCGAGGGCACCTACGTCGGCCACACGTCGGCCGGCCAGAGCGACAGCGTTCCGCGCTTCCACGGCGAGGAGCAGCTCGCGGGCTGGAAGAAGGTCGCGGACGCCGTGCACGCGGCGGGCGGCACGATCATGCCGCAGCTGTGGCACATCGGCATGGTCCGCAGGGCGGGCGAGCCGCCGTTCACGGACGCCGAGCCCATGGGCCCGTCCGGTATTCACAAGCAGGGTGCCGAGCCCAAGGGCAAGGCCATGACGCAGCAGGACCTCGACGACGTCGTCGGGGCCTTCGCGCAGGCCGCCGCCGACGCCGAACGCCTCGGCTTCGACGGTGTCGAACTGCACGGTGCGCACGGCTACTTGATCGACCAGTTCCTGTGGGAGGGCACCAACCGCCGCACCGACGCGTACGGGGGCTCCGCGGTGGCTCGTACGAAGTTCGCGGCCGAGATCGTGGCGGCGGTGCGCGCGGCGGTCTCTCCGTCCTTCCCGGTCCTCTTCCGCTTCTCGCAGTGGAAGCAGCAGGCGTACGAGGCCCGGCTCGCCGAGACCCCCGAAGAGCTCGAGGCGATCCTCGCCCCGCTCGCGGCGGCCGGCGTCGACGTCTTCCACGCCTCGACCCGCCGCTACTGGCTCCCCGAGTTCGAGGGCTCCGACCTGAACCTGGCCGGCTGGACGAAGAAGCTCACCGGCAAGCCCACCATCTCGGTGGGCTCGGTCGGTCTGGACGGCGAGTTCTTCGGCGCGTTCGCCGGCCAGGGCTCCGCGGCCCGCAGCATCGACGACCTCCTCGACCGCATGGAGGGCGACGAGTTCGACCTGATCGCGGTCGGCCGCGCGCTGCTGCAGGACCCGCAGTGGGCGGAGAAGGTCCTCGACGGCCGCCTGGGCGAACTGGCGGCGTACGACGCGAAGGCGATCGCGTCCCTGAGCTGAGCTGAGCTTTGAGGTGTGTACGAGGGCGGCATCCCCGTGGGTGGGGGTGCCGCCCTTCGGCGTCGGGGTGCGACTCGGCGGGTGCCTCCCGTCATGCCGTCCGTTCGTCCTGCAACCCGGCCGGTGTCAAAGGGTGTTGGCGGCTTCTGCGGTCGAAGCCGGTGCTTCGGAGCAGGGCGGGTTGCAGTGCGGCAAGGAGCAGGCAGCCGAGGGCCAGCGTGGTCCAGAGGCCCGACGGTGCGGCGTACGCGATCAGTTGTGTGCCCGCCAAGGGGGCCGCGATCCCCGCGATGCCCCAACTGGTGCCGTAGGCGGCCAGATAGCGCCCCTTTCCGCCCGGCGGGGCCAGGGCGGCGACGATCGCGTAGGCGCGGCCGACCAGGAGCAGGTCGCCCGCGCTCCACAGGACGGTTGCGGCGAGGTAGCCGGGCAGGGTGGGGGCGAGGGCGTATCCGGCCAGTCCCAGGGCCAGCAGCAGGTATCCGGTGCAGAAGGCCGCCGGTGTCGAGAGGGTGGAGAGCGGGCGCCGGCGCATGAGCGGCTGGCCCGCGGTGAGGGTGAGCGCGGACACGGTGAACAGGAGTCCCGCGTCCGCGGAGCGCAGGCCTTCATGGCTCATGGCGAGCGGGAGCGTCATCATGATCTGGAGGTAGACCACGGCGAACAGCGTCCCGGTCCCGAGCATGAGCAGCAGGGCGCGGTCGCGCCAGGGCGCGATGACGGCCGCCCCTGCGGGTACGGCGATCTCCCCGGATACGTCCGCCCTTTCCGGTACGCCGCCCTCTCCGGATACCGCCACCCCTCCGGATCCAGCCCCCGCGGCCCCGCGATGGTCGGCCGGGAGCACCAGGTGCACGGTGAGCGCGCAGAGTGCGCACGTGAGGGCGTCGGCGGCGAAGAGCCAGCGCAGATCCCAGCGCCCCAGGCCCGCCGCCATGAGTCCGGCGCCCATGCCCGCGAGGGCCAGCGCCGCGTTCAACAGGCCGTAGGCGCGGACGTGTTCGCTCGGTGCCACGACGTCGGCGATCATCGCCTGGCTCGGCGGCTCGTAGATCTCGAAGACCAGGCCGAGGAGTACCGCGCAGCAGATGGCTGCCGTCAGGGTGCCGGCCGCGGCGAGTCCCAGTTGGGCCAGCGCGCACCCGGTCAGTCCCGCCACGATCGTGCGGCGCCGGCCGATCCGGTCGGCAAGGCGGCCGCCGATCAGGCGTGAGGGGATCGTGGCGAGGCCGAAGGCGGCGCCGGTCCAGCCGGCGACGGCGGCGCCGGCCCCGAATTCGCTCGTGAGGAGCACGGTGAGGAACGACAGGGAGAACGCGCCGAGCCGGTTCACCGCCCGTGCCACGATCAGCAGTCGTACGGCTCGCGGCAACCGCTTCTCGCTCCTGGCCTGCATGGACCCCACCCACCC
>NZ_JAAKZW010000183.1 GCF_011044995.1 Streptomyces mesophilus | reverse complement strand
CCTGCTCAGCACCCGCTGAGCTCCGCCATCCCCCGCCCCATATCGTGGACGCAACAGCCGCCGAGCCCAGAAGGACCCACATGACCCGCGTGATCGCCGGCAGCGCCCGCGGGCGCAGGATGGCCGTGCCGCCGGGCAACGGCACCCGCCCCACGTCCGACCGCGCCCGCGAGGGCCTCTTCTCGACGTGGCAGTCGCTCCTCGGCGGTTCGCTCGAGGGCGAGCGCGTGCTCGATCTGTACGGGGGCTCCGGCGCCGTCGGCCTGGAGGCGCTGTCCCGTGGCGCGGAGCACGCCCTGCTCGTCGAGGCGGACCCCAAGGCCGTCCGTACGATCCGCGAGAACGTGAAGTCGCTCGGCCTGCCCGGCGCCGAGGTCAGGGCGGGCAAGGCGGAGCAGATCGCCGCCGGACCGGCCCCTTCGGACCCGTACGGCATCGTCTTTCTCGACCCTCCGTACGCCGTCACGGACGACGATCTTCGCGAGATCCTGCTCACACTCGCCGCCCAGGGCTGGCTCGTGGACGATGCGCTCGTCACCGTGGAGCGCAGCACCAGAGGCGGCGAATTCGGCTGGCCGGACGGCTTCGTGGGCCTCAGGTCCCGGCGCTACGGCGAGGGCACGTTTTGGTACGGTCGCGCCGCCTCGACCAGCGAGGACACCCCGACGGACGAGGACGCCCCGACCGCCGAGGCCGTATCGACCACCGAAGACCTGCACTCATGACCGCCCGGTCCGGGCCGGAGAGCGAGGGACACCAGTTGCGCCGCGCCGTCTGTCCGGGGTCGTTCGACCCCATCACCAACGGACATCTCGACATCATCGCCCGCGCCTCCAAGCTGTACGACGTGGTGCATGTGGCCGTGATGATCAACAAGTCCAAGCAGGGCCTGTTCACCGTCGACGAGCGGATCGAGCTGATCCGCGAGGTCACCGCCGAGTTCGGCAACGTCGAGGTGGAGGCCTTCCACGGTCTGCTCGTCGACTTCTGCAAGCAGCGCGACATCCCGGCCATCGTGAAGGGCCTGCGCGCGGTCAGCGATTTCGACTACGAGCTGCAGATGGCCCAGATGAACAACGGCCTCTCGGGCGTGGAGACCCTCTTCGTCCCCACCAACCCCACCTACAGCTTCCTGTCCTCCTCGCTCGTCAAGGAGGTCGCGACCTGGGGCGGCGACGTGGCCCACCTCGTACCGCCGGTGGTTCACGAGGCACTGCGCGATCGCCTCACCAAGAACGACTGACCTCCGCGGAAGCTGACGGACCGTCACTTGGTGTCGCGGGCGCACCTCCTGGCCGTACAGTCGTGCCGTCCGTCTCCCAACAAGTTCTAGAGAGTGGCGAGCCACGGTGGACGTGCAGAAGAAGCTGGACGAGATCGTCGGGGCGGTCGAGGGCGCCAGATCGATGCCCATGTCGGCCTCGTGCGTGGTCAACCGCGCCGACCTGCTCGCGCTCCTGGAAGAGGTGCGCGGCGCGCTGCCCGGTTCGCTCGCCCAGGCCGAGCAGGTCATCGGCGGCAGTGAGCAGCTGGTCGAGCAGGCCCGGCAGGAAGCCGAGCGGATCGTGCAGTCGGCCCAGGCCGAGCGCGGTTCGCTGATCTCGGACACCGCGATCGCCCGGCAGTCCCAGGAGGAGGCCGAGCGGATCGTCGCGGCGGCCCGCCAGGAGGCCGAGGAGATCAAGGCGGAGGCCGACGAGTACGTCGACTCCAAGCTCGCCAACTTCGAGGTCGTCCTCACCAAGACCCTCGGCTCGGTCGGCCGCGGCCGCGAGAAGCTCCTCGGTACGGGCATGGGCCTGGACGCGCAGGGTTATGAGGACCCGGACTTCACCGAGGCCCCCGAGCGCAGCCACGACCCCGAGACCCAGCGCCAGCGGGCGGACGAGTACGTGGACGGCAAGCTCGGCGCTTTCGAGGCGGTCCTGGCCAAGACTCTGGAGGCGGTCGGCCGCGGCCGGCAGAAGCTCCAGGGCCGGATCGCCAGCGACGACCTCGGCCGCCTGGACTCCCTGCCGCAGCAGCAGACGACGGACGCGGACTTCCTCGCGGACATCGCCGAGCCGCAGGCCCCGCAGCAGCAGAGCCCCCAGCGCCAGGCCCCGCAGCAGCCGCCCGCCTTCCCGCAGCAGGACGCGTACCAGCAACAGCCCGATCCGTACGCGTACCAGCAGCAGCCGGACCAGCAGCCGGACCCGTACGCCTATCAACAGCAGGGCTACGACCAGAGCGGCTTCCCGACCGGCGGCGGCCAGGCCGACCCGTACGGCTACCAGCAGCCGGACCCGTATGCCTATCAGCAGCAGGGCTACGACCAGAGCGGCGGCTACGGCGAGAACAGTGGCTACCCGGCGGCGGACGACCAGCAGGCCGCGGCGCTCGACGAGACCAGCCTGTTCGACACCAGCATGATCAGCATCGATCAGCTGCGTCAGTACGAACAGGGGCGCGGCGGCCAGGGCTGACGCGGTCTGCCTCCGGACCGCGTGAGGCCCCGTAAACAGGGGCCTCGGGGACCGGATTGGGCCGAGAGCGAAAGGTCCAGTATCCTGGCTCTTCGGTCGCGCATACGCCCGCGATCACGGCTGCCCACTCGAAGTGTCGGCAGCCGCCTTCTCGACTTCCATGATTTCGAAAGCAGGAAAAGCCCTGAACGGCCGCCTCGACCATCGCAACCCTCTCGTGTTCGACACGCACGAGCTGGGGCGGCGTCCTGGTGCCATGCAGCGCGTTTCCCGCACCGTGGAGGCACCCGCCAAGGACGAGATCCTCGGCATCCAGGGTGTCATCGGAGTGCCCGCGGGCGCCCCGGTGGAGCTCGCGCTCCGCCTCGAATCGGTCATGGAAGGGGTGCTTGTCACAGGCACCGCCCGTGCACGGGCCGAGGGGGAGTGCGTAAGGTGTCTGGAGCCGGTCGAGCAGCAGCTCGATACGGACTTCCAGGAGATGTTCTCGTACCCCGACGCCGACGACCGGGGCCGCAAGCATGCGGAACCGGGCGACGACGCCGAGGACGACGAGGAGATCATCCCCCTCGAGGACGGACTTTTCGACCTCGAACCCGTGCTGCGTGATGCGGTGGTGCTCGCACTGCCGATGCAGCCGGTGTGCCGGGAGGACTGTGCAGGTCTTTGTTCCGAGTGCGGAATGAACCTGAACGACAATCCGGGCCACCACCATGACGTCGCCGACATTCGTTGGGCGGCATTGCAGGGACTCGCCGGTTCGCTCCAGAGCGGCGAGAAGGACGAGATGAGCGGCGCCGAAGCTGAAGCGGGCGTCGACGAGAAGCAGGAGAAGTAGCCGTGGCTGTTCCGAAGCGGAAGATGTCGCGCAGCAACACGCGCCACCGCCGGTCGCAGTGGAAGGCTGCGGTCCCCGTCCTGGTTTCGTGTGAGCGTTGCCAGGAGCCCAAGCTGCAGCACATTGCGTGCCCGTCTTGTGGCACCTACAACAAGCGCCAGGTCCTCGAGGTCTGAGCGGCTGGTGAGAGGCACGATGTCTGAACCGTCGAACAAAAAGCAGACGGAGAACACGGCCTCGTCCCACACGCTTCTGGAAGGGCGGCTCGGCTACAAGGTCGAGTCCGCCCTTCTGGTGCGTGCTCTGACCCACCGTTCCTACGCGTACGAGAACGGCGGTCTGCCGACGAACGAGCGGCTGGAGTTCCTCGGGGACTCCGTGCTCGGCCTCGTCGTCACGGACACGCTGTACCGAACCCACCCCGACCTGCCCGAAGGCCAGCTGGCCAAGTTGCGGGCCGCGGTGGTCAATTCGCGTGCGCTGGCGGAGGTGGGCCGTGGGCTCGACCTTGGCTCCTTCATCCGGCTCGGCCGTGGTGAAGAGGGCACGGGCGGCCGGGACAAGGCGTCCATCCTTGCCGACACCCTTGAAGCGGTGATCGGCGCGGTCTATCTCGATCAGGGTCTGGATACGGCTTCCGAGCTGGTCCACCGGCTTTTCGACCCGCTGATCGAGAAGTCCTCGTCCCTCGGTGCCGGCCTGGACTGGAAGACCAGTCTCCAGGAGCTCACCGCGACCGAAGGGCTCGGCGTACCCGAGTACCTGGTCTCGGAGACCGGCCCCGACCATGAGAAGACCTTCACAGCTGCCGCCCGCGTCGGAGGCGTCTCGTACGGCACCGGCACCGGCCGCAGCAAGAAGGAAGCGGAGCAGCAGGCCGCGGAGTCGGCTTGGCGGGCCATTCGTGCCGCTGCCGATGAGCGGCTCAAAGCCGAGACCGACGCGGCTGCGTCCGCGGAGGCCGATGCGGCCACCACCGCATAGGGCTGCTTTGCCGTACGACGGTCCGTCCCCGGTTTCGGGTGACGGGCCGTCGGCGTTTCCTGCGTTACGTCGCGACAGTCGACGCATCCGGCAGGCGTGCCGTATCCCGGGGGCCTGCGCCCACCCGTGCCGCCCTGCGGCACGACTGCCCGCAGGGGTGGGAACAGACTGCCCGCAGGGGTGGGGGAGAATTCATCCGTGCCTGAGTTGCCGGAAGTAGAAGTCGTACGTCGTGGGCTCGAGCGATGGGTCAGCGGGCGGGTCGTCACCGAGGTCGATGTGCTGCACCCCCGGGCCGTGCGGAGGCACTCCGCCGGTGGGCCGGACTTCGGGGCCCGGCTCAGGGGGCATCGCATCGGGCTCGCCCAGCGGCGGGGCAAGTATCTGTGGCTGCCGCTCGCGGACGCCTCGTACTCCGTGCTCGCCCACCTCGGGATGAGCGGGCAGCTGCTCGTCCAGCCGCAGGACGCTCCCGACGAGAAGCATCTGCGCATCCGCGTCGCCTTCGACGACGACCAGGGCACCGAGCTGCGCTTCGTCGACCAGCGCACCTTCGGCGGTCTGTCGCTGCACGAGAACACTGCCGACGGACTGCCGGACGTCATCGCGCATATCGCCCGCGACCCGCTCGACCCCGCCTTCGACGACGCGGCCTTCCACGAGGCGCTGCGCCGCAAGCGCACCACCATCAAGCGCGCGCTGCTCGACCAGTCCCTGATCAGCGGTGTCGGCAACATCTACGCCGACGAGGCGCTGTGGCGCTCGAAGCTCCACTACGAGCGCCCGACCGGGACCTTCACGCGCCCCCGCAGCGCCGAACTCCTCGGCCACGTCCGGGACGTGATGAACGCGGCGCTCGCCGTCGGCGGCACCAGCTTCGACAGCCTCTACGTGAATGTGAACGGGGAGTCCGGCTACTTCGAGCGCTCCCTGGACGCGTACGGCAGAGAGGACGAGCCCTGCCGCCGGTGCGCGACACCGATGCGTCGGCGCCCGTGGATGAACCGCTCCAGCTACTTCTGCCCCAGGTGCCAGCGACCACCGCGTCCGTAGCCCTGGGCTCAGGGTGCCGGTGGATTGCGGTCGTGCCACTGTGGAAGAAGGGTGAGCCGTTTCGCGCGTTCGGTTGACGCCTGGCTCTGCCCACTAGGAGGCCGACATGGCCCGTGACGCAGTTCCACCCGGAACGGGTGAGGTGAATCCACGGCCGTGGCACGCGGCCGCGTCGGGTACGACCGTCCTCGCAGCAGCACTGATGATCGTCGGTGGTGCGATGGCGGCCTGCGAAGGAATCGCCGCCCTCGCGGACGACGACCTGTTCGTCGTGACCCGCCACTACGTGTTCGAGTTCAGCCTGGCGGGCTGGGGCTGGGTGCACCTTCTCCTGGGCATCGCCCTGGTCGTCGCCGGGTGTGCGCTGTTCGGCGGGGCGCTGTGGGCGCGCTTCTTCGGCGTCTTCGTGGCAGGGCTCAGCGCCATTGCCAACTTCCTGTGGGTGCCGTACTACCCCCTGTGGGCCCTGACGCTGGTCGCCGTCAACCTCTTCATCGTCTGGGCTCTGTGCACGGGTATGCACAAAGAGGCCCACGCCGAATAGCCGACCTGCGGTCGGTTCAGAACCCGAAGTCCTGCGTCCACCAAGGGCCGCCCGAGCCGAAGTGGGCGCCGACGCCGAGGGTCTTGTACTCGCAGTTGAGGATGTTGGCGCGGTGACCCGGGCTCTTCATCCAGGAGTCCATCACCGACTGGGCGTTGGCCTGGCCGCGGGCTATGTTCTCGCCGCCGAGGTTCGCTATGCCGACCGCGTCCGCGCGGTCCCAGGGGGTGTCGCCGTCGGGGTCGGTGTGGTCGAAGAAGCCGCGGGCGGCCATGTCCGCGCTGAAGTCCGAGGCCAGTTCGGCCAGGTCCGCGTCGGCCTCGACCGGCTGGCAGCCGGCCTGTGCGCGCTCCTGGTTGACCAGGGTCAGGACCTGCGCCTCGGCGCCGGACTGCGTGTCCGGGGTGCTCGGGGCCGCGGGCTTCTCGGGAGCCTGGGTCTTCTCCTCGGCCGGCTTCTCCGGCTTGCCGCCGGAGTCCTTCTCGGACGAGCCGGAGTCCTCGGCCGTACGCGAGGGAGTCGGCGTCGGCTTCTCGGCGGACTTCGACGGGGTGGCCGAGGGCGAGGTGCGCTCCTCGTCCCGGCTGGCCTCGCTCGCCTGGCGCTCCGGCGTCTTCGATGTGCCGCCCTGCGACTGGACGTCGCCGGTGACATCGGCGGCCTGCACCTTGTCCGGTGCATCGTTGCCGAAGCGGTAGTTCTCGGTGCCCGGCAGCACGCCCGAGGCCACGGCCACGGCGCCCAGGGCGACGGCCGCGGAGACACCGAGCAGCCCCGTGCGTACGGGCTTCGCGGCGGCGCGCTTCCTGCGACGGTGCGATCCGCCGTTGCCAGTCGTCGCGCTGAGCTGCTGCTCATCGGCGCCGACGCGTCGGTGGCGTCCCATCTCCCGGCCTTCCCTGCTCTGACTCAGTGACTCAGTCTTGCGGTCAACGTGACTCACCCGAACGGGTGAGGCTCATCTTTCGCGACTGTACGCGATGACAGATGGGGGCGAAGTGCTCGATGAGGAATTGGCCGGTTAGCTTTCCCACATGAATGAGGAAGTACGCATGGTCGCCTGGGTGCGCGGGCGAGTTCAGGGAGTGGGTTTTCGCTGGTTCACCAGGGCGAAAGCACTGGAGATCGGCGGCCTGGTGGGATTCGCGCTCAATTTGGCCGACGGCCGTGTGCAGGTCGTGGCGGAGGGGACGCGGTCCGGGTGCGAGCAACTCTTGGACTGGCTGCAGAACGGCGACACACCCGGGAGGGTCGACGGAGTGACAGAGATCTGGGACACACCGCGGGGGATCTACGAGACGTTCGCGATCCGCTGAGGGTCTCGGCGCTCCGACCTGGAAGTCGGCCCGCAGCAGATGCCAGTGGCAACTGTGCGGGGCAGAAATGACCTGGTGGTTGCCAACAACAGCATGTCGTGCAAGGCTGCCCGATAACGAAGATCTCCGAGCCCCCAGGGCCCCGATGGAGAGCACCGCCAGAAGGTTCGAGGCGCTGTGCCCCCGGGTTTGCCCGCCAATACGGGGTGTGATCGTGTTGACCGTCAAACATTTTGGTGAGACGCTGGAAGCCCCGCGCACCCCTAGCTGTTTGGCATGTGAGAACGGCAGCACGACAAGCAGTGCCAGCCAGCCGCGGGTGCGATTCCCTCACGACCCACACCGCTTCGGTCGGTCACTCAGTGTGGAGGACCATCCATCATGGCAAAGGCGCTTCTCGGTTACGTCGGCGGTTCCGACCCGCGACTTCTCGCCGAGATGCGACGGCTCCAGCAGCGCGTCCAGGACCTGGAATCCGAGCTCGGACGGATCCAGGCCGAGAATGACGCGCTGACGGCTACTGCTGTCGCTTCCCACAGCGAGCTTCTCGACGTACCCCAGGCGGAGCCTGCGCTCACCTGATCTTCTTCGTCTGTTGCGAGACAGAGATCAGGCTGCCCATGTCAGCCGCTTGAACAAGAAATGCAAGGGACGCTTCGGCGTCCCTTTTTTCTCTTGATGGGTGCATTCCCCCGCCGTTGATGGGTGTATACCCCCGCCGTCCCCGCTGTATCCGCCGGTTCCCACGGTCCCCGCCCGGTAAAGTCCGTCGGCGTGCACCTCAAGGCCATGACCCTGCGCGGGTTCAAATCCTTCGCCTCGGCGACGACGCTCAAGTTCGAGCCGGGAATCACGTGTGTCGTGGGACCCAACGGCTCCGGCAAATCCAATGTGGTGGACGCGCTGAGCTGGGTCATGGGCGAACAAGGGGCCAAGTCGCTGCGCGGCGGCAAGATGGAGGACGTCATCTTCGCCGGCACCACCGGGCGTCCGCCGCTCGGCCGGGCCGAGGTGTCGCTGACCATCGACAATTCCGACGGGGCGCTGCCCATCGAGTACGCCGAGGTCACCATCACGCGGATCATGTTCCGCAACGGCGGCAGCGAATACCAGATCAATGGCGATACCTGCCGATTGCTGGATATCCAGGAGCTGTTGTCCGACTCCGGTATCGGCCGCGAGATGCATGTCATCGTCGGCCAGGGGCAGCTCGACTCCGTATTGCATGCCGATCCGATGGGGCGGCGCGCCTTTATCGAGGAGGCCGCGGGCGTCCTCAAGCACCGCAAGCGCAAGGAGAAGGCGCTGCGGAAGCTGGACGCGATGCAGGCCAATCTCGCGCGCGTGCAGGACCTCACGGACGAACTGCGGCGGCAGTTGAAGCCGCTCGGGCGGCAGGCCGCTGTGGCGCGCAGGGCCGCCGTGATCCAGGCCGATCTGCGCGATGCCCGGCTGCGGTTGCTCGCCGACGATCTCGTACGGCTGAAGGAAGCCCTCAACACGGAGATCGCCGACGAGGCCGAGCTGAAGCGGCGCAAGGAGTCCGCCGAGGCGGACCTCAAGGCGGCGCTCGCGCGCGAGGCCGACCTGGAGGACGAGGTACGGCGGCTGACGCCGCGGCTGCAGCGGGCGCAGCAGACCTGGTACGAGCTGTCGCAGCTGGCCGAGCGGGTGCGCGGCACGATCGGGCTCGCCGATGCCCGGGTGAAGAGCGCGACGTCGGCTCCCGTGGAGGAGCGGCGGGGGCGCGAACCCGAGGACATGGAGCGGGAGGCCGCGCGGATCCGCGAGCAGGAGGCCGAGCTGGAGGCCGCCCTCGAGGCGGCGCAGCGCGCGCTCGACGACACCGTGGCGCACCGGGCCGACCTCGAGCGGGAGCTGCAGGTCGAGGAGCGGCGGCTCAAGGACGTGGCGCGGGCCATCGCCGACCGCCGTGAGGGGCTCGCGCGGCTGACCGGGCAGGTCAACGCGGCCCGCAGCAGGGCGGCTTCGGCGCAGGCCGAGATCGACCGGCTCGCCCTTGCGCGGGACGAGGCCGACGAGCGGGCTCTCACGGCCCAGGAGGAGTACGAGCAGCTCAAGGCGGAGGTCGACGGGCTCGATGCCGATGACTCCGAACTCGGGGAACAGCACGACGCCGCCAAGCGGGCGCTGGCCGACGCGGAGGCCGCGCTGACCGCGGCCCGTGAGGCGGCGACCGCGGCCGAGCGGAAGCGGGCCGCCGTGGCCGCGCGGCGCGAGGCGCTGGCGATGGGGCTGCGGCGCAAGGACGGTACGGGCACGCTGCTCGCCGCGAAGGAACGGTTGACCGGGCTCCTGGGGCCGGCCTCCGAGCTGCTCGGCGTCGCCCCCGGCTACGAGGTCCCCGTCGCCGCGGCCCTGGGCGTCGCGGCGGATGCGATCGCCGTGTCCAACCCCGCGACCGCCGCCGAGGCGATCCGGCTGCTCCGCAAGCAGGACGCCGGGCGCGCGGCCATACTGCTCGGCGGCGGCCCCGACGACGTACGCGACGAGCAGCGGCAGGACGGACCGCCGTACGCGGCCGATCTCGTGCGCGGACCCGATGAGCTGCTGCCCGCCGTACGGCGCCTGCTGCGCGGGATCGTGGTCGTCGGGACCCTTGAGGACGCCGAGGATCTGGTCTACGCGCAGCCGGAGTTGACGGCGGTGACCGCCGAGGGCGATCTGCTCGGGGCGCACTTCGCGCAGGGTGGCTCGGCGGGTGCGCCGAGTCTGCTCGAAGTGCAGGCCTCCGTGGACGAGGCCGCGGCGGAGCTGGAGGAACTGGGCGTCCGCTGCGAGGAGTTGGCCGAGGCGCAGCATGCGGCGACCGAGCGGCGCCGTGAATGTGCCGCGCTTGTCGAGGAGTTGGGGGAGCGGCGTCGGGCCGCCGACCGCGAGAAGTCGACCGTGTCGCAGCAGCTCGGGCGGCTGGCGGGACAGGCGCGTGGCGCCGCCGGTGAGGCGGAGCGGTCCACGGCCGCGGCGGCCCGTGCCCAGGAGGCGCTGGACAAAGCGCTGATGGACGCCGAGGAGCTGGCCGAGCGGCTCGCTGTCGCTGAGGAGGCGCCGGTCGAGGAGGAGCCCGACACCTCCGTACGGGACCGTCTGTCGGCCGATGGTGCCAACGCGCGACAGACCGAGATGGAGGCCCGGCTTCAGGTGCGCACGCACGAGGAGCGGGTCAAGGGCCTGGCCGGACGGGCCGACGGGCTCGATCGGGCCGCGCGCGCCGAGCGCGAGGCCCGCGCAAGGGCCGAGCAGCGGCGCAGCCGGATGCGGTACGAGGCGAACGTCGCCGAGGCCGTCGCCTCGGGTGCGCGGCAGCTGCTCGCACACGTGGAGGTCTCCCTCGTACGGGCGCAGCAGGAGCGCGACGCCGCCGAGCGGGCCAAGGGCGAGCGGGAGCGGGAGCTGACCGCCGCGCGCGGGCAGGGCCGCGATCTCAAGGCGGAGCTGGACAAGCTGACGGACTCGGTGCACCGCGGCGAGGTGCTCGGTGCCGAGAAGCGGATGCGGATCGAGCAGCTGGAGGCGAAGGCCCTCGAGGAGCTGGGCGTGGAACCGGCCGGGCTCGTGGGGGAGTACGGGCCCGACCAGCTGGTGCCGCCCTCGCTGCCGGCCGAGGGCGAGGAGCTGCCGGAGGATCCCGAGCACCCGCGCAACACGCCGCGGCCGTTCGTACGGGCGGAGCAGGAGAAGCGGCTCAAGGCGGCCGAGCGGGCGTATCAGCAGCTCGGCAAGGTGAACCCGCTCGCGCTCGAGGAGTTCGCGGCCCTCGAGGAGCGGCACAAGTTCCTCAGTGAGCAGCTGGAGGACCTGAAGAAGACCCGCACCGACCTGTTGCAGGTCGTCAAGGAGGTCGACGAGCGGGTCGAGCAGGTCTTCACGGAGGCCTACCGGGACACGGCCCGCGAGTTCGAGGGCGTCTTCAGCCGGCTGTTCCCGGGCGGTGAGGGGCGGCTCATCCTGACAGACCCGGACAACATGCTCACCACCGGCGTGGACGTCGAGGCGCGGCCGCCGGGCAAGAAGGTCAAGCGGCTCTCGCTGCTCTCCGGCGGTGAGCGGTCGCTGACCGCCGTGGCCATGCTGGTGTCGATCTTCAAGGCCAGGCCGAGCCCGTTCTACGTGATGGACGAGGTCGAGGCGGCGCTCGACGACACCAACCTGCAGCGGCTGATCCGGATCATGCAGGAGCTCCAGGAGTCCTCGCAGCTGATCGTGATCACGCACCAGAAGCGCACGATGGAGGTCGCCGACGCGCTCTACGGCGTCTCCATGCAGGGCGACGGAGTGTCCAAGGTGATCAGCCAGCGGCTGCGCTGAGCATCGGCCGGGTGAGGTGCCCTGTGGCCTGATCTGCCCACCTCAAGTGGTGAGCGATCCCAAGGTATGCGCCACTGGACAGGTGACCAGCACACAGGCGCGTGAAGCCGCTCCGGACCATCTCGGCCATGTCATCTTCATCACGGCCGCCGCCGCGATGGGTGGTTTTCTTTTCGGCTACGACAGTTCCGTGATCAACGGTGCGGTCGAGGCCATCAGAGACCGCTTCGATGTCGGCTCGGAAGCCCTGGCGCAGGTGATCGCCGCCGCGCTGATCGGCTGTGCCATCGGCGCCGCGATCGCGGGCCGGCTCGCCGACCGGATCGGCCGTATCCGCACGATGCAGATCGCTGCCGTCCTGTTCACGGTGAGCGCCATCGGCTCGGCGCTGCCCTTCGCGCTGTGGGACCTCGCGATGTGGCGCGTGCTCGGCGGTGTGGCCATCGGCATGGCCTCCGTGATCGGCCCGGCGTACATCGCCGAGGTCTCGCCGCCCGCGTACCGCGGCCGGCTCGCCTCCTTCCAGCAGGCCGCCATCGTCATCGGCATCGCGATCTCGCAGCTGGTCAACTGGGGCATCCTGAACGCCGCCGGCGGTGACCAGCGCGGCAAGATCATGGGCCTCGAGGCCTGGCAGGTCATGCTCGGCGTGATGGTCGTCCCGGCCGTGCTCTACGGTCTGCTGTCCTTCGCGATCCCCGAGTCGCCGCGCTATCTGATCTCCGTCGGCAAGAGGGACAAGGCCAAGAAAGTGCTGCGGGAGGTCGAGGGCGACAAGATCGACCTGGACGCGCGCGCCGACGAAATCGAGTTGGCGATGCGCCGCGAGCACAAGTCGACCTTCCGCGACCTGATGGGCAAGCGGGGTTTCCTGCCGATCGTCTGGATCGGTATCGGACTCTCGGTCTTCCAGCAGCTGGTCGGCATCAACGTGATCTTCTACTACAGCAATGCGCTGTGGCAGTCGGTCGGCATTGACCCCGGGAGCTCGTTCTTCTACTCGTTCGAGACCTCGATCGTGAACATCATCGGTACGGTCATCGCGATGGTCCTGGTGGACCGGATCGGCCGTAAGCCGCTCGCCCTGATCGGTTCCGTGGGCATGGCGATCTCGCTCGGACTCGCCGCCTGGGCGTTCTCGTACAAGGAAGGCACCGGCGACGACATCACGCTGCCCGATCTGCAGGGCACCGTCGCGATCGTCGCCGCCAACTGCTTCGTGCTCTTCTTCGCCCTGTCCTGGGGTGTGGTCGTCTGGGTGCTGCTTGGCGAGATGTTCCCCAACAAGATCCGTGCCGCCGCGCTGGGTGTGGCCGCGGCCGCCCAGTGGATCGCCAACTGGGTGATCACGGTGACGTTCCCGACGCTGTCCGACTGGAACCTCTCGGGCGCGTACATGATCTACACCGCCTTCGCCCTGCTCTCGATCCCGTTCATCCTGAAATGGGTGCCGGAGACCAAGGGCAAGGCGCTGGAGGAGATGGGCTGACGCCCGGCCGGCGACGTGGCGTACGGCAGGTCGCCGGTCAGAGCTTGCAGTTCGGCAGGACCCGTTCGGTGAACAGGTGCAGGCTGCGCCAGCCCTCGTCGATCGGCATGCCGCCGCAGAGCGGGTGCAGGACCAGGTTGCCGAGCGAGGTGTCGGCGGCGGTGACGCACTCCTCGGGCGTGAGGATCCGGTAGACGCCCTCTTCGCGCAGTTCCTCGACCGTGCTCGCGCCGGAGCTGACCGCCGACTTGATGTCGCTGCTCTGCCAGGACTTGTACATCTGCGCCTCGTGCAGGAAGTGGTGCCCGTACTCGGCCCAGGTGCGGTCGGGGTCCTCCGAGATGTGCAGCAGCGGAGTCTCCTCGCCCGGCATCAGCATCCAGCCCTCGGTGCCGTACTCGGCGAGCTTCTCGTTGTAGTACGTCTCGAGTTCGGGCAGGTGCGCGCTCGGGAAGAAGGGCAGACCGAGCCGGGCCGCGCGCCGGGCGGCGGGCTTGGAGGAGCCGCCGACGACCAGCATCGGGTGCGGATCGGTGTACGGGCGCGGGGTGACGCGCACGGTGCGGCCCTCGTACTCGAAGGGCTCGCCGGTCCAGGCCTTGAGCAGGGTTTCGAGGAGATGGTCCTGGAGCTTGCCGCGCCGGCCCCACTCGACGCCGAACATCTCGTACTCCTCGGGCCGGTAGCCGATGCCCGCCACCGTCATCAGACGGCCCTTGCTCATCAGGTCGAGGACCGCGATCTCCTCGGCGATCCGCAGCGGATCGTGCAGCGGGCCGAGGATCGCGGAGATGGTGACGGCGATGTTCCGGGTCGCACCGAAGACGCCGGCCGCGAACGTGAACGGGGAGGGCAGCCAGTTGTTGTCCGTCCCGTGGTGCTCCTCGGTCTGGATCATGGTCATACCCGCGCCGTCCGCGAAACGGGCCATCTCCAGGGCGGCCGCATAGCGGTCGGCGAGCTGCGCGGGTGTGCCTTCGGGGTCGATGAGGTTGAAGCGTGCGACCGAGACGGGCATGTCGGGCGTCCCCTTTGTCGACAGTGGTCGGGTGGGGGCGCGGCGAACGCGAACGTCCCCCTTCGGGCCATGGTTCCGGCGAAGGGGGACGTTAGCTGACGTGACGTCAGATGGACAGGGGCGGGAGCTCGTCAGATGGGCAGGGCAGGGAGCTCGTCAGACGGACAGCGCCGGGACGCGCTCTTCCTCGGCGGCCTTGGAGGCGCCCTCGGTCACCGGCTCGGCGGCGGTCGCGGGCTTCGTCCGCGGCAGCACCGCGTACAGCGCGGCGGCCACGACGATGGTGACGGCCCAGCCGAGACCGTTCTGCCCGAGCCAGGTCGAGGACAGCGGACCCGCGAACCAGTCGACCTTGGTGAAGGCGAGACCGGTGAGCAGCGCCACGCCCCACGCGACCATCGCCTGCCAGGCGAAGCCGCCCTTGTACCAGTAGGCGCTGGTGCGCGTGGTGTCGAGCAGCGCCTTCGCGTCGTACGACGTACGGGTCAGCATGTCGACGCCGAAGACGCCGATCCAGGCGGAGAACGCGACCGCGAGCAGCGTCAGGAACGAGATGAACGAGCCGATGAAGCTCGTCGCTACGACCATGAGCAGGAAGCCGAAGACCAGGCTGATCACGGCGTTCACGGAGACCGCCCAGTGGCGCGGGACCTTGATGCCGAGGGTCTGGGCGGTGAAGCCGGCCGAGTACATCGACATCGAGTTGATCAGCAGCATGCCGACCAGGGCGATGAGCAGATACGGAACGGCGATCCACGTCGGAAGCAGGGTGCCGATGAAGGACACCGGGTCCTGCGCGTTGGCCAGGTCCGGGGTGCCGACCGCCATCACCGCGCCCATCAGGACCATCGGGAGCACGACGATGCCGGCGCCGCCGATCGTCGTGGAGACCATCTTCGGGGCGGAGGCCGTACGCGGCAGATAGCGCGTGAAGTCGGGGGCCGAGGGCACCCAGCTGATGCCGCCCGCGCCGATCATGCCGATGCCCGCGACGACCATCGCGGCCGAACCGGCGGGCTTGTCGAAGACGGCGGACCAGTCGGTGTTCGCGATCAGATAGACCAGAACGAGAACGCTGAAGGCGCCGAAGAGGTACGTGGACCACTTGCTGCACACGCGCAGGGCGTTGATCCCGAGGCCGGACACCACGAAGGTCAGTGCCACGAACAGGAGCAGGGTGACGACGATCAGCGCGGTGTTGGACTCGATGCCGAAGACCAGGTCGAGCACCGTCAGGATCGCGTACGCACCGGTGACCGCGTTGATGGTCTCCCAGCCCCAGCGGGCGACCCAGATCAGTGAGCCCGGGAAGAGGTTGCCGCGCTGGCCGAAGACCGCGCGCGAGAGGGCCATGCCCGGGGAGCCGCCGCGCTTGCCCGCGATCGAGATCAGTCCGACGATGCCGTACGAGACGATCGGCGCGACCGCGGCGACGATCAGGACCTGCCAGAAGTTCAGACCGTTGAAGACCACCAGGCCGGCGCCCATGGTCAGGAGCAGCACGCTGATATTGGCCGCGACCCAGGTCGGGAACAGCTCGCGTATCTTGCCGGTGCGCTCGTTGTCGGGGACCGGTTCGAGGCCCCGGGTCTCTATCGCGCTCTCGCTCTGCGGGGCGGCGGTGGCGCTCTTGGACGCGGACATGCACATGCTCCGTGGGGGGAGGGGGATGCCACAGCAACGTCGGGTGGCTGGGGTGGGGAGTCGTCCATCATCGTACATTCGCCCGAAAAAGACCGGATAGGGGCCTTGGTCCTTGGTGGGAACCTACAGGCAGCGACCTCGGGCGGTCCGTGGCTGATACTGGGTGGGTTATGGAAATCGTCATCCTTGCTGTAGTCATCGCCCTGGTCGCGGTCGGTGCGATCAGCGGGCTCGTGGTCAGCGGCCGCAAGAAGAAGCGGCTGCCGCCCTCGTCCCCGTCGACCACGCCGACCATCACCGCGCCCCCGGCCGAGCCGCATGTCGGCGAAGAGGCCGCGGAGCCGCGCGAAGAGCCGCGCCGCACGATCGAGGAGGTGGAGCTCCCCAAGGCCGAGGCCCCCGCCGAGGTGGCCGAGCCGGTCGTCGAGGAGCTCGAACCCACCCCGGAGATCGAGGTACCGGAGCCCACCGCCGGACGTCTCGTCCGGCTGCGCGCCCGGCTCGCCCGTTCCCAGAACTCGCTCGGCAAGGGGCTGCTCACGCTGCTCTCGCGCGAGCACCTCGACGACGACACCTGGGAGGAGATCGAGGACACCCTGCTCACCGCGGACGTCGGTGTCGCGCCCACTCAGGAGCTCGTCGACCGCCTGCGCGAGCGCGTGAAGGTGCTCGGCACCCGTACGCCCGAGGAGCTGCGCGCCCTGCTGCGCGAGGAGCTGCTCACGCTGGTCGGCCCCGATATGGACCGTGAGGTCCACACCCACAACGACCGGGAGACCCCGGGCATCGTGATGGTCGTCGGCGTCAACGGCACCGGCAAGACCACCACCACCGGCAAGCTGGCCCGCGTCCTGGTCGCCGACGGCAACACCGTCGTGCTCGGCGCCGCCGACACCTTCCGTGCCGCCGCCGCCGACCAGCTGCAGACCTGGGGCGAGCGCGTCGGTGCCTACACTGTGCGCGGGCCCGAGGGCGGTGACCCGGCCTCCGTCGCGTTCGACGCGGTCAAGGAGGGCAAGGAGATGGGAGTCGACGTGGTGCTCATCGACACCGCGGGGCGCCTGCACACCAAGACCGGCCTCATGGACGAGCTCGGCAAGGTCAAGCGCGTCGTCGAGAAGCACGCTCCGCTGGACGAGGTGCTGCTCGTGCTCGACGCCACCACCGGCCAGAACGGTCTGGTCCAGGCCCGCGTCTTCGCCGAGGTCGTGGACATCACCGGCATCGCGCTCACCAAGCTGGACGGCACCGCCAAGGGCGGCATCGTGGTCGCGGTGCAGCGCGAACTCGGCGTCCCGGTCAAGCTCGTGGGCCTCGGTGAGGGCCCGGACGACCTGGCCCCGTTCGAGCCCGAGGCATTCGTCGACGCCTTGATCGGTGACTAGCCCCCGCCCCCGTACGCACGGAAGGGCCCCTCCCAACCGGGAGCGGGCCCTTCCGCGCGTACGGGGGACCTATTGTCGCGCGCAAACCGGACATACGGCCTGCACCCGTAGACAGATGGTCCCCGACTCACTTGCCGCCCCCACCACCCAGC
>NZ_JAAKZW010000182.1 GCF_011044995.1 Streptomyces mesophilus | reverse complement strand
GGACACGCGGCACGTTGCGGCCCGCTGCCGCGTGTCCCACGCGGCCGGACGTGGTGGCGCGCGGCGCGAGGCTGCCGGGGGGTCGCTCGGATGCCTCAGGGCTGGACGTGGTGGTGCGCGGCGCGTGGCCGCCGGGGAGTCGCTCGGATGCCTCAGGACCGGACGTGGTGGTGCGCGGTGCGTCACTGCTGGGGAGCGGCTCGGATGCCTCAGGGCCGGACGCGGCGCCACGCGGCGTGTGGCCGTCGGGCATCGGAGCCGGCGTCTCCGGGGCGGATGAGGCCGTCCCCGCGGCCCCCTCGCCGACAACCCCGGCCGCTCCTCGTACCGCCGAAGCCTCCCGCCGTACGGCCTGAGCAGCGATCCGTGCCCGTACGGCCTCGCCCCGAGTGGTGAGCCGCAGCTCGGGGCCCGTTCCGTGGAAGCGTCCGGCGACGGCCCGTACCGCTTCGTAAGGACCGCCGGGGAAGCGGCCGATCAATACCGCGAGGATCCCGATCACTGCCGCCGCCACCCCGCCCCGCGTGCCCGCGTCCAGGCCCACCAGGAGCGCCGCCGCGCCCAGTGCGCCGATCAGAGAGTCCGCGCCGAGCACGACCACCGCCGCGAACCACAGGAGGCCGCGCACCGGGTCGAAGGCCGCCGGGTCGAAGGCGCGCAGGCCCATGCCGAGCATGCCGCCGCCGAGTGCGGCAAGCGCGGCGCCCGCGACGAAGGCACCCACCTTCATGAGCGGGACGGGCACGCCCGACGCCGACGCCCCCGCCTGGTGATCGCGCAGGGCGGCCAGGGCGCGCCCCGTACGGCCGCGGCGGAGCAGCGAGACGCAGAGCAACGCGCCTGCCAGGAGGACGAGTTCGAGGATGTAGTACGCGCGGTCGCCGCCGAAGCCCGCGGGCCGGCCGATGCCGAGACCCGATGTGGCGTACGGCTGGTCGAAGACGAAACGGCTCACGCCCATCCCCACCGCGAGGGTGGCGAGGGCGAGCGCGAGACCGTGCCTGCTGATCGCCGGCCAGCCGGTCAGCAGGCCGAGCGGCGCCACGAGCAGGACCGCGACCCCGAGCGCCGCCAGCGTCGGCAGCTCCGGAAGGCCCGGGAAGCGGCCCGCCGTCAGCAGCGCCGTGAACAGGGCGCCCAGTCCCGCGTACGCCGCCTGCCCGAGCGAGATCTGTCCGCCGCGTCCCGTGACGACCACCAGCGAGAGGAGGACCACGGCAAGGGCCGGCACCTGGATCGCCGTATGGAGGTCGGAACCCGCGAAGCCGAGCGGCAGCAGGAAGAGCACGCCCGCGACGACCCACACACCGGCCGGCGTACGGATACGGGCCGTCGCGGTGCGCGGCAGGGCGTCGCGTCCGCCGATCCCGGGGAGTACCAGCGCGGACACCAGGAGCGCCACCACGAACAGATTCGCGCCCACCGCCTGGAGCAGCGGCTCGCCCCAGCCCGACGGATGCAGCCGGGTCAACTGGGCCTGGACCACGCCGATCCCGAGCGCCACCGCCACCGCGATCGGCAGACTGTGCATGCCCGCGCCCACCGCGACCGCGATCACCTGCATGACCAGGAGGGTCAGCCCGTAGGGATCGAGGCGCACCTGCGAGGCGAGCAGCACCCCGGTCAGACCCGCGGTGAACGAACCGAAGGCCCAGCCCACCGACGCCACCCGGTCCGCGTCGATCCCGCCGAGCACGGCCAGCGGACGGTTGTCGACGACCGCGCGCAGCTCACCGCCGAAGCGGGTCCAGCGCGTCACCGCCCACACGCCGGCCGCGAGCGTGAGGACGATCGCGAGCTGCCCCCACGGTTCGTCGCCGAGCACCTGCGGGGCGTCCGCATGCGCGCCCTGTCCCCAGACGAGCGCTGCCCCGCCGACCAGGAGCACGAACACCCCGATCGACGCGACCAGCGTCTGCACCGGATCGCTGCCGAGCACGGCGAGGGGACGGAACACCGCGCGTTCCAGGAGGAGTCCGAGCCCCGGAGCGACGACGAACAGCGTCACTCCCGCGCCCAGCCACAGCGGCCAGCCCCACTCCACGGTGAACTGCCGCAGCAGATACGCGCACACCATCGCGACCGCGCCGTGCGCGAAGTTGAGCACTCCGGTCGCCCGGTAGGTGACGATCAGGCCGATGCCGGTCAGGGCTGCCGCGCTGCCGACGGCGAGGCCGGCCAGAGTGAGGTCCCACGTCAGCGAGTTCACCGCTCAGGACTCCGGACCGGCCTCGGCGGCATCAGGTCCGGGTTCGCAGATCGGGCACCGGTCGAGCCCCTCGTCGGCCGGCGCATGCGCATCGGCCGGTACGGCCTGCGGTTTGCCCGCGACGAGCGGGCAGTCGGCGCGGTGGTAGAGCGTGCCGCCGGGCACGAACAGCAGATCGCCGCTGGTCGCGGCCGGCCGCACCGGGACCGGCTGCGGCTCCTCCTCCCGTACGAGAAGGGCGTACAGCTCGTCCATCCGCGCCGCGGCCGCGACACCGCGCGCCTGGGCCACGAGCACCGCGCCCGCCACGATGAGGGCGGCGCCCGGCAGGGTGCAGGAGGCGAGGTAGGGCACCTGGCGTTCGGCGAAACGCTCGCCCGAGACCCCGTACCAGCCGATCACACAGAGCACCGCGCCGAGCGCCGCGGCGGCGAGGCCCGTCCACAACAAGGGGTGCACTGTCCGCAGTCGAGCAGTCCGCATCCGGGCCCCCTCGGGATCCAGCTCACGTGTGGGTGCGTCTGTGCCGGTGTCGCGTCTTTGTTGATGTCTAGTCAGTCGGCTGTCTGTTCTTGTCAGCCGATCGCTTGCACTATGCCTTCTTGAAGCTGACCCTGAAAGCACCGGGCAGGGCCCGGTCCGACACCCGGTGGTGAGCCTGATGGTCCTCGGGAGCAGCCCTCACACGCGTTCCAGGACACGTTGCGCCGCGCTCGTCGCGGCAGTGGTCCTGGTCATCGGCCCGGCCTTGACGGCCTGCGGTGACGACGGCGGAGGGGGCAGCGACGATCCGCCGCCCACCCCGACCAAGGACAAGACGACCAGCGCACCCGCGGATCCGACGAGTGCGTCGCCGTCCGAGGAAGAAGGCGGCGGCGGTCAGCCGGAGGATCCGGCGGCGGCCGAGAAGGAGATCAAGGCCAACTTCGCGAAGTTCTTCGACCCCAAGGTGTCGTTGGCCGAGAAGGAGAAGGTCCTCGAGAACGGCACCGAGATGCGGCCGGTCCTGAAGGCCTTCAGCGGTGACGAACGCGGCGGCCAGACCTCGGCCGAGGTCAAGAAGGTCGAGTTCACCTCGCCCACCGAGGGCAAGGTCACCTACGACCTGTCCCTCAACGGCGCGGTCGTGCTGCCGGGCGCCTCGGGAGCCGTGGTGGAACAGGACGGCACCTGGAAGGTCTCGGTCAAGACGCTCTGCGGGCTGCTCGCGATGAGCGGCAGTACCTCGCCGATGCCCGGCTGTTGAGCGGATGCGAGTGCGGTCGTACGGGGCCGTGTCCGTGGCGCTGCTCGCCCTGGTCGCCGTCGGCTGCGGCAGCCGGCTGCCGGAGAGCGACTTCACGGACCGGCCCACCGGGCCCGAACAGCCCGCGGACACCTCGCCGTTGAAGGTCGGGATCATCGCGAGCGAGACGAGCCCGGTGGGCGGCGAGGCGTTCACCGGGCCGCGGGACGGGGCGCGGGCGTACTTCGAGCGACTGAACGCCCAGGGCGGGATCGGCGGCCGCAAGGTGGAGGTGCACACCTGCGACGACGGCGGCAGCGGTGTGGGCAACAACGAGTGCGTGCGCGAACTCGTCGACGAGCAGAAGGTCGTCGCCCTCGTCGCGACGACCACGCTCGACTACGCGGGTGCCCCGCGGGTGTCCGACGCGGGCGTCCCGGACATCGGGGGGCAGCCGATCGGGCCCGCGTACGACACGTATCCGCATCTCTACTCGATCTACGGCTCGCTCGCCCCGCGCGAGGGCGGCAAGGCGGGCTGGGACGGCAAGCAGTACGGCGGCACCGAGGTCTACCGCTACTTCAAGCGCGAGCACGGTGCCCGTACCGCCGCCGTGATCTCGTACAACCAGGCCGCGTCGGCGGGCTATGCCCAGCTGATCACGCGCGGTCTCAGGGCCGAGGGCTACAAGGTCGTCACCGAGCAGGTCGATCTGTCGCTGCCCAACTTCCGTGCGGTCGCGGCCGATCTGAAGGAGCAGGGCGCCGATCTGGTCTTCGACGCGATCGACTCGCACGGCAACGCGCAGCTCTGCAAGGCGATGGACCAGGTCGGCGCGAAGGTCACCGCGAAGGTCACCAACGCCCAGAACTGGAACTCGGGTGTCCTCGAGGACTACGCGGACGCCCCGCGCTGCCGCAACGCCCTGTGGGTGACGGGGTCGAGCCGCAACTATCAGGACCCCGGCAGCGAGGCCGCGAAGGAGTTCCGGGACGCGATGAAGGGCTCGGACCGCCGGCTCTCGCAGTGGCAGCTCGAAGGCTGGGCGGCGGCCATGTGGTTCGCGGACGCGGCCAAGTCCTGCGCCGGACAGGAAGCGGGCGTCACCCGGGAGTGCGTGGACGCGTTCATGCGGCGCGGTGAGCCCTACGACGCGCGCGGACTGCTGGTCCCGGTGGTCTTCGAGCAGCGTCCCGAGCCGCCGAGGACCCGCCGGACCTGTCTGTCGGTCGCCCGCTGGCAGGACGCCGACGGCTGGGTGACGGAGGGCGGCGACATGAACGAGAACTGCTTCGAGGTGCCCCAACTTCCGTACGAGCAGTAAGGGTTCCCCCCGCGGTCTCAGGAGGTGGCCGTCTCCGCCCGCACCATCACACAGTCGAACTCGACCACACGCCCCGTCGCCGGCTCCCGCGTCACCGGATACATCCCGGTGATGCCGAAACCCCGGGCCTCGTACGCGGCGATCGACTCGGCCATGGCGGGGCTGCCCTCGTACAGCCTCAGCGGTGCGACCTCCGACTGCAATCCCACGAACTCGTCGATCCGCTTCCCGCCGCCCTCGAAGACCTGCAGGTCGAACCCTTGCGTATCCATCTTCAGATACGGGCGCGGGTCGGCGATCCCGTCGAGCGCCTCGTCGATCACGCTGTCGAGGCGGCGGACGGTGATCTCCTCGGTGCCGCCCTGCTTGAAGCGGTTGTAGCGGCCGCGTCCGTATGCGCTGGGCGGCAGCAGCGAGTTCATGGTGTTCCAGTCGACGTGGATCGTGCTGGTGCCTTCCTCGGCGCCGAGGGCGCAGGGGTGGACCTGCCAGTCCGGGTCGTTCTCCGCGGCCTCGCGCAGGGTCTCGAAGGTGAGCGGGACCGGCTCGAACGAGACGATCCGTCCCTTGTAACCGGACCGGCGCAGCCGTTTCGCGTACTGCCCGCGGTTGGCGCCGACGTCGAAGACACAGTTCACGCCGTACTGCTCGAGGATTCCGGCCACATGGTGGTGGCAGAGGTACTGGGCCGCCGCGAGCTGGAACTCCCGCTCGTCGGCCACGTCCTGGTCGCCGCGCACCAGCAGATGAGATCCGCTGCCGCCGAACTTCGCGTGCTGCCATCTGCCGCGCCGGGAGATCACGGCGGCTCCGGGCTCCAGATCGAGCACATGGACACCGAGCCGCGGCAGTGCCTCGAGCATTCGTCTGAAAAGCGTCGTCGCCATGCGTCCACCCTGGCAGAGCCTCGGGTGCGGGAGGAAGGGATGTGCGCGAGGGGGAAACCGGGACGAGAGGTGGGGAGTTCCCCGTTCCGGGTCACAAAGATCAAACGGTTGGAGAACGAGCTCCTACCGGAACCCAACCGGCACAGGCGTTCGGACGTCACACCTGATGTCAGGCGGACACCGGGGAGGGGACACCGGGGAGGGGAACCTCCATATGTCCGCGGGGAAACGGGGAACTTGGGGACGCATGCGGATTTCTTTCCTGATCAACAGCGCTTACGGCATCGGGGGAACGATCAGGACCACGTTCAACCTCGCCGAGCAGCTCGCCGAGCAGCATGAGGTCGAGGTGGTCTCGGTCTTCCGCAACCGCGCGAGCCCGCTGCTCGCGCCGGACGGGAACGTGCCCGTGCGCTACCTCGTCGACCTGCGTAGACAGGAAGCGACCTACGAGGGCGACGACCCGGAACACAAACTGCCGTCCCGCTGTTTCGCACGCCACGACGGTGCGTACGAACGCTACAGCCGGCTGACCGACCGGCGGATCGGCGACCATCTCGCGCGGACCGACGCGGACGTGGTCATCGGCACCCGGCCCGGACTCAACACCCACCTCGTCCGGCAGACCCGCCGCGGCCCCGTCCTGCTCGGGCAGGAGCATCTGACCTACTCCACGCACTCGCCCCGGCTCCGCCGCGAGCTGCGCGCCCTGTATCCGCGACTCGACGCGCTGATCACGGTGACCGAGAAGGACGCCCGCGACTACCGCAAGCTGTGGCTGCCCGGCGTACGCGTGGAATCTGTGCCCAACTCGGTGCCGGACCCCGGCATCGAACCCGCGGACGGCCGGGGCAAGTGGGTGGTCGCGGCCGGACGGCTGACCCGGATGAAGCGGTACGACCTGCTCATACGCGCCTTCGCGCATGTGGTCGAGGAGCGGCCGGACTGGAAGCTGCGGATCTACGGCGGCGGGGTGGAGCGGGCCGACCTGCGCGAGCTGATCGGACGGCTCGGCCTGTACAACCACGTCTTCCTGATGGGGCCCGTCAGTCCGCTGGAGCCGGAGTGGACGAAGGGGGCGATCGCCGCGGTCTCCTCCAGCTTCGAACCGTTCGGCATGACCATCGTCGAGGCGATGCGGGCGGGCCTGCCGGTGGTCGCCACCGACTGCCCCCACGGGCCGGGCGAGATCATCGAACCCGGTGTGAACGGGCAGCTGGTCCCCAACGGGAACGCCGAGGCCATGGGTGCCGCGCTGCTCGGCCTGATCAACGACGACGAGAAGCGTGCCGCCATGGGCCGTGCGGCCCGCGAGCGTGCGCACCGCTACGACCCGGCGACGATCGGGGAGCGCTACGACCGGCTCCTGACCGAACTGGTCGCCCGCCGCGGCCGGTTCCGCTCCGGCGCCCACCGGGCCCGCGGCTCACTGGTCGGCGGGGCGTACGCGGTCAGGAACGTGGCCGGCGCGGCGCGCCAGGGCCTGGGCTACGTGCAGAAGAACGGCGTGCGCGCGGCCGTCGTGAAGGCGAGGACCGTATGAGCACCAGCAGTACCGACAGCACCGGCACCAAGAGCGTCGGGAGCACCGGAAGCACCGGAAGCACCAGCACATCGGCACTGACCGAGTCCGAGCGCAGCACCGGGCCGCGTGCCCACTGCGTGGCCGACGCGGACGGCGGGCTCGCGTTCGAGCTCGGCCTGTCCGGTGCCGCGGGCGGACAGGCCGTCCTGCTGCTCCAGCGGCGGCGCGGTCGGGCCACGGACGAGGTGCGCCTGCCGCTCGCCGAGACGTCCCCGGGCCGGCTGCGGGCGGAGCTGCCGGTCGACACCGTTCTGCGGGAAGGCCGTTGGGACGCGTACCTGGTGCTCGGCGAGGACGCCCCGGTCCGGATGCTGCCGGGCATGAACGATCTGCGCACCCTGCTCGGCCGTGTGCCCGGCAAGGGGGAGGACCACCTCCGGGTGCGGATCCCGTACCCCACGAAGGACGGCCATCTCGCGGTACGCGCCTGGCAGCGCTCACCGCACGCCGAGGCCGGCGAGCTGTACATCGGTGAGGACCGGCTCACCTTCAAGGGACGGCTCTTCGGCGCCGGGTTCGACGACGGGGCGTATCTGGAGGTGGACCCGCGCGGCAGCGACGAGCCGTCCCCGCGAGCCGAAGTGGTGGTGGACGGCGACGAGTTCACCGCCACCGTCCCGTACCGGGTGCTCATGCCCGGGCTGTGGGACCTGCGGCTGCGGCCCTCGGGTGCGCGAGGGCCGCGGGTGCGGGTCGGGCGCCTGCTCGACGATGTCGCCGACAAGAAGCCCGTCTTCACCTATCCGGCGCTGCGGGTGACGGGCGAGTACGGCCCGGTCGACGCCGAGCCGTACTACACCGTCGACAACGATCTGTCGGTCAAGGTGACCGCCCGGGCCGACGGGAGCGAGGGGAGCTAGCGCGCCGCGCCGGGCGGCGGCTGGCGCAGCGTCCGGAAGAACTCCCTTACGTCGCCCAGGAGTTGCTGCGGAGCCTCGAGGGCGGCGAAGTGCCCGCCCTGCTCGTACTCGTTCCAGTGCGTGATGTTGTTCAGGTCCTCGGCCCACCGGCGGATCGCCGGATCCTCATGGAAGTTGGCGACTCCGGTGGGCACCGTGGACGACGCGCTCGGGAACCAGTCGAGGACGTGGGTGTTCTCGTAGTAGATCCGTGCCGCCGAGCCGCCCGTGCCGGTCAGCCAGTAGAACATCACGTTGGTGAGCAGCGTGTCCCGGTCGACCGCGTCCTCGGGCACTTCGGCGGACGGATGGGTCCACTCCTTGAACTTCTCCATGATCCAGGCGAGTTGTCCGACCGGGGAGTCGCTCAGGCTGTACGCGAGCGTCTGGGGGCGCGTGGACTGCAGCTTGTTGTAGCCGAACCCCTCGCTCGTGAACCAGTTGATCATGTCGAGGCGCTTCAGCTCCTTCTCGCTGAGCTGCGCCTTGAACTCGTCCGAGACCGGGCCGAGCGGGATGAACCCCACCGATGGGGCGTTCACATGGATCCCGATCACCGCATCGGGTTCGATCCGCCCGAGCGTCGGCGAGATGATCGCGCCGAGGTCGCCGCCCTGGGCGCCGTACCGCTCGTATCCCAGGCGCCCCATCAGCTCGTGCCAGGCCTTGGCGACACGGGTGGCGTTCCAGCCCTTGTCGCGGGTCGGTCCGGAGAAGCCGAAGCCGGGGATCGAGGGGACCACCACATGGAAGGCGTCCGCCGGGTCGCCGCCGTGGGCACGCGGGTCGCTGAGCGGGCCGACGAGCTCCAGGAACTCGACGATCGAGCCCGGCCAGCCGTGCGTGAGGATGAGCGGAAGCGCGTCCGGCTCGGGTGAGCGGACATGCAGGAAGTGCACCTTGGCGCCGTCGATCTCGGTGACGAACTGCGGGAGTTCATTGATCCGGGCCTCGTGCTTGCGCCAGTCGTAGCCGGTGCGCCAGTACTCGGCCAGTGACTTCAGATAGGTCAGCGACGCGCCGTACTCCCACTCGGTGCCCGGGAGTTCATCGGGCCAGCGGGTCGCTTCGAGCCGGGTGCGCAGGTCGTCGAGCTGCGCCTGAGGTATCTCGATCCGGAAGGGTTCGATCGTCGAGGGTGCAGTGTTCTCCGCCATGCCTCACAAAGTAGTGGCCCTTGCGGACAACTACAGTCCTCATGACGACGGAGAACCGAGGTACTCGAGGCGGCCTATGTCGATGGCACACTCGGTGCCATGCTCGAGACCTCGGCCCGCCTGTTGAAGCTGCTCTCCCTGCTCCAGGCGCATCGCGAATGGTCCGGCCCCGACCTCGCGAACCGCCTCGGCGTCACCCCGCGCACGGTCCGCCGCGACATCGACCGGCTGCGCGAACTCGGCTACCCCGTGAACGCCTCACCCGGCACCGGCGGCGGCTACCAGCTCGGCGTCGGCGCCGAGATGCCGCCGCTGCTTCTCGACGACGAGGAGGCGGTGGCCGTCGCGGTCGGACTGCGTACCGCGGCCGGGCAGGGCATCGAGGGCATCGGCGAGACCTCGGTACGGGCGCTCGCCAAACTGGAGCAGGTGCTGCCCAACCGGCTGCGCCGGCGCGTGAGCACCCTCAACGCGTTCACCGTGCCGATGCTGCGGTCGGCCCAGGCCTCGGCCGTGGACCCTTCCGTCCTCACCGAGCTGGCCGGCGTCTGCCGCGACGCCGAACGGCTGCGCTTCGAGTACCGCGACCACGGCGGCAGTGCCACCCGCCGCACGGTCGAGCCGCACCGCCTCGTGTGCACCGAACGCCGCTGGTATCTGGTCGCCTGGGATGTGGACCGCGACGACTGGCGTACGTTCCGCGTCGACCGCATCACGCCCAAGCCTCCGCACGGCCCGCGCTTCGAGCCGCGCGCAGCACCCGCCGAAGACCTCGCCGCGTATGTCTCCAAGGGGGTTTCGACCAGGGCGTACGACGCCCAGGCGACGATCCGCCTGCACACCTCCGTACAGGAGGCGGAGCAGCGCATCTCCCCGTCCGCGGGCACGCTCACCGCCGAGACGGAGAGCACCTGCGTCCTGCGGACGGGGGCCGGCAGCCTGGACGTCATGGTCATCCATGTGATGCTCATGGGCTACGAGTTCGAGGTCCTGGAGCCCGCCGAGCTGACCGAGCACATCAGGCGGAGTCGTGACCGCCTCTCCCGGGCTCTGGAACGGGGTTCGTCTCCCGCTGGAACGCCGCGAACTCCGGATGGTGCAGATCGAACGCCGGGGACTCCGAGCGGATCCGGGGCAGCGTGACGAAGTTGTGCCGCGGCGGCGGACACGAGGTCGCCCACTCGAGGGAACGCCCGTAGCCCCAGGGGTCGTCGACGTCGACCTTCTTGCCGTACTTGGCGGTCTTCCAGACGTTGTAGAGGAACGGCAGCGTCGACATCCCGAGCAGGAACGCACCGATCGTCGAGAGGGTGTTGAGCGCCGTGAACCCGTCGGCGGCCAGATAGTCCGCGTACCGCCGTGGCATCCCCTCCGCGCCCAGCCAGTGCTGCACCAGGAACGTGGTGTGGAAGCCGACGAAGAGCGTCCAGAACTGGATCTTCCCGAGCCGCTCGTCGAGCATCTTGCCGGTGAACTTGGGCCACCAGAAGTAGAAGCCGCCGAAGGTCGCGAAGACCACGGTGCCGAACACCACGTAGTGGAAGTGCGCGACGACGAAGTACGAGTCGGTGACGTGGAAGTCCATCGGCGGCGACGCGAGGATCACCCCGGTCAGACCGCCGAACAGGAACGACACCAGGAAGCCGACCGCCCACAGCATCGGGGTCTCGAAGCTCAGTGACCCCTTGAGCATGGTGCCGGTCCAGTTGAAGAACTTCACCCCGGTCGGCACCGCGATCAGGAACGACACGAAGGAGAAGAACGGCAGCAGCACCGCGCCCGTCGCGAACATGTGGTGCGCCCACACCACGACCGACAGACCCGTGATCGCCATCGTGGCGCCGACCAGCATCACGTAACCGAAGATCGGTTTCCGGCTGAACACCGGGATGATCTCCGTGATGATCCCGAAGAACGGCAGCGCGATGATGTAGACCTCGGGATGCCCGAAGAACCAGAACAGATGCTGCCAGAGCAGCGCACCGCCGAACTCGGCCTCGAACACCATGGACCCGAACCGCCGGTCCGCCTCCAGGACAAGGAGCGCGGCCGCGAGCACCGGGAAGGCGAGCAGGACGAGGATCGACGTGAACAGCACGTTCCAGGTGAAGATGGGCAGCCGGAACATGGTCATGCCGGGCGCGCGCATCCCGATGATCGTCGTCAGAAAGTTCACCGCACCGAGGATCGTGCCGAAGCCGGAGAGCGCGAGCCCCATGATCCACATGTCGGCGCCGATGCCTGGCGAGCGCTCCAGGCTGTTGAGCGGCGCATAGGCGAACCAGCCGAAGTTGGCGGGGCCCGAGGGCACGAGCAGGGAGCCGAGCACGATCAGGCCGCCGAAGAGGAACAGCCAGTACGAGAGCATGTTGAGCCGCGGGAAGGCGACGTCGGGGGAGCCGATCTGCAGCGGCATGATCTCGTTGGCGAAGCCCGCGAAGGTCGGCGTCGCGAACAGCAGCAGCATGATCGTGCCGTGCATCGTGAACGCCTGGTTGAACTCGTTGTTGCTCATCAGCTGAAGCCCGGGGCGGGCGAGCTCGGCCCGCATCATCAGGGCCATCAGACCGGCGATCAGGAAGAACACGAACGAGGTGATCAGGTAGAGATGCCCGATCTTCTTGTGGTCCGTGGTCGTCAGCCAGTCGACGACCACCCGCCCCGGCCGGCGTACCGGAGCCGCATCGGCGACCTCCTGCACGGTGTCCGTCCCCATCGCTGCCCCCTCGCGTCGTCACGTTCCGGGCCCCGAGCACTCGCCATGATGCTCGCGTCGACCCCGACTCCAACAGGGGGCGTGCACACGGGAGTACCTGCCGGGCAGCGGAGGTAATCGAGAGATCCGGGGAGATTCTGTACGGGAACCATGAATTCCCTATGGCCCGTCAAGTCGTCGGCGTGGAGCCGGGATCGCTATTACGGGGCAATCACGGACGGCCGCGCCTCCTGGAATTCACCGGACCCGGAACAGGTCGGGAACGGAGTGGGAACGGTCCGAGAACGACCTTTACGAGTACCCGCATCGTCAATTCGGAACCCCTCGTTCGTGTGAAGAGCTGCGGGATAAACCGATGTAGAGAAGCTGTGACACAAGCGTGACCGCCGGGGGACAGGTGACGCTTGGTGTGCGCTCGGCGCGTCCGTTCCCGGGGCTGCGGCCTCCGCTTCCCACAGCGCGGCGCGGACGCCTACGGTGGCCGTATGGCACCGATACCCACGCCCGGAGCGGGACCTCAGGACAGCCCCGACACCTATGTAGGCCTCGACGCGCAGAGCGCGGAGCAGCAGGCCCTCGAGCACGGTTGGCGCACGGTCAGAAAGCTGCCGCCGGGCGCCATCATCACCATGGAGTACCTCGAAGGGCGGCTGAACTTCCAGGTCGAGGACGGCGCGGTGACGCGCTGCTGGAAGGGCTGAGGCCCCCGCGCGGGGCACCGCCGGACGACGGCTGAGATCTCTGCGTACGAACGGCGAAGGCCCCGGCTCGATGAGCCGGGGCCTTCGCCTTGCGGGGAGGTTGTGCGTACCGGCCCCGCTGTCCGTGCGGTTCTCGACGTGCCTCAGCTGCCCGTGACCGGGCTCGCCGCGGTGGAGCGGCCGACCCGCTCCGGATGCTGCGGCCGGCGGCTGACGACCGGGGTGGCGGGCGCGCGCTCGGTGCGGACCGGGTGCGTACGGAGTCCGCGCGCCGGATGCACGGTCGCGGCGACCGGCTCGCGTGTGGCCGGTACCTCGTCGTCGGCGGGTGTGCGCTGGGGGAACATGGCCGGCACTCCGGCCGGGACCGCGCCCGCTGCCGTGCCGCGCTCGCGGATCCGGTCGCGCACCGCGAAGATCCAGGCCTCGGCCCGTGCGACCAGCGGCTCGAACCAGGGCAGCGCGAGCAGGATGAGCAGGCCGGCGGCCCAGCCCAGCATCACATCGCTGAGCCAGTGCGTACCGAGATAGACGGTGCTGAGTCCGACACCGAGCGCCACGATCGCGGAGACCGCCGACAGATAGCGGCGGGTGCGCTGGCTGGAGGCCAGATACGCCAGGATGCCCCAGGTCACGACCGCGTTGGCGGTGTGGCCGGAGGGGAATATATCGCCGTTGCCGAAGTGCCACATCTCGTTGGAACCGATGGCCGTCGCATAGTGCGGGCCGAGCCGGCCCATGCCGATCTTGGCGGCGCCCACCGTGATGTTGAGCAGCAGCAACGAGGTGCCGAGCATCAGCAGCGGACGCAGGGTGTGCTGACGCCAGGAGCGCCAGCCCAGCCAGGCCAGGACCATCACCGCCGTGGGGCCGCGCTGGCCGAGCACCACGTAGTAGTCGATCCAGGCGTGCAGCCCGGACCACTGCTCGTAGGGACGGAAGAACATCAGCTGCCAGTCGAGCCTGACGAGCCAGGTGGTGTTGATGACGGCCACGACGATGAGCCCGTAGAACACCAGGGTCGAGCCGAGAAGCACGATTCGGTGCGGGCTCATCCGCGGAACGTCGAGGTTCTGCGGCCGCTCAGGCTCACGGTCCAGACGGGCGAAGAGCCGGTCCAGACGGGTGAGGTTTTGTTCGGTACGCACCCAATCGACGTTACAGCGAGTGAGCTGAGCGCTAGGCCGAATCAGTGGCTTTGTGATGACGATGTGATGTGGGATTGATCTCAGGAGTCCCTTTATTCCCCCGGTTCGTCGAAAAGCGCGGGACCTTCGACTCCTATTTCATTGATCATTTCCGGGGCCGCTTTAGTGGGCGGTGCGAATTCGTTCACCGGTAATCAGTGCCGATTTTCCCTGCCGATCACGGCGGACCCGATCCGTTCAGCCAAAGCGCCCCATACGCCGCAGATGCCGCGCCCACGACCGTGAGGACCGCCGCCGACCTGGGCGTTCGCAGCCGCCCCAGGGCGACGGCGAGCGGCAGCAGGAGTGGGAAGGCCGGCATCAGGAGCCGCGGCTTGGACCCGAAGTACCCCGAGGCGCACAGCGCGAGCGCGAGCACGATCCCCGTGTAGACGAGGAGGGGCACCGGCTGCTTCTGCCGGGCGCCCGCCACGTACAGCCAGATCACCGCCGCGACTCCGACGATCAGACCGACCCCGGCGAGCGCGGAGGGGAATGACGTGAACTTGTCGCCGATGAAGCGCGCGAAGGCGTACCCGAAGTCGAAGCCGTTGCCCCACTGCTTCTGGACGTCGAGGTAGCCGAAGAGCCCGCCGCCCGTCTTCTGTCCGACCCACAGCACATACCCGGCCGCCCCCAGCGGGGCGAGCACCGCCCCGAGCACCATCCGCCAGGGCGCCCGCCTCTCCCGTACGACCACGAGGATCGCCGCGACCCACAGCGCCGCCACGACCGCCATGCCCACGGGCCGGGTCAGACCGGCGAGTGCCGCGAGCAGACCGGCCGTCAGCCAGTGCTCGCGCAGCACCGCGTACAGCGACCAGGCGGCGAGTGCCGTGAACAGCGCCTCGCTGTACGCCATCGACTGCACGATCCCGACCGGAAGCACCGCCCACAGCGTCACCGCACAGACCCCGGCACGTCTCCCGTACAGGCGGTCGGCGATCAGGAAGATCCCCCAGGCCGCCGCGAGCGAGGCCAGCCACGCGACGACCATCCCCGCGTCCGCGTACGACAGCGGGCTGATCGCCGAGAGCGCCCGCTCCAGCCAGGGCAGCAGTGGGAAGAACGCGAGGTTCGAGTGGACCGTGCCGTCGGGCAGTGTGGTCGACCAGCCGTAGCCGTGCTCGGCGACGCGGGTGTACCAGAGCGAGTCCCAGCGCGCGGTGAGCAGGGTGTGCGGGCTCTTGCCCGTGCCCAGGCACCACAGCGCGAGCACCAGGAGACCGAGCGCGCGTACCCCGGCGTAGACGAGCAGTGCGGGCGCCGCGTGGCGCAGCGCCCGGGTCAGGCGTCCGGTCGCGGGAGGCCCCGCGGGGCCTTGATCAAGATCGGTCACGGGCTCGATTATGGGTGCCGTCACCGGAGCGGCCCGAACCGGCGTGTGCCCTCTGCGCGTGTATAGGGGGAAGAGGGGTGGTGTACGCCACAAGCAGTCTCGTGCGCGCGTGAGAGATGGACCACGCGCACCAGCAGTGAACTGACGTAATCTGACGGCTCACTCGCGATCGCGCCGGTCGGCCCCACCCGACGGCCGCGTACGAGGACCCACTGGAGGTACACGGATGAGCGGGACGACCACGGCTGCCGCGCGGCGGCCCTCGGCCGTTACCAGGCTCCTGTGTCCCGAAGGCGGCGCCAACCGCTGGGTCGTCCTGATCGTCCTGTGTGTGTCCCTGGCGATCGTCGCGATCGACTCGACCGTGCTCCATGTCGCGGTCCCCGCCGTCACCGAGGACCTCAAGCCGGGCGGCATCCAGCTCCTGTGGATCGTGGACGCCTATCCGCTGGTGTGCGCGGCGCTGCTCATCCTCTTCGGCACCCTCGGCGACCGCGTCGGCCGCCGCCGCGTGCTGCTCCTCGGATACGGCCTGTTCGGCGTCGCCTCCGCGATGGCCGCGCTCGCCGATTCGCCCCACCTGCTGATCGCCGCCCGTGCGCTGCTCGGTGTCGGCGGCGCGATGATCATGCCCGCGACCCTCTCGATCGTCCGCCAGGTCTTCCCCGACCGGCGCGAACGGGCCGTCGCCATCGGCGTCTGGACCGCCGTCGCCGCGATCGGCGCCGCCGCGGGTCCGCTGCTCGGCGGCTTCCTCCTCGAGCACTTCTGGTGGGGCTCGGTCTTCCTCATCAACATCCCGCTGATGTTCGCGAGCCTGTTCATCGGCCGGTGGCTGCTGCCCGAGTCGACCGGCGACCGCGACGGACCGTGGGACGTGACCGGTGCGCTGATGGCCGCCGGCGGACTCTTCGGCGTGGTCATGGGCGTGAAGCGCGCGGGCGGCGGCGAAGGCGTGCTCAGCGCCATGACCCTGGTGCCGCTCGTCGTCGGCGCGGTGCTCCTGATCCTCTTCGTACGCCGTCAGCGCCGCCGCACCCACCCCCTCGTCGATCTGTCGATGTTCGCGCGGCCCGCGTTCGGCACCTCGGTCAGCTGCATCGTCCTCGCCATGCTGGCGCTGGTCGGTCTGATGCTGATCGCGGCCCAGTATCTGCAGCTGGTCCTCGGGCTCTCCCCGTTGGAAACGGGGCTGCGGATGGTCCCGCTCACGCTCGCCGCGATGGCCGGCGGCCTGGTCGGCTCCCGCCTGCTGCCATGGGTCGGACCGCGCGCCATGGTCGCCTCCGGCTTCTGTCTCACGGCAGCCGCTGTTCTGGTCCTCACTTTCCTCGGCCACGACGACAACCCGCCCCTGATGCTGGTCGGCTTCGTCCTGCTCGGCTTCGGTCTGCAGACCACGCTCTTCGGCAGTTACGAGTCGATGCTCAGCGAGGCGCCGCAGGGACAGGCGGGCGGGGCGGCCGCGATCGGCGAGACCTCGTACCAACTCGGCGGCGGCATCGGCATAGCGCTGCTCGGCAGCGTGATGAACGCGGCGTACGCGCCCGGGCTCGCGGCCGCTCCGGGCGTGCCGTCGGCGGCCCGCGCCTCCGCGGAGAACTCCCTCGGCGAGGCCTACGAGGTCGCCGACTCGCTCGGCGGCGGTGCGGGGGCGGCGCTGCGGTCCGCCGCGCGGGACTCGTTCGTGAACGGTCTGCACGTCACGCTGATGGTCAGCGCGGGGTTGCTGCTGCTCGGTGCGTTGGCTGCGTTGCGGTTGCCGCGGGTGATGTCGTGTGGTGACACGTGCGATGCGGGGGAGGGGGCGGTGGCGATTCCTTCGCCGGCTGCGTCCCGTGAGTCCTCGGCCTCGCCTTCGCGTTCGCGTTCGCGTGCCTCTGCGGAGTCGCGGGGCTGAGTGGTGGTTGCGGTGGGCTGAGGGCGCCTGCGGCGGGCTTTCTCCCCGCCCCGCCCCTTCCCGAAACTGAGGGCTTCGCCCCCAGACCCCCGCATCCGAACTTCGTTCGGATCTGCTCAATCGCCGCAGGGGCTGGATGGTCTGCTCAA
>NZ_JAAKZW010000181.1 GCF_011044995.1 Streptomyces mesophilus | reverse complement strand
CCCCCCCGTGACAGCGCCGCAGAGCGACGGGCGTCAGCCCACCGCCGCCGCCACCGCGATCACCGCGAACATCAGCACGAGCACACCGGCCATGATCCGGTTCCTGGTCTTGGGGTCCACGCGTCGAGGTTAACCCTCCGCGCCCGCCCGCACGTCGCCGGGCCCCAGGGACCAGCGGCCCACAGCCTCGTACCGGGGCTGCTCACCGGGCACCCCGCTGCGCGGCAGAGTGCTCCGGACGAGACACAGCTCACGCACCGTCCACGGCGTCCCGGAGAACCCGTCGAGCTCAGCCGCGTACGGCAGCAGATCCACCTCGGGCGGATGCGTCTGCCGACGCCCGGCCCCGCTGCGGGCGAGCGTGAGGTGCGGCACGAACCGATGGGTCTCCTCCATCGCCAGCCCCGCCCTGCCCCCGGCCTCATACGCCCGCTCGGCAAGGCGCCGCAGCGTCGCGACGTCCCCATGCGCCCCCGCCCACAGCGCACGCTGCCCGAACCGCCCGCTGCGGTACAGCTGGAGCTCGAAGGACGGCGTACGACGAGCGGCCCGCCGCAGCCGCTCCTCCAGGTCCGGACGCACCGCATCCGGCACCTCACCGAGGAACGCCAGCGTGAAATGCCACCCGGCCGACTCGGTCCACCGCAGCTTGTCCGCCCCGGGAAGGGCCTTCAAGGTACGGGTCACGTCCGCGAGTTCGGCCACGGCGAAGCTGGGCGGCAGTACCGCCACGAACAGTCTGGCCATTCAGCCCTCCGGCGTTCGAGGCTGCCCGGCAAAAGGCCGGACACAGGTCCGGGGCCAGGCCCCGGACCAGCAACCTACGCCGCCGTAGCCATCTGTTCCCGCGGAACGAACCGCACATGCGGATGCCCACGGTGCCACCCGAGCCGCACCCGCAGATCACCGACCCGCGCCAGCATCAGACCGACCGCGGTCGCGGCGAGCAGCGCGACCAGACCGCCCATGGCCATGCCCACCCGCACGCCGTACGTGTCCGTGACCCAGCCGACCAGCGGCGCACCCACGGGCGTACCGCCGGTGAAGACCATCATGAACAGCGCCATGACCCGGCCGCGCATCAGCGGATCGGTGGCCATCTGGATCGAGGAGTTGGCGGTCACGTTGACCGTCAGGCCGAACACACCGAGCGGCACGAGCAGCACGGCGAAGAGCCAGAACGACGGCGCCATCGCCGCCACGACCTCGAGCAGCCCGAAGACCATCGCGGCCCCGACGAGGATCCGAAGGCGCGCGGTGCCGCGGCGGGCGGCAAGCAGCGCACCGGCCAGCGAACCGGCCGCCATCAGCGAGTTGAGCAGACCGTACGTGCCGGGCCCGGCGTGGAAGACATCGTCCGCGAAGGCCGAGAGCCAGATCGGGAAGTTGAAGCCGAAGGTGCCGATGAACCCGACGAGCACGATCGGCCAGATCAGGTCGGGCCGCCCGGCCACGTACCGCAGGCCTTCCTTGAGCTGGCCCTTGCCGCGCGGAGCGATCTCGACCTTGTGCAGCTCGGAGGTGCGCATCAGCGCGAGCGAGGCCAGCGGCGCGATGAAGGACAGACCGTTGAACAGGAACGCGTAACCGCTGCCGACCGCCGCGATCGCCACACCGGCGACGGCGGGTCCGATCAGGCGCGCGGACTGGAAGTTGGCGGAGTTCAGGCTGACCGCGTTCGCGAGCTGGTCCTTGCCGACCATCTCGGAGACGAAGGTCTGCCGCGCGGGGTTGTCGACCACGGTGACCAGACCCATCAGGAAGGCCGTCAGATAGACGTGCCACACCTGGACGTGTCCGGTGAGGGTCAGGATCGCGAGCGACAGGCCGGTGAGGCCCATCGCGGCCTGGGTGAAGAAGAGCAGCGGCCGTTTCGGCAGCCGGTCCACGAGGACACCGCCGTACAGGCCGAACAGCAGCATGGGCAGGAACTGCAGTGCCGTGGTGATACCGACGGCCATGGCCGAGCCGGTGAGGCTGAGCACCAGCCAGTCCTGGGCGATGCGCTGCATCCAGGTGCCGGTGTTCGAAACGACCTGTCCGGTGAAGAAGAGCCGGTAGTTACGGATCTTCAGCGAGGAGAAGGTCGAGGGCTTTTTCGTACGTGCGGTGGAGTCGTGGGCGGTCGGTGCGGGGGCGGAGTCTGCTCCGGATCCCGTACTCAAAAGGGCTCGCCTCCTCGGCGGTCGGTGATGCTGTGTCTGTGTGTGCGGCGCGCTGTGCTGCGGGTTGCCCAGGTATGCGCGGCTAAAGATGTGCGAGCTTCTCCAGTACGGGGGCGGCGGCGCGAAGTTTCGCCCACTCGTCCTCGTCGAGCTCGTCGGCGAGCGAGGCCAGCCAGACGTTCCGCTTGCGGCGGCTCTGTTCGAGCATGGCCTCGGCCTGCTCGGTCTGGCTGACCACCTTCTGCCGGCGGTCCTCGGGGTGCGGCTCCAGCTTGACCAGACCCTTGGCCTCGAGCAGCGCCACGATGCGGGTCATCGACGGCGGCTGGACGTGCTCCTTGCGGGCGAGCTCGCCGGGAGTGGCCGAGCCGCAGCGGGCGAGGGTGCCGAGCACCGACATCTCGGTGGGGCTCAGCGACTCGTCCACACGCTGGTGCTTGAGCCGGCGCCCGAGCCGCATCACGGCGGAGCGCAGGGAGTTCACGGCGGCTGCATTGTCGCCATGGGAAAGGTCAGGCATGTAGTTAGAATAACTCATTACCCTGACTAAGGAAACCGCTTGAGGCCTCAGGCGCCTCAAGAGTTCCTCAAGATTTCTAAGCCGCCCACAAGGGAAGATCACCCATATGGGTGAGCCGATCGCGGAAAGTGACCCGCGACCGGAGGGCCGCCGTGGACGCTGGAGCGCATGGGGACCAGCGTGCTCAGCCTGCGTATAGACGGAGAGCTGCTCGACCGACTCCGCCACCATGCCGGCATAAGGGGAATGAACGTCCAGGACTATGTGATCCGCGCCCTCGTGCGGAACGACTTCGACGAGCGCTTCAAAGCGGCCGTCGAGGAGACACAGCGGTTCTACGAGGCCGGGAGCGACGAACAGGAGCTCCCGGAACCCACGTCCGCAGCACCTCCGACGGGGGCCGGGGCTTCCCGTAGGTGCCCCGGCCCCGTCGTCTCGTCGTCAGCAGCAGGCCGTCACGCCGCACCGGAGACTCAGGTCAGCCCGAGCGCCGGCATCAGGTAGTAGAAGCCGAACACGGCGGCCACCGCGTACATCGCCACCGGCACCTCGCGGCCGCGGCCCGCGGCCAGGCGCAGCACGGTGAAGGAGATGAAGCCGATGCCGATCCCGTTCGTGATCGAGTAGGTGAACGGCATCATCATCATGGTCAGGAACGCCGGGATCGCGATCGTGTAGTCCTTCCAGTCGATCGCGGTGACCGAGCCGGACAGGATCAGGAAGCCCACCGCGAGCAGCGCGGGCGTCGCGGCCTGCGAGGGGACCATCAGGGCCAGCGGTGTCAGGAACAGCGACAGCGTGAACAGGCCGCCGGTGACGATGTTCGCCAGACCCGTGCGCGCGCCCTCGCCGACACCTGCCGTGGACTCCACGAAGCAGGTGGTGGCCGAGGAGGAGCTGGCGCCGCCCGCGGCGACGGCGAGACCGTCGACGAGCAGGACCTTGTTGATGCCGGGCATCTGACCGTCGGCGTCGACCAGTTTCGCCTCGTCGGCGACGCCCATGATCGTGCCCATCGCGTCGAAGAAGCACGAGAGCAGCACGGTGAAGACGAAGAGGACACCGGTGAGGATGCCGACCTTCTCGAAGCCGCCGAACAGACTGACCTGACCGATCAGGCCGAAGTCCGGGGACGCGACCGGGTTGCCCGGCCACTCGGGGGTCGTCAGACCCCAGCTCGGGATGTCGGCGATCGCGTTGATGACCATCGCGGCGATCGTCATCACGACGATCGAGATCAGGATCGCGCCGGGCACCTTGCGCACGATCAGCGAGAGCGTGAGCAGCGCGCCGATCACGAAGACCAGGACGGGCCAGCCGTTGAGGTGACCGTCGGAGCCGAGCTGCAGCGGGACCGTGGTGTGGGCGGCGTCCGGGATACGGGAGACGAAGCCGGCGTCGACCAGGCCGATCAGCATGATGAAGAGGCCGATACCGATCGCGATGCCCTTGCGCAGGCCGAGCGGCACCGCGTTCATCACGCGCTCCCGCAGACCCGTCGCCACGAGCAGCATCACGATGAAGCCGGCGAGCACGACCATGCCCATCGCGTCGGGCCAGCTCATCCGGGGCGCGAGCTGCAGCGCGACCACGGTGTTGACGCCGAGTCCCGCGGCGAGCGCGATCGGGACGTTGCCGATGACGCCCATGAGCAGGGTGGTGAACGCGGCGGTGAGGGCGGTCGCGGTGACCAGCTGGGCGTTGTCCAGCTGGTTGCCGTACATGTCCTTCGCGCTGCCCAGGATGATCGGGTTCAGCACGATGATGTAGGCCATCGCGAAGAAGGTCGCGAAGCCTCCGCGGACCTCGCGCGCGACGGTCGAGCCACGCGCGGAGATCTTGAAGAAGCGGTCGAGGCCGCCGTTCGAGGACGGCGGCGGGAGCTGGGAGTCGACCGGGGCGGGGGCCGAGGGGGACATGCGTGACCTTCGCTTCGCGAGGGAGGAGGTGGCGGTGTCGCTTGCCGACCGCTTCGTAGCGACTTTGTGTCATCGAACGAAAGAAACCGGCCAGACTAGAGCTGTTTCAGTATGAATAAACAGGCCGTAAAAAGCCATCTACGCGCGTCACCCCGGGCGAGGGGCGGGCGCTGGGCCCCCGCCACCGAGCACCTAAGCTGGACGCATGGCGAAGTGGGAAGCGAAGCACGAGGCACCGGAGCCCCTCGAGGGCCCCATCGTGGCCACCATCACCGGCGGAACGATCCTGTGGTTCGTCCTCTTCCTCGTGCAGGTCCCCTTCTACGGCTGGTTCGACGACCGCGATCTGACCTGGTGGGTGTGGACCTGCCTGGCCGGCGCCGGGCTCGGCCTCATCGGTATCTGGTACGTACGGGGGCGCGACGCCGCGCTCAAGCGGCACGCGGCCGAACAGGCTGCCGAAGAGAACGCCACGCAGGCCGCCGACGGCCAGCAGACACCGGCCGAAGGTGCCGGCGCGTAGTACTCAGGTCGGATCTTCCCGCCCGGAACCCCGAATTCCGGTGCCCTCGACGGGAAAGAGGCACCCTCGCCCCGTACCGTCTGACTCATGACGCAGCGGGCACAGCTAGATACGGACGGCCCCGAGCCGGGGGGCAGGCCACCGACGATCGACGCGGGGGCCGAGCTCGACCCGGTGCACCCGGTCCCGCCTCCCGAGGCGGCGCCCGACCGGGCCCGCGGTCTGACCACCGCCGAGGTCGCCGAGCGAGTGGCGCGCGGCGAGATCAACGACGTGCCGGTGCGCAGCAGCCGGTCGTTGGGCGAGATCGTCCGCGGCAATGTGTTCACGCGGTTCAACGCGATCATCGGCGTGCTCTGGTTCATCATGCTGTTCGTCGCGCCGATCCAGGACAGCCTCTTCGGCTTCGTGATCATCGCGAACACCGGGATCGGCATCATCCAGGAGTGGCGCGCCAAGAAGACCCTGGACAGCCTCGCGGTGATCGGCGAGGCCAAGCCGACCGTACGGCGTGACGGCATCGCGGCCGAGGTCTCGACATCCGAGATCGTGCTCGGGGACCTGATCGAGATCGGGCCCGGCGACAAGATCGTGGTCGACGGCGAGGTGGTCGAGGCCGACGGTCTGGAGATCGACGAATCGCTGCTCACCGGCGAGGCCGACCCGGTCCTGAAGAAGCCCGGCGACCAGGTGATGTCGGGGTCCTTCGTGGTCGCGGGCGGCGGCGCGCACACCGCGACGAAGGTCGGCCGCGAGGCGTACGCGGCGCAGCTCGCGGAGGAGGCCTCGCGCTTCACCCTGGTCCACTCCGAGCTGCGCTCCGGTATCTCCACGATCCTCAAGTACGTGACGTGGCTGATGATCCCGACCTCGATCGGTCTGGTGATCTCGCAACTGGTCGTCAAGGACGACGACTTGAAACAGTCCATCGCGTACACGGTGGGCGGCATCGTCCCGATGATCCCCGAGGGCCTGGTCCTGCTGACCTCCGTGGCCTTCGCGATCGGGGTGATCCGCCTGGGCCGCAAGCAGTGCCTGGTGCAGGAGCTGCCCGCGATCGAGGGCCTGGCCCGCGTGGACACGGTCTGCCTGGACAAGACGGGCACGCTGACCGAGGGCGGCATGGACGTCACGGCGCTGCGCATGCTGAACGGCGCGGACGAGACGTATGTACGCAAGGTCCTCGGCGCACTCGGCGAATCCGACCCGCGGCCGAACGCCTCGCTGAAGGCGATCATCGACGCCTACCCGGACAGCGAGGACTGGCGCTGCACCGAGTCGCTGCCCTTCTCCTCGGCCCGCAAGTACAGCGGCGCGAGCTTCAGCGAGGGCAACGGCGAGAGCTCGACGTGGCTGCTCGGCGCCCCCGATGTCCTGCTGCCCGCCGACGATCCGTCGCTCGCGGACATCGAGGAGCTCAACAAGCAGGGCCTGCGCGTGCTGCTGCTCGCCCGCAGCGAGGCGAGCGAGCTGGACGACCCGGCGGTCGCCACGGGTGCCCGCGCCACGGCCCTGGTCGTCCTGGAACAGCGGCTTCGCCCCGACGCGGCCGACACCCTGCGCTACTTCGAGGAGCAGGACGTCGCCGCGAAGGTCATCTCCGGTGACAACGCGGTCTCGGTCGGCGCGGTGGCCGGAAAGCTCGACCTGCCGGGCGCGGAGAACACGGTCGATGCCCGTACGCTCCCGTCCGACCAGGCCGAAATGGCCCAAGTCCTCGACGAGAACGCGGTGTTCGGCCGGGTCACCCCGCAGCAGAAGCGGGACATGGTCGGCGCGCTGCAGTCCAAGGGGCACACGGTCGCGATGACGGGCGACGGCGTCAACGACGTCCTCGCGCTCAAGGACGCGGACATCGGCGTCTCGATGGGTTCGGGCTCGGAGGCCACGCGCGCGGTCGCGCAGATCGTCCTGCTCAACAACAGCTTCGCGACGCTGCCTTCGGTGGTCGCCGAGGGCCGTCGTGTGATCGGCAACATCACGCGGGTCGCGACGCTCTTCCTCGTGAAGACCGTCTACTCGGTGCTCCTCGCCCTCCTCGTGGTCTGCACCCAGGTCGAATACCTCTTCCTGCCCCGCCACCTGACGCTGCTCTCCACGCTCACCATCGGCGTCCCGGCGTTCTTCCTCGCGCTCGCGCCCAACAAGGAGCGCGCGAAGCCGCACTTCGTGAAACGCGTGATGCGGTACGCGATCCCGGGCGGCGTGATCGCGGGCACGGCCACGTTCGTCACGTACGTCCTGGCGCGCAGTCACTACTCGGGTGCGGGCGCGCGCGAGGCGGAGACCAGCGCGGCGACGCTCTGCCTCTTCCTGGTGGCCATCTGGGTCCTGGCGATCATCGCCCGCCCCTACACCTGGTGGCGGCTGCTCCTGATCGGCACGATGGGCTTCGGCTTCATGCTGGTCATGGTCGTCCCCTGGCTCCAGGACTTCTTCCAGCTCAAGCTCGCGGGCACGACGATGCCGTGGGCGGCGGTGGCGATCGCGGCGGTGGCGGCGGCGGGGATCGAGTTCGCGTTCCGGTGGGTGGACCGGAAGTTCCCGGCGTAGTCCGTACGGACACGGAAGAGCCCGGCCCCTCGCCGCTTCGGCGAGGGGCCGGGCTCTTCTCTGCGCACAGTCAGCTGTACGGCAGGAGGTGTCAGCGCACGTCGACGAAGTCGCCCGCGGTCTTGACGGCCGGGGTGGTCGACGTACCCGCGAAGTTCCAGCGCCAGTAGCCGTCCACGGAGGCCGTGACGGTGGTGCTCAGCTTGCGGGACGTGGCGGAGGACTTGACCGTCTTCACGGTGGTGTACGTGGAGCTGGTCTTCTTGCGGAACTGGAGCTGCACGGGCTGGCTGCTGTAGCCCGCGTACGCGCCCGTGTCCCAGTTGGCGCGGGTCAGGTCACCGGTGACGGTGATCGTCCTGCCCTTGGTCACCGGCTCGGGGGACGCGTTGACGGTGAGCTTCGAGAAGCGCTGGAGCTTGGTGGTGGCGGCCAGGTCCTTCTCGGAGACGCCGACCTGGCTCTGGTCGAAGTCCGGGTCCGCGGGGTCCTGGCCGTTGAAGTCGACGGCGTAGACGACGGCCTTCCAGCTGGTGGCGTCGGCGTTCCACAGCTCGACGGCCGGGAGGATGTCGATGCGGGCCGTGCAGGCCGCGACCGTGGCGGACTTGGCCGTGCAGACTCCCCAGTCATCGCCCGTGAGGACGTTTTCGGGGTTGTCGTACGTCCCCCGGTAGATGTCGAGGGCGGAGACGAAGTCTTCCTTGGTGACATCGAGGCCGGCGGCGTGGGTCATCGTGTAGGCGACCGGGACGCTGACCTTGTTGCTGATGCCGGCGACGATCGGCTTACCGTTGTTGATCTTCACACCGGAGAAGGTGATGCCGAGGTCGTACGGCACGCCGTCGGCGGCAGCCCGCAGCGAGGCCTTGGCGCCCTGGGCGTGCGCTTCGCGCACCTGCTCCACGGCGGAGCGGGTGGAGTCGCCCTCCGCCTGGGCCGCGGCCGGTACGAGGAAGGCGGAAAGGGCCAGGGCGCCGGTCACGGCGGCGGCAGTGGCGCGCTTGCGCATAGTGGTTCCCCCACATGTACAGATGGGCTCGCTGACCTGCAGCGGAGCCGAAATCGATCTCCGAGTCCGTTGACTCGGAGATCAGACATCCGACGGCGGGGAAAGGTTGTACAGAAGTTGTGTACGTGTCGCGTGCGGCAGGAGATACCCGCTAGTCGAACCACCGGTCCCGCGCCAGCTCCTCCGTACGTGACGGGTCCTCCAGGAGGGCCGCCACCTCGAAGCGCCGGGGCCACTGGCCCGCCGCCCAGGCGAGGCCCGCCGCCACTCCCTCCAGGGTCGCCGCGTGCACCGTGCCGTCGGCGGCCCGGTGCCAGTCGACCTCGAGGCCGGCGACCAGGAGTTCCTCGTATTCGCGGTACGTGGCCGGGGTCGACGGGCCGAGCAGGGTGCGGACGGACTCGGGGACCTCGTGGGTCGCGCCCTCTCCCGTGACCGTGCCGGTGAGCGCCGAGCTGAGGCGCCGTACCTGGAACAGCTCCGCGAGATCCGCGGCCCGCGCGGGCGCGACCGGGAGCAGCGGGCGGCCCTCCGCGAACGGCAGGAGGTCGGGGGCGTCCGCGACCAGCGCGTCCGCCGCGTCCACGACGACCACCTCGCCGTCCACGACCGCCCGCAGCTCGTCCGGGAGCGTGACCTGCTCCGGGTCGAGCAGCGCCAACGCGCCGTACAGCGCGTGCAGTTGGGGGGACGAGACGGGCAGCGACGGGTCCGCGAGGCGGTCGAGCAGTTCCGCCGCGCCGCCCGGTTCGTCGAGCAGCGAGGCGACGGAGGTCCGTACGCCGAGCGCGCGCAGGACCTGTTCGTCCTCGAAGCCGCTCGCGTCCGCCTCCTCGTAGAGGCCGGACAGCAGCGGATCGCCGCCGGCCGCGCGCAGGCCTGCCGGGCGGCGGCCGTCGAGGACGGGGTGGCCGCGCAGCCACCAGGCCGTGTACGGGCGGACCGTCTCCGTCGTGCCGTCGGGCAGCAGGATGCGCACGCGCTGGGTGAGCGCGTCCCGCAGCGGTGGCTGGGCGAGCAGCGCGAGCGCCTGGGGCCAGCGCTCGTCGTCGACGAGGTCGAGGTCCCGTACGGCGACGAGCTCCGTGGCGACCGGCGGCACGGGGGTTTCGGGCAGCGTGTCGAGGAGGTCCTCGCACCACACGTCGACCGCGTCGAGCAGTCCGGCGTCGTCGGGTTCGGCGAAGTCGCCCTCGCGCGGCTCCAGTTCATCGGGGTCGAGGACGACATCCGTCGCCCGTACGAGCGCGAAGTTCGCGAGCACGCCGCAGGCGGTCAGCGGCTGCTCGCCCCAGCGCTCGGCCAGCTCGGCGTCGACCTCGCCCAGTTCGTCCGGGCGGATCACGGAGGCGAAGGGGCTGCCGGGCAGCACGAGTTCACCGGCGGGGGCCAGCTCGCCCTCGTCGTCGGGGAGCGCGAGCGCGCCCAGCCAGGGCTCGTCGCCGGGTGCGAGGGCGGCGTCGCGGGCGAGGCCCAGCACGATAGTCGCCAACTCGTCGGCGTCCAGGGCGTCTTCGTCCCATACGTCCCCGGTTCCGCCGTCGAGCGAGGCCGCGACCGCGGCCCTGACCTGGGGCGTGCGCAGCACGGCACGCGGCGTCGCGGGCAGCGCGCCCAGCTTCTCCAGGAGCGCGTGCGCGGCGTCGGGGTGGGTGACCTTGAGGCCCAGGCGCGCCAACTGGGCTGCGTCGGAGGGGGTTTCTGCGGCCGGGAGCAGGACCTGACGGGGTCCGATCGTGGTGCGCCCGTCGGCGAGCGGCACCGGGAGTCCGGTCAGCCGGTCCGGGTCCACGCCGGCCAGGGACTCGTAAAGCCGCCACCACCAGCCGGCCTCGCGCTCCAGACCGGCGAGGCGGTCGATGGCGTCCTGCAGCGGTACGCGGGCGACGCCGAGCGTGCGCAGTTCGCTGCGGCGCTCGAGACCCGCGGGCAGCAGCGTCGGAAGGACCTCGGCGAGCACCCGTACGGTCTCGACGCCGGCGCCCTCGACGACCTCGGCCTCGAACGGGCGCAGGGCCGCGGGGAGTTCGCCACCGCCGGAGCCCTCGATGCCGCCGAAGGCTCCGAAGCCGTCCATGCCGTCCATGCCGCCCGGGTCGCCCGTGCCGCCCGTAAGCGCGGGCGGCAGGAAGGCGGTGCGCGGCAGGAGCTCGAGGATCGCGCCGCGCAGGGCGCCGTCCAGTTCGCCCTTGCCCAGCGGTCCCGGCACGAGGTCGATCAGGCCGGCCGACACCGGGCGCCACGCGCCGAGCAGTTCGGCGTACGCGGCGGCCGCGCGGCCCACGAGGAAGTCGGTGAGCGGTCCCGGGGCGACGTGCCGGCGGGTCGTGTCGAGCGGGAACGAGGCGATGAGCAGGGCCGGTACGCCGAGCGGTTCGTCGCTCGGGGTCGGCGCGTGCACGACCGGGGCGGTGCGCGGGCGTTCGGGCGCGCCGTCGGCGTCGACCGGGACGGCCCAGGTCACGGACCAGTGGGGGCGCAGCCGCTCCTCGACGGGGCGGTCCTTCAGGAGCGCCGCGTCGGTGAGGCCGTGCTGTGCGGTGGTGCGCCAGCGGGTGGTGCCGTCGCGGGTGTCGTCGATCCGGGTCAGACCGCCGTCCTCCGGATGGCGGGTGATCGTCCGTACGCCCGCGGCGGTCTCGATCACGACCTCGGCGAGACCGGAGAGCGTGAGCAGCAGGGAGGCGTCCACGGCGTCCAGCAGCTGCTGGGCGAGCGCGGTCGCGGCGCCGTCGCGCAACGGCAGGACGACGACGGTGTCGTACGGCCCGGGGGCCTCGCCCTCGGCGGGCAGCGGCAGACGCAGCAGGGGTACGTGGCCCTCGCGGCGCCGCAACTCGTCGGCCAGCTCCGGGTGCCCGGCCGCCGTCTCCTGCGCGAGGGTCCTGGCCTCGGCGAGCGACCAGCGCACGCCGCCCATCCGTCCGAGCACGGCGGGCTCGTCGGATACGGCGAGCACGGCGGCGAAACCGACACCGAAGCGGCCCACCGCACCCTTGGTGTCCTCGCGCTTGGCGCTCGCGCGCAGCGTGCTGAGGGATTCGACGCCGACCGTGTCGAGGGGCGCGCCGGTGTTGGCGGCGGCGAGCACCCCGTCCTTGAGCGTCAGCCGCAGCCGGCCCTGCTTGTCCTGGCGGGCGGCGGCGTCGGCGGCGTTCTGCGCCAGCTCCACGATGAGGCGGTCGCGGTAGCCGCCGAGGGCGAGGTCCTCTTCGGCGTTGGCGTCCTCACGGAAGCGGGCGGCCGAGGCGGACCAGGCGTCGAGCACGCCTCTGCGCAGCCTCGCGGTGCCGAAGGGGTCCTGCCCTTCTTGTGCGGGCTGCACGGGCTTGCTCGTCACGGTGGGGCCTTTCGTCCGGGGGGTGCGGCTGGGCTCGGTGACGGTACCGCCTACGGACGGGCTCTTCTCCCCGCCCTGCCCCGTCCGAAACGGGGACCGCGCCCAGGAACTCCCCGGACCTAGGGGGTGTCTTGTGGATCAGGCCGGATCAGGGAGCGGGGCCTGGTGCGTGCGATCGCAAGGCGGAGGAGGGAGTGATGGCGGAGCCATCGCGACCGACGACAACGCAGCATGGGGGTCCCCCCTGCTCGAGCGAAGTCGAGAGCTTGGGGGAGTGCGTGCCAGGCCCCGCGAGCCCGGCATGATCCACAAGACACCCCCTAGGAGTGGCCGAGATCCTCCGCGGCCCCGGCGCCCACCGACACCGACCCCGAATCCGCGGCGGGACGCAGCGGCATCGGGTCCACCTGGAACTCGTCGACCACCGGCTGCGAAGGCACCGGCGGCTTGGGCATGACGGCCGCCTCCGAGTGCCCGCCGCACCCGTACGAGAGGGAGACGACGTGCCCGTCGGCAGGCCCGAACTCGTTGGCGCACACGCCGAACGCCTGCCCGAGCGATCCGCCGAGCCGGACCAGGAAGCCGCAGGACACGCAGGCGGCCGGAGCCGCCTGGGCCATCGGGGTCTTCGCGCCGAAGGAGTCCTCCCAGCGGTCGGCCGCCACGTGCAGGCCGTACCGGGAGAGCACGCGCGCACGGCGCATGCCCAGCTCCTCGGCCACGGACACGATCGACCCGCGCAGCGGCGCGGCCGGCAGCGAGGACGGCGGTCCGCCCGTGATCTCGGCGTCCTCCGCCTCGACGAGCTCGGCCAGTTCGCCGGAGACCGAGACCCGCTCGGCCATCTCCTCGGAGACCGCCGAGTTCGGCGGCGGTGTGTCCTCGCCGGTGAACCCGGGCTCCAGACGCAGATCGTCGGCCTCGGTCGGGAGCAGATCGCCCGGGCCCATGTCGCCGGGCCGCAGCCGCTCGCTCCACGGCACCCACTCGGGGGCGAGGAGGGCGTCCGTGCCGGGAAGCAGCACCGTTTCGCTGAGGGTGACGAACTTCGCGCGGGAGGCGCGGGCGACCGTCACCGCCCAGCGCCAGCCCCGGTAGCCCGGTTCCTTGCATTCGAAGAAGTGGGTGACCACCCGGTCGCCCTCGGAGATCGCGGAGACATGCTCCCCGACGACTCCGGGGTAGGCGGCCTCCTCGGCCGCCTCCCTCGCGAGATCGACGGCCTCGGCACACAGGCGGTCGGGGGTGCGGCTTCGCGTTGTCGCTGCGCTCACAGGTATCGCTTCTCTCCTACGCCTTGTCCTCGGGTGCGCCACAGCCCGGCGACGGGGCGGACGGAGCGGACCGAAGGGCCGCGTCGACGTCCGCGCCCGGTCACTCTCGGGCGCACCTACGCAACCCATTCTGCGGGATCGCGAAGAGGCGCGCGGCCAAGACCAACCGCCGCAGGCGCGCTACGCACGCTACCCCCTCCGGACGCCGAGGCCCACATGGCATCGGCAGCCGGGTCGGCGAAGGGCCGTCCGATGCGTACACGACGGGCTGTTCGACGCGAACGCAAAAGGGTCCTTCACCCGCGTACGAAGGGGTCATGGCTTTCCCGCCGGGCGGGGTGAGGGCCGGGCGCGTTGGGGCACTATGACGTGGTGACCATCTCGGCCGGGGGCTCCGGGGGTGTCCCCCGGAAAAACGCAGCACGGGTGTCGGGCGATGCGGTGCGCAGGGCGGGCCGGGCCGCGGGCCGCGTCCTGAGCGCGCCCTTCTCGAAAACGGGACGCGGGATCCGCAAGGTCACCAGTGCGCACGGCGCGGGCGAGTCAGGGCTCGGCAAACTGATCGAACTGCACGCCGTGAACAGCGCCGGGGACATGCTGGTCACCGTCGCCCTCGCCTCCACGGTCTTCTTCTCCGTGCCGACCGACGAGGCACGCGGGCGCGTCGCGCTCTACCTCGCCATCACGATGGCCCCGTTCACCCTGCTCGCCCCGGTGATCGGCCCGCTACTCGACCGCATCCCGCACGGCCGCCGCGCCGCGATGGCCGCCGCGATGCTGGCCAGGGCGCTGCTCTCGCTGATGCTGGCGGGCGCGGTGGTGACGGGAAGTCTGCAGCTGTATCCGGCGGCGCTCGGCGTGCTCGTGGCGTCCAAGGCGTACGGCGTGGTCAGAAGTGCCGTGGTGCCCAGGCTGCTCCCGCCCCGGTTCTCGCTGGTGAAGGCGAACTCGCGGGTCACCCTCGGCGGTCTGCTCGCGACCGGGCTCGCGGCGCCGCTCGGCGCCGGGCTGCATCAGCTCGGGCCGCGCTTTCCGCTGTACGCCGCCTTCTCGCTCTTCGTCGTCGGGACGTTCCTCTCCTTCACGCTGCCGCACAAGGTCGACTCGTCGAAGGGCGAGGACAAGGCGCTGCTCGCCTCCGACGCCTCGCATCTGCACCGCGAGCACGGCAAGAAGCCGGGCCTGCGGACGGTCGGGGCGGGGGTCACGCACGGGCTCGCGGCCAATGCGGGGCTGCGCTGTCTTTCCGGGTTCCTGATCTTCTTCCTCGCGTTCCTGATGCGCGAGGACCCCTTCCCGGGACAGAGCGCCGCCGTCTCGCTCGGCATGGTCGCGGTCGCGGCCGGGGTCGGGAACGCCCTGGGCACGGCGGTCGGTGCCGCGCTGCGCGGCCGGGCGCCGGAACTCATCATCGTGACGATGGTGGCCGCGGCCACCGGCGCCGCGATCACCGCGGCCGTCTTCTTCGGCGCCCCGCTGGTCGCCGCCCTCGGCGCGGTAGCGGGCGCGGCCCAGGCGCTCGCCAAGCTCGCGCTCGACGCGATGATCCAGCGCGACGTCCCCGAACAGGTCCGCAATTCGGCCTTCGCCCGCTCCGAGACGCTGCTCCAGATGGCCTGGGTGGTGGGCGGCGCGATCGGCATCGTCCTGCCGCTGCACGGGGTGCTCGGCTTCGCTGTGGCGGCGGCGATCGTCGGCGCGACCTGGCTTCTGACGGTACGGGGGCTCCTCGGCGCGGCCCGTCACGGGTCCGCCCACCCGCGGGTGGCGTGAGGCCGCGCACCGGGTGGCGTGAGGATCGCCACGCCGTACCCACCTGGCCGTACGCACCGAGGTGCCCGATAGCCTTCGGCCATGACCTCCCTGCGCTTCTCCGCCAAGAGCCGCCGCGTCGCGGCCACCCTTGGCGCTGTTTCGGCCGGCCTGCTCGTGCTCTCCGCGTGCGAGAAGCCGAGCCCCGTCGCGACCGTCACCTTCGGCAGCGACTCGGTGTCGACCGACGCGACCTGCTACGAGCACAGCAAGAGCCTCGGCATGAAGGAAGCCGCGGCCTGCGCCCTGAAGAAGTCCGACAAGACCATCAAGGTCAGCACGGGCGAGACACTGCGCGTGGGCGTCGACCCCAAGGTCGCCGAGACGGGCTGGGCGCTGTGGATCAACGGCCAGCAGGCCACGAACCCGTACAAGAAGACGTACTTCTCCTTCGAGGGCATCGACCTGTTCGCCCCGCAGCAGGGCCAGCCCGCGCCGAAGACCCTCTACGTGAGCGTCGTCGAGCAGGACGAGCAGGGCAAGGACGTCAAGGGCGTCTGGAACTTCAAGCTCGAGAACGCCGACGCGTAAGAGCCTGACCATGAAGCAGACGGCGATGCGCGTCCTGGTCGTGACCGCGGTGCCGGCGGAGGCGGCAGCCGTCGCCGCCGGCGCACCCGGCCTCGACGTGATCGCCGCGGGCGTCGGACCCGCGGCCGCCGCTGCCGCCACGGCCCGTGAGCTGACCGCCGCCGCACTCGGCGGGCGGCCCTACGGGCTCGTGGTCTCGGCCGGGATCGGCGGCGGGTTCACCTCCGTCGCCCCCGTCGGCTCGCTGGCCGTCTCCGATGCGATCGTCGCCGCCGACCTGGGCGCCGAGACCCCCGAAGGCTTCGTGCCCGTCACCGAGCTCGGCTTCGGCACGGTCCGCCACGAGCCGCCCGCCTCTCTCGTACGGGACCTCGCGGCCGCCACCGGCGCACGCACGGGGACCGTGCTCACCGTCTCGACCGTCACCGGGTCCGCGGCCCGCGCCGAGGAGCTGGCCGCGCGCCACCCCGGAGCGCTGATCGAGGCGATGGAGGGCTTCGGGGTCGCCGAGGCCGCCGTGGCGCAGGGCATCCCGGTCGTGGAGATACGCGCCGTCTCCAACCCCGTGGGCCCGCGCGACCGTGCCGCCTGGCGGATCGGCGACGCGCTGAAGGCGCTCACCGAGGGGTTCGGGAAGTCGGCGCCCGTCCTGGAGAGTTGGAACCCGCATGACTGACGTGACCGGCAGGACCGCACAGCCGCTGAAGACCGAGCGCCCGCTGAAGATCGCCTACTCCCCCTGCCCGAACGACACCTTCGTCTTCCACGCCTGGGCCCACGGCCTGGTCCCGGGCGCCCCGGAGCTCGACGTCACGTTCGCGGACATCGACATCACCAACGGGATGGCGGAGCGCGGCGAGTTCGACATCCTGAAGGTCTCGTACGCGGTCCTGCCGTACGTGCTCGACGAGTACGCGCTGCTGCCCTGCGGTGGCGCGCTGGGGCGTGGCTGCGGGCCGCTGGTCCTGACGCGGGAGCCCGGCGTCGACCTCACCGGCAAGACCGTCGCCGTGCCGAGCGAGAAGTCGACCGCGTATCTGCTGTTCCGGCTGTGGGCCGCGGACACGCTGAAGGACGGCGGTGTCGGCGAGATCGTCGTGCTGCCCTTCCACGAGATCATGCCCGCCGTACGCGACGGCCGCGTCGACGCCGGCCTCGTCATCCACGAGGCGCGCTTCACGTATCAGAACTACGGCCTGCACTGCCTGGCCGACATGGGCGTCCACTGGGAGCAGACCACCGGTCTGCCGATCCCGCTGGGCGCGATCATCGCGAAGCGCTCGCTCGGCGAGGAGACGCTCAAGTCGCTTGCGGACGCGGCCCGTTCGTCGGTCCGGATGGCCTGGGACGATCCGGGGGCCTCGCGCGCGTACGTCCTCGAGCACGCGCAGGAGATGGACCCGGCGGTCGCCGATCAGCACATCGGGCTCTACGTCAACGAGTTCACCGCCGAACTCGGCGAGGACGGGCACGCGGCGATCCGCGGACTGCTCACACGCGCCGCGGCCGAGGGGCTCGTTCCGCCCCTCGGCCGCGATGCGCTGCGTCTCGTCTAGATGAGTAGTTCCGATGTGGCTCAGTGGTCCCTACCTTGTTGATCGGGATGAGCGAGCCATTCGTAGGGTTGGCTCAACCGGGGGTGTCGGGTGTGGCTTTCAGTGGTCTGCCGTCCGTGG
>NZ_JAAKZW010000180.1 GCF_011044995.1 Streptomyces mesophilus | reverse complement strand
ACGGGGTTGTCAATCTGGCGTTGACTTTTGGCACGCTGTTGAGTTCTCAAGGAACGGACGCTTCCTTTGTACTCACCCTCTCGGGCTTTCCTCCGGGCTTCCCTTCGGTGTTTCCGACTCTATCAGATCCTTTCGGGCCCGATTCCCAGTCGGTGGGATTCGCCTTTCGGCTGCCTTTCGGCTGTCTATTCGGCCTTGCGGCCTTTCGACATTCACTACGTTAGCGGATTCCTTCGGCAACTCATAATCGAGTCCCGGGATCGAATTTCGGCATGCCGAAATGGGCCCCGTTGAGGGAAGTCGCAGTAGTGGTTTGGCCGCTTCCGGCTGCTGTCGAAGGCAGTACCCGGTTCAAGCGGCTCGGACTACATTACGGATCCCCCTGGGACGCGTCAAGTCCCGTCAGGACGTCCGCCGTCGGGGCGTATGGGCCCGATAAGGGCTGACGGTCGGGTCGTTGGCGATCCAGAAGCGCCAGGGGTGCACCCCTCCCTCGCCGGAGACTCCGGTGCGCGGACCGTTGCGTACCTGGTCGGACGGCACGGGCGTACCCGTATAGATGGAGAGCGGGGCGTCCGGGCCCGCGCAGACGTCCGTGCCGTCGAGGGCGCGGTCGACGTCCAGGGCCGTGGCCAGGCGGGCCGGGCCTTTGGCCAGTTCCTTGTCATTGCGGGCCGATAGCCGTCGGTGCCGGGTGAGCTCGGCGCCCTCGACGATGTCGCCGGCGCGCAGCAGGACCCCGCTCGCGAAGCCCTCCGGGCCGCAGACGATGTTGAGGCAGTGCCACATGCCGTACGTGAAGTAGACGTATGCGTGGCCGGGCGGGCCGAACATCACGCCGTTGCGGGCCGTGCGGCCGCGATAGGCGTGCGAGCCGGGGTCGGCCTCACCGGCGTACGCCTCCACCTCTGTGAGGCGGAGCGCGATCGGACCGTCGGGGGTCGCGCGGACGAGGATGCGTCCCAGGAGGTCGGGGGCCACCTCCAGTACGGGGCGGTCGAAGAACGAGCGGGGCAGGGGCGTACGGTCGGGGGCCGCGATCATGGCGTACGAGCGTAGTGCAAAGGTTCTGTACGGGTGGGTGGTCAGGGGGCCCGGCCCTTGGAAGGGTGTGGGCCGGAACCAGCGCCTGCCGGTTCGCGTTGGTAGATGAGAGATCGCTGATCAAAACGGGCCGCCTTCGTGCGGCACGGGGAGGACTGACATGGGGTTCAAGAAGCTGCTCGCGAGCATGGGTGCCGGTGGCGCTTCGGTGGAGACAGTGCTGACCGAGGCCAATGTGGTGCCGGGCGGCGTCGTCCAGGGCGAGGTCCGCATTCAGGGCGGGTCCGTCGATCAGCAGATCGAGGCCCTCGCGGTCGGCCTGCAGGCGCGGGTCGAGGTCGAGGGTGGTGACCAGGAGGTCAAGCAGGACATCGAGTTCACCAAGCAGCGTCTTGGTGGTGCCTTCGAGCTGAAGGCCAATGCGCTGCACGCGGTGCAGTTCGGGCTCGAGATCCCGTGGGAGACGCCGATCACCACGATCGACGGGCAGCCGCTGCGCGGGATGAACATCGGGGTGACCACGGAGCTGGAGATCGCGCGTGCGGTCGACTCCGGTGACCTCGACCCGGTCAATGTGCACCCGCTGCCGGCGCAGCAGGCGATTCTCGACGCCTTCATCCAGCTGGGCTTCCGCTTCAAGAGCGCGGACATGGAGCGCGGTCACATCCGCGGTACGCGGCAGAAGCTGCCGTTCTACCAGGAGATCGAGTTCTTCCCGCCGTCGCAGTTCCAGGGTCTGAGCCAGGTCGAGCTGTCCTTCGTCGCCGATGACCGTGAGATGGACGTCGTGCTCGAGATGGACAAGAAGCCGGGCCTGTTCAACACGGGTGGTGACACCTTCCGTGCATTCAAGGTGGGGCTGAACGACTACCAGGGCACCGACTGGAACGCCTACCTGAACGAGTGGCTGTCCCAGGTCGGCGGGAAGCGCAACTGGGCCTAGGCTCACAAGCACAGACCCGAGACTGCCGACCGGAGGTTTGACGTGACGGACAAGAGGCGCCCGCTCCCCCATGATTTCCATCCCCAGGTGCCGTCGTTCACGGTGCTGAGCGACGATGTCGCGCCGGGTGAAGTCCTGGACGACGCCCAGGTGTTCGCCAAGGACAATGTCTCGCCGCACCTGCGGTGGGAGGGGTTCCCCGCGGAGACAAAGAGCTTCGCGGTGACCTGCTTCGACCCCGATGCTCCTACGGGCAGCGGGTTCTGGCACTGGTCGCTCTTCGACATCCCGGCGTCGGTCACCGAGTTGCCGGCCGGTGCCGGCAGCGGCAAGTTCGAGGGGCTGCCCGAGGGCGCGGTGCATGCGCGCAACGACTACGGGACGAAGGACTTCGGAGGTGCCGCTCCCCCGCCCGGGGACGGCTCGCACCGCTATGTCTTCACCGTGTACGCGGTGGACCAGGAGAAGCTGGGCCCCGACGCGGACGCGTCGCCGGCCGTCGTCGGCTTCAATCTCCGGTTCCACACGCTGGCGCGTGCGCAGCTCATCGGTGAGTACGAGGCACCTGATGAGAACTGAGCGAAACTGAGCCTTCACCGGCTGTTTGCCCGCTCCTGGTCATGGAAGTGATCAGGAGCGGGCATTTTTAATGCGTTGTCCAGATCAGCCCGCCCGGCCAGAGTTGATCCCAGTCCGCCGAGGGGGTGGGCTGGTGCGCACGGGAGGGTGGGCGAGATGCGGGACACGCTGGTGCTGAACGCGAGCTTCGAGCCGCTGTCGACGGTGACGTTGAACCGGGCTGTTGTGCTGGTTCTGACCGATAAGGCCGTCGTCGAGCAGGCCCACCCCGAACTGCGCATGCGCGCGGCCGCGGTGGAGCTGCCGGTGCCTCGGGTGATCAGGCTCTGCCGGTACGTCAGGGTGCCGTTCCGAAGACACGCTCCCTGGTCGAGGCGGGGTGTCTTGATCAGGGACCGCAACAAGTGCGCGTACTGCGGCAGCCGGGCCAACACGATCGACCACGTCGTGCCGCGTGCGCAGGGCGGTGGGGACACCTGGCTGAACACGGTGGCCTCGTGTGCGGCCGACAATCACCGCAAGGCGGACCGGACTCCGGAGCAGGCCGGGATGCCGCTGCTGTTCGAGCCGTTCGTACCGACGCCGAGCGACGCGATGCTGTTCGCTCTGGCCGCGGATGACCGTTCGGCGCTGCCGGAGTGGCTGACTCAGTCCGTAGCGGCATAGCAGTGCGGGCCTGCGGCCCGAGGTTGCTCCGCCGCTCCGCGGCGGTTTGAGGGTGTGGAGGCTGACGCCTCCACACCCTCGCTCGACCACCCGCAGCCTTCAGCGCACGATCAGTTGGACCAGTGCGACGGTGCCCACTGCCACGATCAGGCCGCGCAGCCAGGCCGAGGGGATGCGGCGGCCGTAGGTGCCGCCGACGAAGCCGCCCGCCAAGGAGCCGGCCGCGAGCAGCAGGACCACGGTCCAGTCGAAGTGGGCGGCGAAGAGGAAGAAGAGGGCGGCCACCGCGTTGACCATGGCGGCCAGGATGTTCTTGACCGCGTTGGTGCGCTGCAGGGATTCGCCGAGGAACATGCCCATCAGGGCCATGTAGAGGATGCCTTGGGCGGCGGTGAAGTAGCCGCCGTAGACGCTCGCGAGGAACAGGCCGATGTGCAGCCAGGGGCCGCCGAACTCGCTGCCCGGCTGCCCCTTGCGTTCGCGGCGGCGCTGCACGGCCTTGGTGATCCAGGGCTGGAGGGCGATCAGGACGAGCGCGAGGCCGACGAGGACCGGCACGATCATTTCGAACGCGGAGTGCGGCAGCGTCAGGAGCAGGATCGCTCCGCACAGGCCGCCCGCGGTGACAACGATGCCGAAGCGCAGGATGCGAGCCCGCTGGCCGGCCAGTTCACGGCGGTAGCCGAAGACTCCGCCGGCGAAGCCCGGGAGCAGACCGAGTCCGTTGGAGACGGTGGCGGTGACCGGCGGCAGGCCGATGGCGAGCAGCACCGGGAAGGTGATGAGGGTCCCGGAGCCGACGACCGTATTGATGGCCCCTGCACCGAATCCGGCGGCAAGGACCCCGACCATCTCCCAGGCGGTCACCGCGGATCAGTCGAGCGGAGGCTGTTCGCGGCGCTCCGTCGCGGGTGCGCCGGCCTGTGGCCCTACGTTGGGGCCGAGCCCTCCGCCGCCGAAGTTGCCGAACGCGCCCGACAGTCCCTTGAGGGCGTCGCCGATCTCGCTGGGCACGATCCAGAGCTTGTTGGCATCGCCCTCGGCGATCTTCGGCAGCATCTGAAGGTATTGGTACGAGAGCAGCTTCTGGTCGGGGTCGCCCGCGTGGATGGACTCGAAGACCGTACGGATCGCCTGTGCTTCGCCTTCCGCGCGCAGGGCGGCCGCCTTGGCCTCACCTTCGGCGCGCAGGATCGCCGACTGCTTCTCACCTTCGGCGGTGAGGATCTGGGACTGGCGGATACCTTCCGCGGTGAGGATCGCGGCGCGCTTGTCACGGTCGGCGCGCATCTGCTTCTCCATCGAGTCCTGGATGGAGGTGGGCGGTTCGATCGCCTTGAGTTCGACGCGGTTGACGCGGATGCCCCACTTGCCGGTGGCCTCGTCGAGGACGCCGCGCAGCGCCGCGTTGATCTCCTCGCGGGATGTCAGGGTCCGCTCGAGGTCCATGCCACCGATGATGTTGCGCAGCGTGGTGACGGTGAGCTGCTCGATCGCCTGGATGTAGGAGGCGACTTCGTAGGTGGCGGCCCGGGCGTCGGTCACCTGGTAGTAGATGACGGTGTCGATGTTGACGACCAGGTTGTCCTGGGTGATCACCGGCTGGGGCGGGAACGGGACGACCTGTTCACGCAGGTCGATCCGGTTGCGGATCGAGTCGATGAACGGGACGACGATGTTCAGTCCCGCGTTCAGCGTGCGGGTGTAGCGGCCGAAGCGCTCGACGATGGCAGCGCTGGCCTGGGGGATCACCTGGATCGTCTTGATGAGGGCGATGAAGACCAACACCACCAGGATGATGAGGACGATGATGACCGGTTGCATCGCGCTCCCCGTGCCCTTCGAGCCTGAATAACCTGAATACGCTGCGTGTTCCGCGTACTGGAAGATCTTGCTGGTCGAGTCTGTCAGACCGGCGTGTGCCGCGAGTCATGTTCGGACAGATAGCGCTGCCGCTACATCACGACCGCCGTCGCACCGTCGATGTCCACCACGTCGACCTGCTGGCCCACGTCGTACGCCTGCGCCGCGTCGAGTGAACGGGCCGACCAGACCTCGCCGTTGAGCTTGATCCGGCCGCCGCGGCCGTCGACCCGTTCCAGGACGACGGCCTGTTTGCCCTTCAACGCGTCCACTCCGGTGGCGAGTTGGGGCCGCTGCGCACCATGGCGGGCGGCGACCGGCCGTACGACGGCGATCCCCGCGACCGAGACGGCGGCGAAGACGATCACCTGGAGGACGACATCGCCGCCGAGACCGTAGGTCACGGCGGCGGCCACTGCACCGGCGGAGAGCATCCCGAGTTCGGGCATCGCGGTGATCACGAGCGCAATGCCCAGGACTACCGCGCCGATCAGCCACCACACCCAAGCGTCCATGGTGTTCATGGTAGGGGCGGGGGCCCTGCCCGGGACAGGGTGCGCGGGCCCCTGTGCTGCTCTCCGGTGCGGGTTGTTACGGGGTCAGGAGATCGGCAGGCCCTGCGCGGTCCAGCGCTCGCCGACCTGTTCGACCACGAGCGGGAGGCCGAAGCACAACGACAGGTTGCGGGAGGTCAGTTCCAGCTCCAGGGGCCCTGCGGCGAGGACCTTGCCCTGGCGGATCATCAGGACGTGGGTGAAGCCGGGGGCGATCTCCTCGACGTGGTGCGTGACCATGATCATCGAGGGCGCGATGGGGTCGCGCGCCAGGCGGCCGAGGCGGCGGACCAGGTCCTCGCGGCCGCCGAGGTCGAGGCCGGCGGCCGGCTCGTCCAGGAGCAGCAGCTCGGGGTCGGTCATCAGGGAGCGGGCGATCATGGTGCGCTTGCGCTCGCCCTCGGAGAGGGTGCCGAACTTGCGGTCCAGGAAGTCGGACATGCCGAGCCGGTCGAGGAAGGCGCGGGCGCGCTGCTCGTCGACGTCCTCGTACTGCTCGTTCCAGCCGGCGGTCATGCCGTACGCGGCGGTGAGCACGGTCTGCAGGACGGTCTGGCTCTTGGGGAGCTTGTCGGCGATGGCGATACCGGCCATGCCGATGCGGGGGCGCAGCTCGAAGACATCGACCTTGCCGAGGGTGTCACCGAGGATGGTCGCGGTGCCCTTGCTCGGGAACAGGTAGCTGGAGGCGACATTGAGCAGTGTCGTCTTGCCGGCGCCGTTGGGGCCGAGGATGACCCAGCGCTCCCCCTCCTTCACCGACCAGGAGACCTGGTCCACCAGTGCGCGGCCCCCTCGGACCACGGACACGTCCTCCAGCTCGAGCACATCGCTCATGAGCGTGCTGTCTCCCATGCGTATCGGAACTTGCGAGCGTCAGTAAACGCCGCCCCCAGGGAAAACCTACGCCACCGGGGAGATGCTCCTGTCGTCAGTACGGTCCTTAGTCTGGTGTCCATGCTCACGGAACCACGCTCGGGCCAGTTGGCCTCTTGGGGTAATGCACTGATTGCCGGACTTGTCTCGCCCGATGAGGCCGTGCTCGCCATCGTCGGCGAGGACGCCGTTCACCGCGTCGAGGGGCTGCCGGGTGAAGCGGGACCGGTCGGCCTGACGCTCGCGCTCGGCCGGCTGCGGGCGCTCGGCGCCCAGGGGCTGCGGGTCGCGCTGCCGGCGCCCGGGCATCCGCTGGGCCTGAGCGGTCCGGCGGAGTTCAACACACGGGCCCTCGAGGCGGAGGAGGCCGTGATCTGCCAGGGGGTCGCGCTCGGGCTCGTACCCGAGGTGTACGAGGCGGGTTCCGGTCCAGGTACGGCCGACGTCCACGTGGAAGTCCTCTGGCACTGCCTGCCGGTGCGGGAGGCGCCGCCCGCCGACGTGCCCTCGCTCGGCGAGGCGGAGCGCGAGCTGGCCGAGGCGCTGCGGGAGGCGACGGCGCTGCTCACGAAGCTGGACGTCGCGGGCTCGGGGCCGGTCGCCGAGGCGGCGGTGGACGCGTACCGGGCGCGCGCGGAGCGGGGGCGCGAGGTGCTCGCCCCGGGGTACCCGCCGCGTGCGGTACGGGTGTTGGAGCTGGCGCAGCGGGTCGGGCTGCTGATCTCCGTGGCGCAGGAGAACGGGCACGGCGGGGCCGTCAGCGCCTCCGAGATGGGGGCGCGGGCCGAGGCGCTGCGGCCGGTGGAGCGTACGGCGCGCAGGGCGCAGGTGGCCGCGTACAACGCGTATGTGGAGGAGCTGTTGCGGGGCTGAGGCGGCGGGGTCGAGCTGCCGCATCGGACGAGACCTGGTGGGCAGCGGAAAGCCCCGCGAACCGGGAGGTGTTCGCGGGGCTCCGGGGTGCTGTGGGTCAGCTGGCGTTCGAGAGCGCGTTGCCGAACGCCGGGTTCAGCGCACCGATGACGTTGGCGGAGTTGCCGCCGACGTTCACGGGCACGTGGGCCGGCACCTGGACGCTGTTGCCGGAGCCGACACCCGGGCTCTGCGCGGCGTTGGCGTCCGCGTCGGAGTCGGCGAACGCGGCACCGGCGGAGGCGCCCGCGGCCATCGAAGCGGCGGCGACGACCAGGGCGGCCTTCTTGGCGAAGTTCATGAGGTTGTTCCTCCATCAAGTCCCGTACAGAGCACGGGAGTTCGTTGTTCAGCAACCCCAGCCGGGGGTTGCACGCTGAAGAACGCGTGGGCCGTCCGGATGACACGGACCGCCGCAGGATGCCCCCCGTTTGGATCAATAGGCCGAAGATCTGCGGAACGCCATCGCGCACGCGCACCCCGGACGCACGCACCCCCGGACCCGCACACCCGGACGCGCACACCCGGACGCACGCACCCCGGGCACGCGACCGGCCCCCCAGGCAGTGCCTGGAGGGCCGGTTGGTCAGTTCCTCGACCTTGGCGAACGTCAGCCGTTGAAGCAATCGTTGCCGAAGGCCGGGTTCAGGAGACCGATCACGGACACCGTGTTGCCACAGGCGTTGACCGGCACGTGGACCGGCACCTGGACGAGGTTGCCCGAGGCGACGCCCGGCGACTTGGTGGCCTTGCCGTCGGCGTGCGCGCCGTCCGACGCGTTCGCGAAACCGGCACCGGCGGCGACCAGGCCACCCGCCACCATCGTGACGGCTGCAGCCTTCTTCAGGTTCTTCACTTCTGTGTCCTCCTTGCGATTGCCGCGGCCAGCCGCCGCAGCATGCAAGGAGAACGGCCCAGGTCCGCTCGGGATGCGCCGCCCGGGGGACATCCACACGACAGTATGAATCTCAGTCCGGAACACGACGGTCCGCATCCGGCCGTTGACGAAACGGTCCTGCCCAGCGGCGATCGCCCCTGATCAGCCGTTCAGTCCATGCCGTACGGCCCACAGGGCGGCCTGCGTCCGGTCGGCGAGGTCGAGTTTCATCAGGATGTTCGATACGTGGGTCTTGACGGTCTTCTCCGACAGGACGAGCGCGCGGGCGATTTCCCGGTTGGACCGTCCGTCGGCGATCAGGTTGAGCACCTCGCGCTCGCGCTCGGTGAGTGAACCGCCGCGTCCCTGCGCCCCGTTGCCCTCGTCCTGGGCGAGCAGCACCCCGGCCACCTCGGGCTGGAGCAGGACGTGCCCCGCGTGGACGGAGCGGATCGCGCCGGCGAGGGCGTCGGGGTCGACGTCCTTGTAGACGTAACCCGCCGCGCCCGCCTTGAGCGCGGGGACGACCGTGCGCTGCTCGGTGAAGCTGGTGACGACCAACACCCGGGCGGGGTTGGCCAGTTCGCGCAGCTTGCGCAGCGCCTCGACGCCGTCCATGCCGGGCATCTTGACGTCCATCAGGACCACGTCGGGCTTCAACTCCTCGGCGCGCTCGACGCCTTCGGCGCCGTCCGAGGCCTCGCCGACGACCTCGATGTCCTCCTGGATCTCCAGGAAGGTGCGCAGCCCCCGCCGGACGACCTGGTGGTCATCGACCAGCAGTACACGGATCACCTTGTCAGCCACCAGGCACCTCCATCTCGATCGTGGTGCCCTTGCCGGGCGCCGATTCCACCGTGAGCCGGCCGCCGACCCCGCTCGCCCGGTCCCGCATGGAGACCAGGCCGAGGTGGCGTCCGGCCCGCCGGGTCTCGCGCGGTTCGAATCCCTGTCCGTCGTCGGTGATCCGCAGCACCGCACCCTGGCCGCGCTTCTCCAGTACGACGTCGACCCGGGCGGCGCCCGAGTGGCGCAGCGCGTTGTGCAGGGCCTCCTGCGCGACGCGCAGCATGGCCTCCTCCTGCGAGGCGGGCAGGGCCCGTACGCCCTCGCAGCGGAAGGTGACCTGCGGGGCGTGGGCGCGGTCGAGCACCTGGATATGGGTGCGCAATGTGGCGACCAGGCCGTCCTCGTCGAGGGCGGCGGGCCGCAACTCGGTGACGGCGGCGCGCAGTTCGTCGGCGGCTTCGGCCGCGAGCGCGGCCACTTGCTGAAGCTCGCCCTTGGCACGCACCGGATCGCGGTCGATCAGCTTGGCGGCCGCCTGGGCGGTCAGGCGCAGCGAGAACAGCTTCTGGCTGACGGCGTCGTGCAGTTCGTGGGCGAGGCGGGTGCGTTCCTCGGCGATGGTCAGCTCGCGGCTGCGCTCGTACAGGCGGGCGTTGGTGAGGGCGATGGCGGCGTGCTGGGCGAGTATGCCGAGCAAGTCCTCGTCCTCCTCGGTGAAGCCGCAACCGCCTTCCGGCTTGGGGCAGTTCTTGTTCGCCAGGAACAGGGCGCCCAGAGTCTCGTCGCCGTCGCGGATGGGCAGGCCGAGGAAGTCCGACATATCGGGGTGCGCGGAGGGCCAGCCCTCGAAGCGCGGGTCCTCGCGGACGTCCGCGAGCCGTTCGGGCGCGTCCTTGTGCAACATCGCGGCGAGGATGCCGTGCTGGCGCGGCAGCGGGCCGATCGCCTTCCACTGCTCGTCGCTCACGCCGTCCACGACGAACTGTGCGAAGCCGCCGTGGTCGTCGGGCACGCCGAGCGCCGCGTACTGGGCGTCGAGCAGTTCACGGGCCGAGGCCACGATCGTCTTCAGGACGTCGCGTACTTCGAGATGCCTGCTCATCGCCAGGAGCGCGGTGCTCACGGCGTACAGGCCGGATCGGGGGCCGTCGGTCATGGACACACCGTACCGGCGGGTCCTGACCGCCGTATCGGGCCTTCGACGGCCCTCGACTAGGTCCCGGGGCGTAGTCCGAAGGGCCTTGCACGAGCGGGCCTCGCGTACGAGGTGCCGAGGAGGTCCGGGTTCCTACGTTGGGGGCAGCGACGTACAGAGGGGACGGTCATCATGCCGGTTGCGATCATCACGGGGGCTTCGAAGGGGTTCGGCAAGGCGCTCGCCGGCGCGCTCGCCGAACGGGGCTGGGATCTTGTCGTCGACGCGCGGTCCGCGGACGCGCTGGCGAAGGCGGCCGAGGAGCTCGGCGCGTACGGGACACGGGTGGTGGCGCTGCCGGGAACCGTCACCGACGCCTGGCACCGGTCGGCGCTCGTCGCCGCGGCACTTGAGCTCGGCGGGCTCGATCTGCTGGTGAACAACGCGAGCGTGCTGGGCGCTGAGCCGCTCGTACGCCTGGAACAGCACTCGCTCGACGGGCTGCGTGAGGCGCTTGAGACCAATGTGGTGGCGCCGCTCGGCCTCGTACAGGAGGCGCTGCCGCTGCTGCGGGAGTCGGCGGCCGGGGCGGTCGTCGCGCTGAGTTCGGACGCGGCGGCCGAGGCGTACGAGACCTGGGGCGGCTACGGGGCCTCGAAGGCGGCGCTCGACCAGCTGACCGCGGTGCTCGGCGTGGAGGAGCCGGGGCTCCGGGTGTGGGCGGTCGACCCGGGCGACATGCGGACCGCGCTCTATCAGGCCGCGGTGCCGCTGGACGACGACTCGGGGCGGCCCGAACCCGAAACGGTCGTGCCCGCTTTCCTGCGGCTGCTCGACGAGCGGCCGACAAGCGGGCGGTACTCCGCGCCGTCACTCCTGGAGTCACGATGAGCGTCCTGGACGCGCTGCGGGTTCCCGAGGAGCTCTCGGCGCGCGAGCCCGCGGAGCAGCGCGGACCGGGACGCGACCGGGACTCGGTGCGGCTGCTCGTCTCGCGCGGCACAGCGGTCTCGCACCACGACTTCCGTGCGCTGCCCGCACTGCTGAGGGCCGGTGATCTCCTCATCGTCAATACGTCCCCGACGCTGGCGGCGGCGGTCGACGGCCGGATCGGTACAGCGCGCGTGGTCGTCCACTTCTCCACGCGCGGCGACGACGGGCGCTGGGCCGTGGAGCTGAGGGACCCCGACGAGCGGGGCACCACGCGGGCGCGGGCGGGCGCGCCGGGGGTGGTGACCCTGAAGGGCGGAGCCTCTCTCGTACTGGAGGAGCCGCTGGATCCCTCGGGGACGCGGCTGTGGTGGGCGAGGGTGGCGGCGGACGTGCCGGGGCTGCTCGACCGGTACGGGCGGCCCATCCGCTACTCGTACACAAGGAAGGACCAGCCCCTGGCCGCGTACCAGACGGTGTTCGCGCTGCCGCAGCCCGGCGGGATCGGCTCGGCGGAGATGCCGAGCGCGGGGCGGCCGTTCACCGCTCGGCTCGTGGCGGAGCTGGTGAGCCGGGGTGTGCAGTTCGCTCCGGTCACCTTGCATACGGGGGTCGCTTCGGCCGAGGCGCAGGAACCGCCGTATCCCGAGCGCTTCGAGGTACCTGCCGCCTCCGCCCGGCTGATCAACGCGGCGAAGGCCGGCGGCGGCAGGATCATCGCGGTCGGGACGACCGGCGTACGTGCCGTCGAGTCGGCCGCCGGGCCCGACGGTGTGGTGCGGCCGGCGGCCGGCTGGACGGACCTCGTGGTGACTCCGGAGCGCGGGGTGCGGGTCGTGGACGGACTCCTCACCGGGCTGCACGAGCCCGAGGCCTCGCATCTTCTGATGCTCGAAGCCATTGCCGGAAAGCCCGCGTTGGAGCGTTCTTATGCGCAGGCAGTACGCGGGCTCTACCTCTGGCATGAGTTCGGGGACAGTCACCTCATCCTTCCGAATGAGGGCTGTGACTCAATGAATTGCTCCGGCAACGTTTGGTGAGGCTGTTACGTGTTCGATGTGAGCCCGCGCATAGGACGCAGGTCACTTACGAGGCCCCCTAGTAGACCCCTAGGGGGCCTCTGGTCGGCCAGAACGCCCCATTCAGGACTTAGGTCCCGGTACCTGATCCACTAAGCGCCTTCGTACGTCACACCTTTGCCACGGAATTTTGCGGCCGCTAAGAATGGCTCCCGTCGCTCGGCGCGGTGGCTCCACAGGCCACAGCGCGGGAAAGCCGGAATTCACCTCCGGTACGGAAAGGCGAGCGACCCCGCTATTCGAAGAGGTCCATTCGTCATGCCCAAGCACCGCACCATTGGCCAGGCCGCCCTGACCAAGAGCCAGAAGATCTCGATGGCCGGCGTCGCCGTCCTCGGCGCCGCTGCTCTCGCGGTCTCCGTCGTGCCGGGCAACGCCACCGAGACCTCGCAGGCCGCCGCCGACATCTCCGCCGCGCCCGTCGCCTTCACCGTCAACAAGGACGTCCAGGCCACCGTCGCCAAGCAGCACGTCGCGGCCGCCAAGGACGCCGACGACGCCGCCGCGAAGCAGGCGAAGGCCGAGGCCGACGCCAAGGCGAAGGCGGACGCCAAGGCCAAGGCCGAGGCCGACGCCAAGGCGAAGAAGGAGCGCGAGGCGAAGGAGGCCGCGAGCCGGGCCGCCGCCCGCAAGCCGGTCTACGCCAACAACCTCGACGGCTGGATCCGCCAGGCCCTCGACATCATGAAGAAGGAAGGCATACCCGGCACGTACAACGGCATCTACAAGAACGTGATGCGCGAGTCGTCCGGCAACCCCAACGCCATCAACAACTGGGACATCAACGCCCAGAACGGTGTGCCCTCCATCGGTCTGCTGCAGATCATCAAGCCGACCTTCGACGCGTACCACGTCGACGGAACCGAGCACAACCAGTACAACCCGGTCTCCAACCTCGTCGCCGCGTCCAACTACGCGGCCGACCGCTACGGCTCGATCGACAACGTGAACAGCGCTTACTGAGCCTGTTCAGCGCTACGGCGACACGGCTACAGCGACACCGCTTCAGCAACGCCGAAGGGCGGCACCCCACACGGGGTGCCGCCCTTCGGCGTCGTACGAACCTGATTACTTCCGCATGACTTCGGGCTCGTGGCGGCGCAGGAAGCGGGCCACGAGGAAGCCGAGCAGCACGCCGATCGCGAGCAGGCAGCCCATGTCGAGGAGCCACGTGGCCGCCTCGGGTTCCCACAGCGGGTCCTTCAAGGTGGGGTCGTCCTCGTTGGGGAACAGCTTGTTCAGGTCGAGCGTGGTGCCTGCGCCGGACACCGCCCAGCGGGAGGGCATCAGGAACGACAACTGATTGATCCCGATCTTGCCGTTGAGCGCGACAAGGCAGCCGGTGAAGACGACCTGGATGATCGCGAACATCACCAGGAGCGGCATGGTCTTCTCGGCGGTCTTCACCAGCGAGGAGATGACCAGGCCGAACATCATCGAGGTGAAGCCGAGCGCCATGATCGGCAGGGCGAGCTCCACCTTCACGTACGAACCGAGGATCAAACCCTCGTCGGGCACCGCGGATGCACCGATGCCGATGGCGGCGATGAGCGCGCCCTGCAATGCGGTGATCACGCCGAGCACGATCACCTTGGACATCAGGTACGCGGAGCGGGACAGGCCCGTGGCCCGTTCCCGTTCGTAGATGACCCGTTCCTTGATCAGCTCACGTACCGAGTTGGCGGCGCCCGCGAAGCAGGCGCCGACGGCGAGGATGAGCAGGACCGTAGCGGCGCCCGGGTTCGCGCCACTCGCCGTCGGCGCGGGCCTCAGACCGTGGTCGGGGTTGATCAGGGTGGAGACCACACCGAGCACGGCCGGCAGGATCACCATCAGGGCCATGAAGCCCTTGTCCGAGGCGATCACCGTGACATAGCGGCGCACCAGCGTGACCAGCTGCGAGAACCAGCCCTGCGGCTTCGGCGGCCGCATCTGCTGCATGGGCGGCATCTGCACCGGCTGCGCGGCGACCGCGTCGATGTCGGCGGCGTACATCTGGTAGTGCTGCGAGCCCTTCCAGCGGCCCGCCCAGTCGTAGTCGCGGTAGTTCTCGAACGCGGAGAAGACATCGGCCCAGGTGCTGTAGCCGAAGAAGTTGAGCGCTTCCTCCGGCGGGCCGAAGTAGGCCACGGCGCCGCCGGGCGCCATCACGAGCAGCTTGTCGCAGATGGCCAGCTCGGCCACGGAGTGCGTGACGACCAGGACCGTACGGCCGTCGTCCGCGAGACCGCGGAGCAGCTGCATGACATCGCGGTCCATGCCCGGGTCGAGGCCCGAGGTGGGCTCGTCCAGGAAGATCAGCGACGGCTTGGTCAGGAGCTCCAGGGCCACCGAGACACGCTTGCGCTGACCACCCGAGAGCGAGGTGATCTTCTTGTCCTTGTGGATGTCGAGCTTGAGCTCGCGCAGCACCTCGTCGATCCGCGCGGCGCGCTCGGCCTGCGTGGTGTCCGCGGGGAAGCGCAGCTTGGCGGCGTACTTGAGGGCCGTCCGTACGGTCAGTTCCTTGTGCAGGATGTCGTCCTGCGGGACCAGACCGATGCGCTGGCGCAGCTCGGCGAACTGCTTGTACAGGTTTCGGTTGTCGTAGAGGACATCGCCCTGGTTGGCCGGGCGGTACCCCGTGAGCGCCTTCAGGAGCGTCGACTTGCCCGAACCGGACGGGCCGATGACCGCGACGAGCGACTTCTCCGGGACGCCGAAGGACACGTCCTTGAGGATCTGCTTGCCGCCGTCGACAGTGACCGTCAGATGGCGGGCCGAGAAGGAGACCTCACCGGTGTCGACGAACTCCTCGAGCTGGCCGCCCACGACACGGAACGTCGAGTGGCCGACACCGACGATGTCGTTGGGGCCGAGCAGCGCGGTGCCGCCCTTGGCGACCGGCATACCGTTGACATACGTGCCGTTGTGCGAGCCGAGGTCACGGATCTCCATCCGGCCGTCGGGCGTCGCGTGGAACTCGGCGTGGTGGCGCGAGACCTGGAGGTCGGAGACCACCAGCTCGTTCTCGAGCGCACGGCCGATCCGCATCACGCGGCCGAGGGCAAGCTGGTGGAACGTGGTGGGGCTGCGGTCACCGTAGACCGGCGGCGCCCCCGCGGAGCCGCCCTGCTGCGGGACCTGCGGCGAAGGCTGCTGCTGCCAGCCCTGCTGCTGGGGCACGTTCTGCTGCGGCGCCGGCGGCTGGTGCTGCTGCGACCAGCCGGGTCCGCCCTGCTGAGGCGTGGCCTGCGGCTGGCGCGCCTGGTGCTGCGCGGGCGCCTGCTGGGGGGCGACCGCCGCGGCGGCGCCCGCCCCGGTGAGCTTCAGACGCGGGCCGTCCGTGGCGTTGCCCAGATGCACCGCCGAGCCCGGGCCGATCTCCATCTGATGGATCCGCTGGCCCTGGACGAACGTTCCGTTCGTCGAGCCGTGGTCCTCGATGACCCAACTCCGGCCGCCCCAGCTGATGGTGGCGTGACGCCAGGAAACCCGCGCGTCGTCGATCGCCACATCACCGCCCGGGTCGCGTCCGAGCGTGTATGACCTGGACGGATCCAGGGTCCAGGTCCGTCCGTTCAATTCCAGTACGAGTTCCGGCACTCCATGCCCCACTACGTTGTCCCCCGATTGGCCCCGTCATGGGGAGTCTAGGGATGTCGAACATCGTGGGGAACTATTTCAGGCTCAGCCCCCTGTCCGAAAGTCGGGCCTTGTGAAGAGTCCGTAGCTGCCTCATTGTTCGCCCCGTTGACTGTCCGGAAACCGCCCCGGAGAGTGGTAATCACGCATAGGTGCACGCGGATCATGCGCAACCTTCAGTAAACGCCTTAAACGGACTGTCCGGCTCAAACAGACAAAGCTCTACGGATCGGGGGACGGCCGATGAGCGCGACGCGGTCTACTGCGGCGGCCGGCCAAGTACGGCGTATCCGCTGGGGAGATGTGCTGCTCACGGCGATCGCCTGTGTGAGCTGGGCTCTCGTCGGCATGGCCGGCGTCGCGGCGCTCGGTCTCCATCTACTCGGCGCCGACACAGCGGGTTCGCTGGGGCCGATGACGGCGGCGGCCGTGGTGCTCGGGGTGGGCGGTTCGGTGACACCGTCGGGCGATGTCTCGGCGTTCGGTCTGGAGGGTGCGGAGGCGACCACCGCGATAGAGGTGACTCCGCTGGGCGTCGGCCTGGCCGGCGCGCTCCTGCTCGCCTTCTTCTTCCTACGGTCCTTACGCGCCCTCGGAGTTGAGATCTCGCCCCGGGAGCTGGCCGCGCGGGCCGGCGCGGTGGCGGTGCTCTTCCTCGCGATGATCGCCGGGCTCGCCTGGGCCGGCCACGACGTCATCACCCTCGACGGCGCCTCGCTCGGACTCGACCAACTCCCGGACGGCGGGCTCACGGACGATCTGCCGGGCGGCATCGGCGAACTGCTGCCGGACCGGCTCGGCGATCTCGTCGAGGCCGAGGCCGCGGTCGGCTTCACCGTCGATACGGGACCTTCGCTGCTCGGTGCCCTGGTGTGGGTGCTCGGTGTGCTGGTCATCGCGCTGCTCGTCTCCCGTCGTACGCCCCTTCCGGTGGCGCTGACGTTCCTGCACCGGGCCGTGCGGCCGGCCGTCTCGGCACTGGTGACCGTGCTGTTGGTGGCGGTGGCGGCGGGGCTCGCGGCCGCGGCGTACGCGGCGCTCGGCGACGACCACCCCGGGCGGATCGCGGGGGCCGCGCTGCTCGGGGCGCCCAACGGGGTGTGGCTCGCGGTGCCTCTCGGCATGTTCGTGCCCTGGGACGGCAAGGTGACGGGGGCGCTGACCGAGGTGCTTCCGGCGCCGCTCGATGAATTCTTCAGCGCTTCCGCGGACGAGCCGGCGACGGTCGGGCGGCTTGCCGAGCTCGACGGGCGGGTGTGGCTGCTCGTGGTGGCGGTCGCGGTGATGATGCTGTTCGCGGGGGTGCTCACCGCGGCGCGTACGCCGGTGGGTTCGCTCTCGGCGGCGGGGTTCGCGGGGCGGTGTGCACTGCGGCTCGGGCTCGTGACCGCCCTGGTCGTCCCGCTCATGGTCTGGCTCACCACGGTGTCCGCGGACGCGTCGCTGTCCGTCCTCGGTTTCGACGCCTTCGACGCGGGGTTGTCGCTGCAGGGGCAGGCGGGGATGGGGCTGCTGCTCGGGGCCGTCT
>NZ_JAAKZW010000017.1 GCF_011044995.1 Streptomyces mesophilus | reverse complement strand
CCCCCGCGCCCCCTGCTCCCGGCACCCTGTCCGCCCACGGGCTCACCGTCGCGTACGACGACTTCCGCGCGCTCGACGACGTCGGCCTGGAGCTTCCGCCCGGCCGGATCACCGCTGTCGTCGGACCCAACGGCGCGGGCAAGAGCACCCTGTTCCACTGCCTCGCCGGTACCGTGCGGCCCGCCGCGGGCCGCGTCGAGTTCGCCGGGCGTGACCTCACACGCCTGGCCGCACACGCCCGTACCCGCCTCGGCATCGCCCGCACCTTCCAGCAGCTCGCCGTCTTCCCCTCGCTCACCATCGAGGAGAACGTGCGCGTCGGCGCCGAACAGGGCCGCGTACGCGACCCCGCCGCGGTCGACCGCACCCTGCGCCTGCTCGGCCTCGACGGCCCCGTGCGCCGGCTCCCCGCCGCCGATCTGTCGACCGGCACCCTGCGCCGCGTGGAACTCGGCCGGGCGCTCGCGGGCGCACCCCACGTCCTGCTCCTGGACGAACCGGCGGCGGGCCTCGACACCGCCGAGGTCGACACGCTCTCCCGGATCCTGCGCGCCCTCGCGGCGGAAGGCACCGCGCTGCTGATCGTCGAGCACGACCTGGACCTGGTGGCCCACCTCGCCGACACGGTGCACGTGCTGAGCGCGGGCCGCATGATCGCGTCGGGGCCGGCGGGCCAGGTCCTCGACGCGGTGGCGCGTACGGGCGGTGAGCACGGATGAACACCGGGAACGGGCCTGGGCGTTCACGGACCGGTACGTCGACGTTCCGCACGCCGCACACCCCCGTACTCATCGGCGGAGGCCACCCATGACCGCCGAGATCGAGCTCCGCCGGGCGCGCGTGCGCTACGGCCCCCTGGAGGCCCTGCACGGTGTCGACCTGGCCGCCGCCCACCCAGGGGCCACCGTGCTCCTGGGACGCAACGGAGCGGGGCGTACGACGGTGCTGCGGGCCCTGGCCGGCGCCGTGGGCCTCTCCGAGGGGCAGGTGTTGTGGCGCGGACGGGACGTCACGCGCGTCCCCGCGCATGAGCGCGCGGCGCACGGCATCCGCTTCGTACCCGACCGGCAGGCCGTGTTCGGCTCACTCACCGTCCGGCAGAACCTCGAACTGGCCGCCCGGCACGAGGACTTCACCGCCGCCTTCGACGCGTATCCCGAACTGCGGCCGCTGCTCGGGCGCCGCGCCGCGACCCTCTCGGGCGGCGAGCAGCGCATGCTCGCGCTCTCGGGGGCCCTGCTCGCCCACCCGCGCGTCCTGCTCCTGGACGAACCGGCCCAGGGCATGTCCCCGACGGTCGCAGCCCGCACGTACGAACTGCTGGGAGCCCTAGACGCCACGGTCATCACGGCCGAACAACGCCTGCCACCCACCCTGCGCGCCCCGGCCGCCCGCACCGTCCTCGTCCACGAACTGCGCCGCGGCTCGGTGACATTCAGCGGCGAGGCAACGGAGTGGTCGACAGCGCAGCGGCCTTAGCCGGAGGGTTGAGCGGCGGAAGCTCACGGGCGGCCACGTCCGGTCAGGCGCTCAACCCCGCGGTGGGGCCGCCCGCCGGCCTCACAGCACCCGCCGCGCCCCCGCGCGGTCGGGGATCAGGAGCATCGTGCCCGTGTTGAGGCGGTCCGGGTAGCGGCCGATCATCTGGCGGTTGGCCTGGTACAGCGCGTACCAGCCGCCCTTGACCTTGTAGCGGCGGGCGATCGAGGACAGGGTCTCGCCGGACTTCACGGTGTGGATCCGGCCGTCGAGCCGGTACCGCTCCGAGCACACCGGCCAGGCGTCCCAGCCCTGCTTGCGCAGCACCTCCTCGGCCACCTTGATCTGCTCCTCGCGCGTGGCCAGATCGGCGCGCGGCGCGAACTTCAGCCCGCCGTGCTCCTCCCAGGTCGGCTGCCAGAACTGCAGCCCGCCGTAGTACTGGTTGCCGGTGTTGGCGCTCCAGCGGCCGCTGCTCTCGCACTCGGCCAGACAGTTCCACGGCCACTTCCTCGCCGCACAGTCGTACGGCACTTCGAAGACGTACGAGCGATGCGTGGAAGCGGGACCGGACGCGGGTGGCGGCGAGGGCTCGGCGCGTGGCCCCGACAGGGCGTGCGCCCCGGTCGGCAGGAGCGGGAGCAGGAGGGCGAGGAGGCTCAGGGTCCACAAGTGACGCTTCGGCATGCGTCACGCTAAGCAGCGACGCGGCGGGGATCCGGAGTGCCGCGCCCCGGCACCGTGCAGCCCCACCCGGTCGGACGACCGGGCGGGGCTGCACGCTCTTGTCAGGGAAGGTCCAGTTTCTGTCCCGGCAGGATCAGATCCGGATCGCCTCCGATCACTGCTTTGTTGGCGTCGAAGATCTTCTTCCAGTACGTGCCGTGCGCCGCGGCGATGGTGCTCAGGGTGTCACCGCTCTTGACGGTGTAATCCCGTGAACCACCCCGTGACGCATGGCTCTTCGCACGCTCGGGCGCCTTGGACGCCTTGGACTCCGCCTTCTTGGGCGCGACCTTCTTGGGCGCCGCCTTCTTGGGTGCCGCCTGCGACTTGGACGGCGCGTTCACCCCAGGTGCGCTGCCGTAGGCTCCGGCCCGCTTCGAGCAGGTGGGCCATGCGCCCCAGCCCTGCCCCTTCTGCACCTTCGTGGCGACGGCTATCTGCTGCGCCTTGCTCGCTTTGTCGGCCGTGGAGGCGTATGCCCCTCCGCCGTAGGCGCGCCAGGTCGAGGCGGAGAACTGGAGCCCGCCGTAGTAGCCGTTGCCGGTGTTGATGTGCCAGTTGCCGCCGCTCTCGCACTTGGCGATGCGGTCCCAGACCCCACTGTCGGCAGCCGCGGCCTGACCGCTCGCTGCGAACAGGCCCAATGGGGCGGCCAGAGCGGCCCCGGCGAGCACTGCCGTCGTCCGACTGCGCTTGGGACGTGAGGAGATGGCGTACTTGGCTAACACAGAGTTCCCTCTCGCAGGACCCGGGCTCCCCCTGGACGCCGCCGCGCCGGCGTATCCGACGCCGGTGAGCGGTCGCGTCCCGTCCGCCGACGCATGGTGCAAGAGCTGGCTTGGTGCGGTCGGCGGACGTACCCGAGCGGTGCTCGATGCACACGGCGGTGGAATCTAGGCACACAGGCGCCCGATATCAACCAAATCCTTGTCATTCCAGGCCAGTTGCCCATTACCCGGAGTAGCGGCGATTTTCAGCCACCCACTAGAAGCCTTGATTTCCGCATTTGTCCGCCAGCGACTCCGGTGACCTGTGACTCAGCTCACCACTTCAACTTCCTTGTATGCAGCAGCGGTTGACGCGGAGTGAGCGGTTCCGGTGACGGCTTCACCGTGTGCTGAGGATGGTGCGATTCCGTTCGCTCGACTGCGTGACTTGCGCCACGGTTCCCCCGTTGTGCTCTTCATGAGCCTTCGGGCTTTTCGGGGGGTCCGGAGCGACCGGTCCTCCCGTGCCGGGAACCTCCCGGCATCGCGACGCACCGACTTCCGAGGAGCACCCGTGCAGCGCATGCTCGACGTCAGCGACGACGTACGCGCCGAGATCGGCGACGATGAGGCCGACCGTCTGCTCACCGGCGACAACTCCCCGGGCAGCTATGACTGCACATCCTGCCGCACCCCGGGCGACAGCCAGCAGGAGCGCACCAGCACCGTGCTGTTCGTCGGCGAGGAGACCGCCGTCCTCGCCTTCGCGCACGCCACCTGTCTGCCCTCGCAGGTCGTCCAGGTTCCCGAGGAGCAGCTCCAGGGCGCCGTCCAGTCGATCACCGGCGGCGAGCCGGCCGCACCGGAAGAACCCGAGCAGGCCGTGCTCGGTGTGACCAGCGGACTCGTGCTCCTGGAGGGCGAGCTGCACCCGGCGCTCGTCGTGGAGCCCACCGGACCGATCGCCCGCCCGGGCGCCACGAGCGGGGGCGATGACTTCCTGCCGCTCCTGATCGAGCAGGGCTTCATGCCCGTCAGCCAGGTCAAGGACGTCCCCAGCGCCCTGAACGGCTGGTCGGTGCTGCTCGCGATGGGTCAGCTGCACGCGGTCCTCCAGCCGGGCGAGAGCGGCGGCCAGGCGGCCTGGTGGCAGGCGCACCAGCCGCTCCATGTCACCGAGGGCTGGCGCGCGGCCGCCAACAAGACCAACAAGGTGCTGGTGTTCGCCGCCCCGGTTGGCTCCATCGGCCGCCAGCCCCGCGAGGACCTGCTGCGCGACGCCCTGGACAAGGCCGCGGCCAACGGCAAGCTCGTCACGGCGTGCATGCCGCTGGCCGGGACGTGATGCCGGCTGAGCCCAGCGTGAGCCGGCCCGCACCGTCGGCGCTGCCCGGTCCGAGGTCGATGCGTCCCGTCCCGCATCCCAACCGCCGTGGGGTCGTTGGCACCTACGTGCAGCCTTACGACCCCTCCCGCCACCCCATCCCCGGTATGCGACCCTCCGGGGAGACGCCCCCGAGTCAGTCCGAGACCCCGATCTATGACGAGCTCTATGCGGAGTGGCGCAGGTCGTTCAAGGCGCTTCCGGGGGACCGCGTCGGCGAAGACGACCTGGGCTTCACGGCGTTCGGCAACATGCCGCAGAGCCCGGCCCTGCACCCGCGCCACGAGCCGCCCCCGCCGACCTGGCAGCACCTGTCGCACCGCCCGGGCGGTTTCCCCGCGGCGCTGCCACCGGGGCCGCGCCGCGAGCGCTGAGCAGCCGCCGTACGAGTCCGTACGACGCCTGAGCCGCGCCCGTACGGCACTTGAGCCCCTTCCGTACGACACACGAAGGCCCACCCGGCAGACGCCGGGTGGGCCTTCGTACGACCGGAAGTGCGACCGTTACTTCTTCTTGCTGCGCTTCTCGCGCACCCGCACCGAGATGTGGATCGGCGTGCCCTCGAAGCCGAACTCCTCGCGCAGCCGGCGCTCGATGAAGCGGCGGTAGCCGGCCTCGATGAAGCCGGAGGCGAAGAGCACGAAGCGCGGGGGCTTCGTGCCGGCCTGCGTGCCGAAGAGGATGCGGGGCTGCTTGCCGCCGCGCACGGGGTGCGGGTGGGCGGCGACCAGCTCACCGAGGAAGGAGTTGAGGCGGCCGGTCGGCACGCGGGTCTCCCAGCCCTCGATGGCCGTCTCGATCGCCGGCACCAGCTTCTCCATGTGGCGGCCGGTACGCGCCGAGACGTTCACGCGCGGGGCCCAGGCGACCTGGCCGAGCTCAGTCTCGATCTCGCGCTCGAGGTAGTAGCGGCGCTCCTCGTCGAGGGTGTCCCACTTGTTGTACGCCATGACGATGGCGCGTCCGGCCTCCACCGCCATCGTGACGATGCGCTGGTCCTGCACGCTGATCGAGTCCGCGCCGTCGATCAGGATCACGGCGACCTCGGCCTTCTCGACCGCGGCGGCGGTACGGAGCGAGGCGTAGTAGTCGGCGCCGGACTGCAGGTGGACCTTCTTGCGGATACCCGCGGTGTCGATGAACTTCCAGGTCACACCGCCGAGGTTGATCAGCTCGTCGACCGGGTCACGCGTGGTGCCCGCCATCTCGTTGACGACGACGCGGTCCTCCTTCGCCACCTTGTTCAGGAGCGAGGACTTGCCCACGTTCGGGCGGCCGATCAGGGCGATACGGCGCGGGCCGCCGACGCCCGGGCCACCGAAGAACTGCTGGGGTGCGTCGGGCAGCGCCTCGAGTACGGCGTCGAGCATGTCGCCCGTACCGCGGCCGTGCAGCGAGGAGACCGGGTGCGGCTCGCCGATGCCGAGGGACCACAGGGCCAGCGCGTCGGCTTCGCCGCTCGGGCCGTCGACCTTGTTGGCGCACAGCACGACGGGCTTCTTGGCCTTGCGGAGCAGCTTGACGACGGCCGCGTCGGTGTCGGTGACGCCGACGGTGGCGTCCACCACGAAGATCACGGCGTCGGCGGCCTCGATGGCGTACTCGGCCTGGGCGGCGACGGAGGCGTCGATGCCGAGGACGTCCTGCTCCCAGCCGCCGGTGTCGACGAGCTTGAAGCGACGTCCGGCCCACTCGGCCTCGTACGTGACGCGGTCACGCGTGACGCCCGGCTTGTCCTCGACGACGGCCTCGCGGCGGCCGATGATGCGGTTCACCAGGGTCGACTTGCCGACGTTGGGGCGGCCGACGACGGCGACCACGGGGAGCGGGCCGTGCCCGGCCTCCTCGAGGGCGCCCTCGACCTCCTCGATGTCGAAGCCCTCTTCCGCGGCGAGCTCCATGAACTCCGCGTACTCCGCCTCGCCGAGCGCGCCGTGGTCGTGCTCGTGCTCGTGCGCGCCCTCTGCGGGGATCTGGTCGTTCATGAAGTCCGTACCTCTGTCATCGGTCATCGATGGACCACGCAGGTGCGCGGGCCACTACTCACCGCGTTCCCACCCGGTGCCGGGTGCGACGCGGTGCTTCAAGTCTTACTCAGCGCCCCGTGAGGCGCCTGGCGTTTTCCAGGTGGCCGGTCAGCCGCTCCTGGATGCGCAGGGTGGCCTCGTCGAGGGCCTTGCGCGTGCGCCGTCCGCTGCCGTCGCCCGCGTCGAAGGGGTCACCGAAGACCACGTCGATACGGCTGCGGAGCGCCGGCAGCCCCTTTATCAACCGTCCGGGACGGTCTGTGCTTCCCAGTACGGCCACCGGGACGATCGGCGCACCGCTGCGGACCGCGAAATACGCGAGCCCGGCGCGCAGCGAGGCGAAGTCGCCGTCGCCCCGGGTGCCCTCGGGGAAGATCCCGAGGACGCCGCCCGCGGTCAGGACGTCCAGCGCTCCGGTGATCGCCGTCCGGTCGGCGGTCGTGCGGTCCACCTTGAGCTGGCCGATCCCGGTCAGGAACGGATCCAGCGGCCCGATGAACGCTTCCTTCTTGATCAGGAAGTGCGTGGGCCGCGGGGCCGTGCCCATCACCATGGGGCCGTCGACGTTGTGCGAGTGGTTCACGGCGAGTATCGCCGGGCCGCTCGCGGGCACCTTCCAGGCGCCCAGGACGCGCGGCTTCCACAGGCCGTACATCAGCCCGACGCCGATCTTGCGGCCTACCTCCGCACCCTTCTCGGAGGCGGTCTCCGTCACTTTGCGGCCCGCTTCTCCTCGACCAGGGTGACCACGCACTCGATGACCTGCTGCAGCGTGAGGTCGCTGGTGTCGACCTCGACGGCGTCGTCCGCCTTGGCGAGCGGGGAGGTCTTGCGGCCGGAGTCGGCCGCGTCCCTCTTGAGCAGGGCCTCGCGGGTGGCGTTGACGTCCGCGCCCTTGAGCTCGCCGCTGCGGCGGGCGGCACGGGCCTCGGGCGAGGCGGTCAGGAAGACCTTGAGGTCGGCGTCCGGCAGCACGGTGGTGCCGATGTCACGGCCCTCGACCACGATGCCCTTCTCGGCGGCCGCGGCGATGGAGCGCTGCAGTTCGGTGATCCGGGTGCGCACCTCGGGCACCGCGCTGACCGCGCTGACCTTGGAGGTCACTTCCTGCGTACGGATCGGACCGGCCACGTCCGTGCCGTCGACCGTGATGGTCGGGCCCGAAGGGTCGGTGCCCGAGACGATCTCCGGCTTGTCCGCGGCGGCGGCGATGGCGGCCGGGTCCGTGATGTCGATGCCGTTGTGCACCATCCACCAGGTGATCGCCCGGTACTGGGCGCCGGTGTCCAGGTAGCTCAGGCCCAGCTGGGCGGCGACGGCCTTCGACGTGCTCGACTTGCCCGTGCCGGAAGGTCCGTCGATGGCAACGATCACTGCGGTGGCGGTGGTGTCCACGGGGCTTGGAGCGCCTTTCGTCGGGCGGTGAGGAGTGCAGGGCGGCGCAAGGGCCTGTCGGGAGTTTCCCGTCGTCGCCCGAAGGGCGGCCGTGCGGCGTCCGGTGCGTGCGATCGCAAGGCGCCGGAGTGCCCTCGTGGCGGAGCCACGTGGGCGGTCCGGCAACGCCGCGAGCGCGCGTGCCGGGCGTCGCACGGCAGACGGGAAACTCCCGACAGGCCCTTAGAACGCCGCCCACAAGGTTACTGGCTCCTGCAACGGCGGCCGACCGCCCCACTGCCGCAAGGGCCGCGGCCCCCGACCGCCCCGCCGCGGGCACCCCGGCCGCCCTACTGCCGCAGCGCCCAGCCGCGCTCCCGCAGCGCCCCGGCCAGGGCCGGTGCCACCTTCGGGTCGACGAGGAGCTGGACGACACCGGCCTGCTGGCCCGTGGCGTGCTCGATGCGGACGTCCTCGATGTTCACGCCCGCCATGCCGGCGTCGGCGAAGATCCGCGCGAGCTGGCCCGGCTGGTCGGAGATCAGTACGGCGACCGTCTCGTACGCCGTCGGGGCCGAGCCGTGCTTGCCGGGCACCCGTACCTGGCCGGCGTTGCCGCGGCGCAGCACCGTCTCGATGCCGGTGGCGCCGCCCTGCCGCTTGGCCTCGTCGGAGGACTGCAGGGCCCGCAGCGCGCTCACCGTCTCGTCGAGGTCGGCGGCCACCGCCGAGAGCAGATCGGCGACCGGTCCCGGGTTCGCGGACAGGATGTCGATCCACATCCGCGGATCCGATGCGGCGATCCGCGTGACATCACGGATGCCCTGGCCACAGAGGCGTACAGCCGTCTCCTCGGCGTTCTCCAGGCGCGCGGCGACCATGCTGGACACCAGGTGCGGCATATGGGAGACCAGCGCCACCGCGCGGTCGTGGGCGTCCGCGTCCATGACGACGGGAACGGCGCGGCAGAGCGCGACCAGCTCCAGGGCGAGGTTCAGAACCTCCGTATCGGTCTCACGGGTCGGCGTGAGCACCCAGGGCCGGCCCTCGAAGAGGTCCGCGGTGGCCGCGAGGGGCCCGGAGCGCTCCTTGCCGGACATCGGATGCGTGCCGATGTACGAGGAGAGGTCGAGGCCCAGTTCCTCCAGCTCGCGCCGCGGCCCGGCCTTCACGCTGGCGACGTCCAGATAGGCGCGGGCCACACCGCGCCGCATGGCGTCGGCCAGGGTGGCGGCCACATGCGCCGGCGGTACGGCGACGATCGCGAGGTCCACCGGTCCGATCGGCGGCTCGTCGGTGCCGGCGCCCAGAGCCGCGGCCATCCGGGCCTGCTCGGGATCGTGGTCGGCGAGGTGGACGCTGACGCCACGGCTCTGCAGGGTGAGCGCGGCGGAGGTACCGATCAGTCCGGTGCCGATGACGAGGGCGGTTCTCACTGGGCGATGTCCTTGCGCAGAGCGGCGGCGGCGCCGAGGTAGACATGGGCGATCTCGGAGCGCGGCTTGTCGGACTCGATGTGCGCGAGGACCCGTACGACACGGGGCATGGCGCCGGCGATGTCCAGCTCCTGGGCGCAGATCAGCGGGACGTCGGTGATGCCGAGCTTGCGGGCGGCGGCCGCCGGGAAGTCGCTGTGCAGATCGGGCGTCGCCGTGAACCAGACACTGATCAGGTCGTCCGCGGTAAGCCCGTTGCGGTCGAGCACCTCGGTCAGCAGCGCGCCGACCTGCTCGTCCATGTGCCCGGCCTCGTCCCGCTCGAGTTGGACCGCGCCCCGGACCGCTCGTACCGCCACCGTGCTGCTCCTTGTCCGTGCGCTTGTCCGCGCGACCTGCCTGCGCGACGTGTCCGCGCTACCTGCCTGCGCCGACTTGTCCGCGCGACCTGCTCCTGAACCGCTCTCCTGAACTGCTCCGAACAGCGTAGTCAGCGCGGGCGCGGACAGCGCGCGGCGCCCGTCTGCCGAGACGGGCGCCGCGTGAGGAGAGGGTGGTCGGGGCCCTCAGCTCCGTGCCTGCTACAGGTTCTGCTGCTTCATGAGCTCGTCGAGCGAGCTCGGCACCTGCCCCTGCGGCGTCAGCTTGTCGACGGCCTGGGGCAGCTGTGCGGCGATCTCGTTGGCCGCCTGCTCCTCGGTGATCCCGTTCTTCTCCGCGACCTCGTGCAGCGTGTCCGTCGGCAGCGCCTGCTGCACCTGCTCACCGGTCACCGGCTTGTTGTCGCCGGTACCGACCCACGAGTCGGCCTGTTCGGACAGGCCCGCCTTGTTGAGGCCCTCGAGCAGTCCGGACAGCGGGTTGTTCCCGCCACCGCCGGAACCGCCGCCGCCCAGGAAGGACTGCAGCAGCTGGGCGAGGATGTTCCCGCCGCCTCCGCTGGAGCCGCCTTGTCCGCCGCCCAGCAGGCCGCCGAGGAGGCTGCCGAGGTCCGGTCCGCTGTTACCCGCCATGGTCTCGCCTTTCCAGAGGTGTGGCCGGGGCTCCGGCGGCCGTACCGCAGGAAGCCCCCCACCTAGCGTTGACAGGTCAAATGTCACCCGATCCCCGCACTCCTGCCACTTGGCGCAAACCGGGCCATGCGTACCTCTGGACGGTGGCGGCCCGGGTCCGCTTGCATGGGTGGGCTCAGCCTTTTGCGCCTCGGGGGAGGCTCGTATGACACGCTCCGGACCCCTCTTCACCCTTCTCGGCGGGCTGCTGCTCGCCCTGCTGCTGCTGACGTTCAACGCGACGACCGGGACGAAAGCCGCGCCCGCCGGCGACAAGGTCGCGCCGTCGGCGAGCCCGACCGCGAGCCCGTCGTCGAGCCCGAGCGCCGGCGCGGCGCCGACGAGCGAGGCGCCCACACCCACACCGTCGAAGACACAGGCTCCCGACGCCGACTACGCGGGCCGTACCGACGACGACTCCTCGGCGATCGCGGTGACCGTGCGGGACGGGAAGGCGGTCGCGTACTTCTGCGACGGACGCGACCGGGAGTCCTGGCTGAAGGGCGATGTCGCCGGCGACGGTTCGATGAAGCTGACCGGCAAGAACGGCGCGCGGCTCGACGCCTCGCCGAAGGGCGGCAAACTGACCGGCACGGCGAACGTCGACAAAAAGACCTTCACCTTCACCGCCGACCGGGCGAAGAAGCCCTCGGGCCTGTACCGCGCGACGCAGACCGTACGCGGCGCCCGTCTCGACGGCGGCTGGATCGTGCTCCAGAACGGTGCCCAGGTCGGCATCCTCACCCGCGACGGCGCCCGCGAGCCGGCCCCGGAGATCGACCCGTCCTCGGGCTCGGTGACGGGTGAGGACCTCACCGCCGAGCCGGTCACCCCCTGATCTTCGCCCTACGAGCAGCCCTCCGTACGAGAGGCAGGAACCGGGCATGAGCGTCGACCCGAACGCCGTCACGCAGGACTTCCCCTCACCTCCGGCGCACGGGCGCCCGCACCCGGCCCGCTATCTGATCCCCGTCTTCGCGGCCGGCCTGGTCGCGGTGGGCCTCGGGGTGTACGGAAAGACCCACGACCCGGCCGGCACCTCGTTCAACCTGGCGGGCTTCAGCAGCACGGGAGCGGTCAAGTCCTGGCTGGGGACGGGGGCGTTCGCCTTCGCGGTGGTCCAGTTGCTGACCGCGCTCGCGATGTACGGGCGGCTGCCGGGCGTCGGCGCCAAGCCCTGGATGGCGAAAACGCACCGCTGGTCGGGACGTATCGCCTTCCTGCTCGCCGTCCCCGTGGCGGTGCACTGCCTGTACGCACTCGGCTATCAGACCTTCGACACCCGCGTCATGTGGCACTCGCTGCTCGGCTGCTTCTTCTTCGGCGCGTTCACCGCGAAGATGCTGCTCCTGCGCCATGAAAGGCTGCCGGGCTGGCTCCTGCCGCTGGTCGGCGGGGTGGTGTTCGCGGGGCTCGCGGTGGTGTGGGTGACGTCGGCGCTGTGGTTCTTCCGGACGTTCGGGGTGACGACATGACGTACGGAATCCATGCCCGGCCGACGTACCGGATCGAGGTGACGACATGACGACACGGCGACGCACCGTCCTCGCCGCGGGCGCGCTCGCGCTTCCGGCCGTCGCGGGCTGCGAGAAGTACGGGGACGAGCAGCCGGAGCCCGAGCCGCCGGCCGAAACGGACGGCAAGCAGCCGAGCAGTCCGGACGCGTCCGGCGGCGAAAAACAGCCCGGGGCACCGGAGTTGGCGAAGACCTCGGACATCGAGGTGGGCGGCGGCAAGGTCTTCGAAGGGGAGAAGGTCGTCGTGACACAGCCCGCCGCCGGGGACTTCAAGGCCTTCTCCGCCGTCTGCACGCACTCGGGCTGCATCGTGGCGAACGTCGAGGACGGCACCATCAACTGCACGTGCCACGGCAGCAAGTACGCCCTCGACGACGCCTCGGTGCAGGGCGGTCCGGCGCCGAGCCCCCTGGCGCCCCGGCAGATAAAGGTCGAGGGGGACTCGATCACTCTGGCGTAGCCTCGCGCCATGCTTCCCGAAGACCATGCGGCCCTGATCCGCGAGCACACGATCTACTCCTGTGTGATGGGTTCGCGCGCCTTCGGCCTGGCGACGGAGACGAGCGACACGGACGTTCGGGGTGTCTTCCTGGCCCCGACCCCGTCGTTCTGGCGCTTCTCGAAACCCCCGACGCATATCGAGGGTCCCGCGCCGGAGCAGTTCTCATGGGAGCTGGAACGCTTCTGCGAACTGGCCCTGCGCGCCAACCCCAACATCCTGGAGTGCCTGCACTCCCCGCTGGTCGAGCGCATCGACGACACGGGCCGCGAACTCCTCGCCCTGCGTGGCGCGTTCCTGTCCTTGCGCGCCCATGACACCTTCGCCCGCTATGCGCTCGGCCAGCGCAAGAAGCTCGACGCGGACATCCGCACGCACGGCGCCCCGCGCTGGAAGCACGCGATGCATCTGCTGCGCCTTCTGATGTCCTGCCGCGATCTGCTGCGCACGGGCGAGCTGGTCATCGACGTGGGCGACGCCCGCGAGGACCTGCTCGCCGTGAAGCGGGGCGAGGTCGCCTGGCCGGAGGTGGAACACCGTATGAACACGCTCGCGGACGAGGCTTCCGCCGCAGCACCCAAGTCCCCGCTCCCCGCCGAGCCGGACACGGCGGCGGTCGAGGACTTCCTCTTCCGCGTACGGCGCCGTTCGGCGGGCCTGTGACTCCCCCGCCCGTCATCACCCCCGGCTCGCCCGCGTCCCGCCCCCAACCCACGCTCCCTTGCGGCGACTTGCTGCTGCGCCCTTGGCAAGCAGGCGACGCCGCGGCCTTCCTCGCCGCCTACCAGGACGAGACCATCCGCCGCTGGCACACCCGCCGCCCGTCCTGCGAGGCCGACGCCCTGAAGTGGTTCGACACCTACCGCAGGGACTGGGCGACGGAGCGGGGCGGGCACTGGGCGGTCGCGGGGGTCCCCGGCCAGGTACTCGGCCGGATCGCCCTGCGCGGCTGGGATTTCGACGACGGCCTCGCCGACGTCGCGTACTGGGTGGTCCCGGCGGCCCGCGGCGGGGGCGTGGCGACACGTGCCGTCCAGGCGCTGACCGCCTGGGCCATGGAAGAGGCCGGCTTCCACCGCCTCACCCTGGACCACTCGACGCACAATCACGCCTCCTGCCGAGTCGCGACCAAGTCCGGCTACGACCTGGAGGGCACCAAGCGCAGCGCGGCCGTCCACGACGACGGCCGCCACGACATGCACCTGCACGCCCGGATACGGGAGGCCTGAGCGCCCAACGGAGCGTCCAACCCCCAGCCCGTCCGGCGTTTGAGGACGAGCGCCTTAAGCGCGATACGGGGGCAAGGGGCGAAGCCCCAAGAGGGGGTACAGGGGGCGAAGCCCCCGCAAGGGTGCCCACCCAAGGGGCCCGGGGCGCAGCCCCGGTTTCGGGAAGGGGCGGGTAGGGGAAATCAGCCCGCCGCAGGCGCCCACCCACCTACCCGCACCCGACGACGAGACCCCACCGCTCGCACCCGGCACCCGGCACCCGGCACCCGGCAGCGAGGCCGAACCCGGCACCAAGACCTCACCCCAAACCCGACCCACCCGAAACCTCACGCATCCCACAGCGCCCCGAGCGAGACCAGCTCGCTGTGGTACTCGATGCGGTCCGCCCACTCGGCGGGCCAGCAGGACGCCCCCAGGTGGGCCCCCGCGAACGCCCCCGCGAGGCACGCGAGCGAGTCCGAGTCGCCCGACGACACCGCCGCCCGCCGCAGCGCGGTGACCGGGTCCGACGGGAACATCAGGAAGCACAAAAGCCCGGTGGCGAAGGCCTCTTCCGCGATCCAGCCCTCCCCCGTGGCCAGACACGGATCGGTCTCCTCGTTGGCCGAGCGCAACGCGGCGTCGAGCCGGGCCAGGATCTCCAGGCACTCGTCCCAGCCGCGCGCGATGAAGTGCTCCGGCATCGGATCCTGCGCATACGTCCACAGATCACCGAGCCACCGCTCGTGGTACGTGGTGCGGTTCTCCAGGGCGTACGACCGCAACAGCCCGACCAGGGCCATGGGGTCCGCACCCTGGGCGAGCAGGTACACCGCCCGCGCCGTCAGATCCGAAGCCGCGAGCGCCGTCGGATGCCCGTGCGTGAGCGCGGACTGCAACTGGGCGGCGCCCGCGCGCTGTTCCTCGCTCAGGCCGGGCACGAGCCCGATCGGCGCGACCCTCATATTCGCCCCGCAGCCCTTGGAACCGATCTGGCTGGCCTGCTGCCAGGGCCGGTCACTGTCCAGCTGCCGGCAGGCGACCATGCAGGTACGGCCCGGCGCGCGGTTGTTCTCGGGCGAGTGGTACCACTCCACGAACTCCGGCCGTACCGCGTGCTCCATCCGCTTGGGCCCGAGCAGCCCGCGGTCCATGGCCGTCCGCAGCCCGCGCCCGAGCGCGAGCGTCATCTGGGTGTCGTCGGTGACGATCGCGGGCTTCGGCAGGTCCAGCTCGCGCCAGGGACCGAACGAGGCGAGGATCGCCGGCACGTCTTTGAACTCGGTCGGAAAGCCGAGCGCGTCCCCGAGCGCGAGCCCGATCAAGGAGCCCGTCGCGGCCTGCTTGGTGTGCCCGTTCATCGTGGAGTTCCTGGGTGTGTTCGTCGGCGAGGTCATCAGAGTCGTCCTTCCGGTCGCAGAAGAGGGGGGTGCAGGGCGCCGGCGGTGCCCGCCCGGTACAGCGCCGCGGGTTTGCCGCGTCCGCCGGTCAGCCGCGCACCCCCGGGCACGGGCTCGACGAACCCGGGGGTCGCGAGGACCTTGCGCCGGAAGTTGGGCCGGTCGAGGGCCGTGCCCCAGACGGTCTCGTAGACCTGCTGCAGCTCGCCGAGCGTGAACTCGGGCGGCAGGAAGGACGTGGCGAGACAGCTGTACTCGAGCTTGGCGCCGATCCGTTCGTGCGCGTCCGCGAGGATCACGTCGTGGTCGAAGGCCAGCGCCCCGAAGGTCCCGTACGGCCGCCACTCGGCCCGCGCCGCGTCCCCGCCGCCCCGCGGCTCCGGCAGACCGGGCCCGAGCGCCGCGAAGGCCACGGACACGACCCGCATCCGAGGATCGCGATCGGGTTCGCTGTAGGTCCGCAGCTGCTCCAGATGCAGCCCCGAAAGGTCCGAGATCCCCGTCTCCTCGGCGAGTTCACGCCGCGCGGCCGTCTCCGCGGACTCCGCCGGCAGCACGAACCCGCCGGGCAGCGCCCACCGCCCCGCGTACGGCTCCTGTCCGCGCTCGACGAGCAGCACCTGCAGCGCACCGTCGCGGACCGTGAACACCGCGAGATCCACGGTCACGGCGAACGGGGCGAAGGCATGAGGGTCGTACCCCTCGGGCACGACGGCATTCCCCTCGGGCACGACGGCATTCCCCTCGGGCACAGTCGCGTCCCCTTCGGGCACAGATGAGTTCATCGCTTCTCCGGGAGCGGATCGGTGAAGTGCCAGCCGGCACCGAGGAGTCCGTCGACCGCGGCCACGGCTTCGGCGAGGCGCTTGTCGTGTGCCCCCGTCAGGAAGCGGAAGTCCCGGCCGGTACGGACGAGTTCGGCGCGGAAGCGTTCGGTCATCCACGGCCGCAGCTCCTCCCCCTCACGCAGCCCGTCGTCCTCGAAGGCCACACCCTCGTGGTCCGTGAGCAGCCACAGATGCTGCCCGGCCGGCTCGGGTCCGACCGGATAGGAGCCGCCCATGTACCGCTCGTGCCAGACGGTCGTCGCAAAGGCGTCCGTGTCGCAGAAGAGCACGGGCGAGCCGAGCCGCGCGGCCGCGTCCTCACGCCGCCGCTGCTCCCGCGCGATCACCGGGAACTCCTCCGAGGCGAACGCGACCTCGGCCCACTCGGCCCCGGGACGCACCGCCCGCAGCTCCGCCAGCTTCCGCTCGCTGAACTCCCGCCCGTACTCGTCCACACAGAGCGTCCCGGCCCAGATCCCACCCCGCGCCCGGTAATGCTCGGTGAGCGCCCGCGCCAGCGTCGTCGTCCCGGTGGACTCGGCCCCGAGCACGACGACCCGGCGCGTGAGCGCGGCCCGCACGGGCTCGGCCAGGAACTCCCAGTTGCCGACGGGATCCTTGCGCACGGCCGTCCCGGACACCGGATGGAGAGATCTCGACACGTCGACACTCATATGCCGCGCCCCGAACCGCCGCGCCAGCTCGTCCCCGTACGCCTCCGAGGAGAACACCGCGTCGACGCGCTCCGGCACAGCCGCCCGGAAGACGGCCATATGGGCGGACCACACCTCGGGGTCGTGCAGATCCATCGCGATGTCGTCGACGGCTCCGACCACCCGTACATCCGGATGCACCTCCCGCATCCACGCCACGCGCCGCTCCAGCGGAACGGACTCGACGGAGGCCGCGCACACCAGGACGGTGAGCCGCTCGCACCGGGCCGCGGCCGTCCGCACCAGATGGTGGTGTCCGGCGTGCGGCGGATAGAACTTGCCGAGCACCAGACCGTGCCCCAGGCGCGCGGTCATGCCGCCATCACCGCTTCCCTGACCACCAGTTCACGGCGCCAGTTGCGCAGCCCCAGCACGCACAGGGCCATGAAGCCCACGTACAGGAGTGAGGTCAGATACAGCTCCTTGTGCGCGTAGAGCGGGATGTAGACCACGTCCGCCGCGATCCACAGCCACCACGATTCGAGCCGCTTGCGACACTGTCCATAAGTCGCCATCAGCGACAGGGACGTGGTCAGCGCGTCCCAGAACGGGACCGTGGAGTCGGTCGCGCGGTCGAGCAGGAGCGTGATCGCGAGCGTGCCCACCACCCCTGCCGCGCCCAGCCAGATCCATTCGGTACGCGTCGTACGACGCACCGGCAGCGAATCCGAGGAGCCAGGACCACCCCCGTGGGCCCAGGTCCACCAGCCGTACGCGGCAAGGGTGATGAAGACCAGCTGAAGACCGGCGTCCGCGTACAGGCCGGCCTGCGTGAAAAGGAGGATGAAGAACAGGTTGTTCGCGATCCCGATCGGCCAGTTGGCGATGTGCTGGCGCGCCACCAGCCAGACGCAGAGCGCCCCGCTGCCGAAGCCGAGCACCTCGGTCCAGCTCACCGGGGTGTCGAGCAGCGTGAACAGCGGCTGCTGCAAGGGTTCGAGTAGCTCCGCGAGACTCACGCCCGCCTCCTTTATGGTCAGAACGACTATAAAGGAGGCGGGCACGGAATCACAAGGCGTTTCAGGCGCCCACGGCTTCTCGTACGGTCCGGTCCGTCTCCGGAGCGCCCGGATCCCGGCGCTTGCGCGGTACGAACAGGGCCACACCCGCTCCCGCGGCGGCCACCGCGGCCGTCACCCACAGCCCGGGCACGGCCCCGTCGACAAAGGAACTCGGCGACGCATAGCTGCCGTTGCGCGCGAACACCAGCGCGGCGATGGCGACACCGAAGACCGCGCCGAGCTCCCGCAGCGCGTTGTTGACGGCGGCCGCGACCCCCGCGTCGGCCGCGGGCACGGCGGAGGTCACGGCGTTGGCCGCGGTCGGGAAGACCATCGAGATGCCGACGCCGGCCACGATCAGCGGCACGACGAGCGTCCCGTACCCGACCCCCGGTTCCGTCAGCGCGGCAAGCAGACCGAGACCGACGGCCTGGAGCGCCATGCCTGCGATCATGAAGGGACGGTTGCCGTACCGGTCACCGAGCGCGCCCGCGATCGGCGCGACGAACAGCGGCGTCGCCGTCCATACGAGGATGCGCAGACCCGCGTCGAGCGGGGAGTTGCCGAGGCCCAGCTGGAAGAGCTGCGAGATCAGGAACAGCGAGCCGAGCAGCGAGACGAACTGCAGGAAGACCGCCCCGTTCGCGGCGGAGAAGCCACGGTTGCGGAAGTAGCGCAGCGGCAGCATCGGATACCGCGTCCGCCCCTCCCACCGCAGGAACGCGGCCAGGAGCGCCACACCGCAGACCAGCGCCCCCAGAACCTCCGCACTCCCCCAGCCCACCACAGGCGCCCGGGCCGGCGCCCAGGTCAGACCCAGCAGGCCTGTGGCCACCAACACCTGTCCGGTCAGATCGAGTTGGGGCCTCGGGCCACGGCTCTCGCGCAGCTTGAGCAGAGCGAGCGGGATCATCACCACGCCGAGGGGCACATTGATCCAGAAGATCCACTCCCAGGACAGACCCTCGGTGACCGCCCCGCCGAGCACCGGTCCCGCTGCCACGCCGAGACCGCCGATCCCGCCCCACAGACCGATCGCCACACCCCGCTTCTCGGCCGGGAACGCCTCGGCGATCAGCGTCAGCGTGAGCGGCAGGACCACGGCGGCGCCCGCACCCTGCACCATCCGGGCCACGATCAGCTGCCCCACCCCGTCGGAGAGCGCGGCCGCCGCGGACGCCACCGTGAACACGGCGATCCCCGCCGCGAACATCCGCCGCCGCCCGAACCGGTCGCCGAGCGCCGCCCCGGTGAGGATCAGACAGGCAAGGGCGAGGTTGTACGCATTGATGGTCCACTCCAGATCCGACAGGTTCGCCCCCAGATCGGCCTGCAGCGTCGGCAGCGCGGTGGCGACCACCACCACATCGAGCGCGCACAGCAGGGAGCCGATCCCCGCGAGCACCACCGTCCAGGCGCGCACATCGCGCGGTGGAGTCTTCGTCGTAACGGCCATGGCCGTCCCTACCTCTCGTGAGTACTCGGATCACTCACGAGGGGCAGACCCGGCCCGCTCCCGAAAGGAATCGGCCGCCGGTCGATCCGCCTGCGGGCCCGCCGGTCGGTCCGCCTGTCAGTCGAGCACCCGCGGCAGCCCGAACCGCTCGAAGAGCCCCGGGTCCAAGAAGGCCGTGATCCGCCGGATCCGGTCCCCCTGCGGCGTGATCAGCTGTACGGAATGCGCCCGCCGCACCCCGTCGGGCCCGCGCTCGTACGCGGCCACGGCGGGCTGTCCGTTCGCGCCCACGGGCACCATGTGGATCCGCGCCACCGGGTACGCGTCGAGCACCTTGGACTCCATGAAGCCGAAGACGTGCTTACGGCCGCGGAACCACACCAGATACGGCGGCATGTCCAACTCCACGTCGTCGCACAGAAGTCGGGCGAGCCCGTCGGCGTCGGCGTACTCGAAGGCGGCCATGTAGCGGTCCACCAGGGCCCGTTCATCGACCGACGAGGGCTCGGCGACCAGATCCTCCTCGGGCGCCACCTCGTCGAGGCGGGCCCGCGCCCGCTGCAGCGTGCTCTTCACGGCGGCCGTGCTGGTGCCGAGCGCGTCGGCCACCTCGTGGGCCCGCCAGGCGAGCACCTCGCGCAGGATGAGCACGGCCCGCTGCCGGGGCGGCAGATGCTGCAGCGCCGCCACCACCGCCAGGCGCAGACTGCCCCGCGCGGACACGACGGTGGCGGGGTCGACCAGCACATCCGGCAGCGGCTGCAGCCAGGGGATGTCCGTGGCCGGAGCCCCGACCGGTTCGTCGGGCGAGGTGCCCGGCGCACCGAGCCCGGCCGGCAGGGGCCGCCGTGTGCGGTGCTCCATGGCCGTCAGACAGGCGTTGGTCGCGATCCGGTACAACCAGGTGCGCAGGGACGCGCGCGCCTCGTAGGTGTCGTACGAGCGCCAGGCCCGCAGATACGTCTCCTGCACCAGGTCCTCGGCCTCGTCGACCGAGCCGAGCATCTGGTAGCAGTGCGCGAGCAGCTCCCGCCGATGCGCCTGCGCCAGCCGTACGAACTCGTCATGATCCGCCATGCCGCTCTCCTCGCCGTTCCCATGCAGACCCGGCGGGCGGGCAAAAGGAATCGGCCGGACCCGGAAAAGTTCCGGATCCGGCCGATGCCGTACGAAGGCGAGGCCCTACGAAGGCGAAGCCGTAGGAAGGCGAAGCCCTACGAAGGCGAGGCTGCCTACAGCTCGACCTCGCGCATCAGCATCCCGACCTCGGTGTTGCTGAGCCGGCGCAGCCAGCCCGACTTCTGGTCGCCGAGCCCGATCGGACCGAAGTGCGTCCGCACCAGCTTCTCGACCGGGAAGCCGGCCTCGGCCAGCATCCGGCGCACGATGTGCTTGCGGCCCTCGTGCAGAGTGACCTCGACCAGGTAGTTCTTGCCGGTCTGCTGCACGACCCGGAAGTGGTCGGCGCGCGCGTAGCCGTCCTCCAGCTGGATGCCGTCCTTGAGCATCTTGCCGATCTCACGCGGCAGCGGGCCGGTGATCGCGGCGAGATAGGTCTTCTTCACGCCATACCGCGGGTGGGTCAGACGGTGGGCGAGCTCGCCGTGGTTGGTGAGCAGGATGATGCCCTCGGTCTCGGTGTCGAGCCGGCCCACGTGGAACAGCCGCGTCTCGCGGTTGGTCACGTAGTCGCCCAGGCACTGACGGCCGTCGGGGTCCTCCATGGTGGAGACGACACCGGCCGGCTTGTTGAGCGCGAAGAACTGGTACGACTGCGTGGCCACGGTCAGACCGTCGACCTTGATCTCGTCGGATTCGGGCTTCACGCGCAGGCCCTGCTCGAGCACGATCTCGCCGTTGACCTCGACACGGGCCTGCTCGACCAGCTCCTCGCAGGCACGCCGCGAACCGTAACCGGCCCGCGCGAGCACCTTCTGGAGCCGCTCGCCCTCCTGCTCGGCGCCCGGGAAGGTCTTGGGAAGCTTCACGTCCTTCTTGCCGGCGTACCGCTCCCTGTTGCGCTCCTCCTGGCGCGTCTCGTACTCGCGGGAGGTCGCGGGCGTGCTGCGCTTGGCGCCACGGGCTCCGCTGCCCTGCGAGGTACGGGGACCGCCCTTCGCTCCACCGCGCGCCGCTTCGCCACGGCCCCTCCTGGGGCCGCCGTCCGCGGGGTCCACGTCGTAGCGACGCTCCTCGGGGCGCGGATTGCGCAGACGCCCGCTGGCGTTGGTGCCGCCGCTGCCGCCGCCCTGGGGACGCCCGCCGCCACCGCCCTGCGGACGGCCACTGCCGCCACTCTGCGGACGCCCGCCGCCAGCGCCCTGGGGACGGCCACTGCCGCCGCCCTGGGGACGGCCGCCGCCACCCTGAGAACGGCCACCGCCGCTACCGCCCTGGTAGTTCCCGCGGCCACCGCTGGTCCCGCCACTGCTACGGCCACCGCTGTTGCCACCACGGCTCCCGCCGTTGTTTCCGCTGTTCCTGCCGTTGCTTCGCATCAAATTTCCGTCTTGTCGTCTTCCTCGGAATCCGGAGCATCCGGATCGAACGACGGGACCCCTTCCAAGGTGTCGGCCTCGATCGCCTCCGCCTCGGGCAGAAAGGGCGCGAGTTCCGGGAGCTCGTCCAGGCCGCGCAGGCCCATCCGCTCCAGGAAGTAGTTCGTCGTCCTGTACAGGATCGCACCTGTTTCGGGTTCCGCGCCCGCCTCCTCGACCAGACCCCGCTGGAGCAGGGTCCGCATCACGCCGTCGCAGTTCACTCCACGGACCGCCGAGACCCGGGAACGGCTCACCGGCTGCCGGTACGCGACCACGGCAAGGGTCTCCAGGGCCGCCTGGGTGAGCCGGGCCTGCTGGCCGTCGAGGACGAAGCGCTCCACGGCCGCGGCGTACTCGGGGCGGGTGTAGAAGCGCCAGCCGCCGGCGATCAGGCGCAGCTCGAAGCCGCGCTGCTGCATCGTGTACTCGTCGGCCAGCTCCCGCAGGGCGTCGGCGATCTTCCGCCGCGGCCGGTCCAGGATCTTGGCGAGGTGCTCCTCGGTGGCGGGCTCGTCGACGACCATGAGCACCGCTTCGAGCGCGGGCTTCAGCTCGAGCCCGGCGACGTCGAGCAGTCCGGCGGGGGCCTCGTCCGTGGTGCTCACACCTTCTCCTTGCTGTCGGCCTTGTCGTCGGGTACCTCGGGGGGCCGGTCGAACTCGTCCGTGACCAGGGGTTCGTCCCCGTCCGCTCCGGTCCAGCGCACCATGAGCTCGCCGAGGGCCTCGTCCTGGTCGAGCGCCACGGCCTTCTCGCGGTACAGCTCCAGGAGCGACAGGAAGCGGGCCACGACCGTCAGGGTGTCCTCGGTGTCGGCGATCAGCTCGCGGAAGCTCGCCGTCCCCGACTCCCGCAGCCGCGCCACCACGATCCCGGCCTGCTCCTGTACGGAGACGAGCGGGGCGTGGATGTGCTCGACGTACACCTGCGGCTTGGGCTTGGGCTGCATCGCCTTCACGGCGAGCTTGGCGAAGCCCTCGGCCCCGATGCTGATGACGACCTCGGGCAGCAGGTCCGCGTGGTGCGCTTCGAGCCCGACGGTACGGGGGTATCTGCGCGCCTCGTCGTCGAGCCGCCCGCTGAAGATCTCGGCGATCTGTTTGTACGCGCGGTACTGGAGCAGCCGCGCGAACAGCAGGTCACGGGCCTCGAGGAGCGCGAGGTCGCCCTCGTCCTCGACCTCGGCGGAGGGCAGCAGCCTCGCGGCCTTGAGGTCGAGCAGGGTCGCGGCGACGACGAGGAACTCGGTCGTCTGATCCAGATCCCAGTCGCTGCCGAGCCTGCGGATATACGTCATGAACTCATCGGTCACCTTGGACAGCGCGACCTCGGTGACATCGAGCTTGTGCTTGGAGATGAGCTGGAGCAGCAGGTCGAACGGGCCCTCGAAGTTGGCAAGCCGCACCTTGAACTTGCCGTCGTCGACGGGGGGTTCGGCGTCGCCGTCCGGTCCGGTGCCGGGAACGTCCGGTCCGACGTCGGGGACGTCCGGCTCGGCGCCGACTGCCTGATCGGTAACGCTGCTGGGCGGCCCGGCATCGTGATCACCGCTGGGCGGCCCGGCATCGTGGCCGGGTTCCTCGGCGCCGCGACCGGACGCCTCTTCGCCGGGACCGCGCGGCTCGGCCTCTGATTCCGCCGCCTCGTCGCGAACCGGAACGAGCTCGGCCTCAGTACAGGTCGGCTCCGCGCCCCCGGGCACCACACCCGGCGCGGGCACCGCACCAGGCCCCCGCCCCAGCGAACGGCGGCCACGGCGAGACGGCGGAGCGTAAGGGTCGTCGGTCATCGAAGTCCAAGGTGCGGCTGAAAACGGGGGCGGCCCGCGAGGGCACCCCGCAGGCTACCGCCCCGGTGAGCGGCGCCCACGAACGCCGTTCCGAAAACTCACCGCCCGCGCAGCCGCCGGACAAGAATGCTGGCCTCGCCCCGGGACTCCAGGTCCGCGAGCACGACCGCCACGGCCTCGCGCACGATCCGCCCGCGGTCCACCGCGAGCCCGTGCTCCCCGCGCAGGACGAGCCGCGCGTGCTCGAGGTCCATCAGCTCCTCGGCGGAGACGTACACGGTGATCTTCTCGTCGTGCCGCTCACGCCCGCTCGGCCGCCGTGCCGACCGCGCCCGCTTACGGGCGGCGGAAGTGTCCGACTTGGCCGCGCCCTTGCCCCGCGGCGCGTCCTCGGCGGACTGCTCGTCCGCCGACCGCGTACGGGACGCCGTACCCGACTCCGCGTCGGCGGGCGCGTGTTCGGCCTCGACCGGGGCTCCGCCGGCGGCCGCGGCCGCCGCATCGCTCTCGCCGGCCGGCGCGGGCACCCGCGCCTCACCGTTCGTCTGCTTGCGTGGAGACGAGGACTGAAGCGCCATCCCCCCGGTCGTACGGAACAGTTCGTCGGCCCCCGGCAGACTCACTCGGCGTGACACCGGGCGAGCACCTCCCTGGCGAGCTGACGGTAGGCGGCCGCACCAACGGAGTTGGAGGCGTACGTCGTGATCGGCTCACCGGCGACCGTGGTCTCCGGGAAGCGGACCGTGCGCCCGATCACCGTGTGGTAGACGTGATCGTCGAAGGCCTCGACGACGCGCGCGAGCACCTCACGGCTGTGCACCGTGCGCGAGTCGTACATCGTCGCGAGGATGCCGTCCAACTCCAGGTCGGGGTTGAGGCGTTCCTGCACCTTCTCGATCGTCTCGGTGAGCAGCGCGACACCGCGCAGCGCGAAGAACTCGCACTCGAGCGGCACGATCACCTTGTGCGCGGCGGTCAGCGCGTTCACGGTCAGCAGACCGAGCGAGGGCTGACAGTCGATCACGATGTAGTCGTAGTCCTGCATCAGCGGCTTCAAAGCGCGCTGCAGCGTGGACTCGCGCGCGACCTCGCTCACCAACTGCACCTCGGCCGCCGACAAGTCGATATTGCTCGGCAGCAGGTCCATGTTGGGCACCGCGGTCTTCAGGAGCACCTCGTCGGCCGCCATGCCCCGCTCCATGAGCAGGTTGTAGACGGTGAGGTCGAGCTCCATCGGGTTGACACCCAGACCGACCGAGAGCGCACCCTGCGGGTCGAAGTCGACGAGCAGCACGCGTCGTCCGTACTCCGCGAGCGCCGCACCCAGGTTGATGGTCGACGTGGTCTTGCCGACGCCGCCCTTCTGGTTGCACATCGCGATGATCTTCGCGGGCCCGTGGTCCGTCAGCGGACCCGGGATCGGGAAGTACGGCAGCGGCCGTCCCGTCGGACCGATACGCTCCCGGCGCTGGCGGGCAGCGTCCGGGGCCAGCGTGGCCGCGTATTCGGGGTCGGGCTCGTACTCGGCGTCGGGGTCGTAGAAGTGCCCTTCGGGCAGTTCGTCGTAGTCGGCGAAGTGCGTCGGGGTCTCACCACTCCGGTCGCCGGCCATGGCGTTCACTTGATGGCCATCCATGCTCTGGTGGGCGTTCAGCGTCTGCGTGGGGCGCTGCGTGTTCTGTCGCTCCGCGAAGGTTCGTACGGCGACTGAGCCGACAGCGCCGACAGTTTCGAACCTTGAGGGGCCCGACTCCTGCGCAGGCATTCCTGGTTGGCCACCCCCGGGAGTAAATGTCGACTCATTCACAAGTCGTCTTACCTCCTTGGGTGACCAGGAACATTTATCGATAGGTCAGCGTGACACCATGCCGACGGTTGGCGACTCTATGGCGTGTCACCGGTCCGCAGCAACACAATCCGCCGGACCCGGCCCGATGTGTCGGCAAAGGAACAGCCCCCTGTCAAGGGTGGACCGCGGGCGTACGGGGACGCGTCGACTGGTTTCACGGGTGTGCGAAACGGTTAAACAGTTACGTTCGAGGCGAGTTGATCGTCCCTCGCAAAGTGACCGGATACACACCGCGAACGCGGACGGCCGGACCTTGCGAACAAGGTCCGGCCGTCTGCGTCAGGTTGACGCGGGGCGTTGACCGATCAACCGGGAACTGGGCTCAGTTCAGCCGAGCAGCGTGCTCAGTTCGACGTGCTCCATGCCGTGCGCCTCGGCCACGGGACCGTAAACGACCTGGCCCTCATGGGTGTTGAGGCCCAGCGCGAGCGCGGGGTCGCGGCGCAGCGCCTCCACCCAGCCGCGGTTGGCGAGCTCGACGATGTACGGCAGCGTCGCGTTGGTCAGCGCGTACGTCGAGGTGTTCGGCACGGCGCCCGGCATGTTGGCCACGCAGTAGAAGACCGAGTTGTGGACCTTGAAGGTCGGCTCGGCGTGCGTGGTCGGGTGCGAGTCCTCGAAGCAGCCGCCCTGGTCGATCGCAATGTCGACAAGAACACTTCCGGGCTTCATCCGGGACACCAGCTCGTTGGTGACCAGCTTCGGCGCCTTGGCACCGGGGATGAGCACGGCACCGACCACGAGGTCGGCGTCGAGGACGGCCTTCTCCAGCTCGAAGGCGTTGGAGACGATCGCGCGCACCTTGGTGCCGAAGATCTTGTCGGCCTCGCGCAGCTTGTTGACGTCCTTGTCGAGCAGCGTCACGTGGAAGCCGAGCCCGACGGCGATCTGCGTGGCGTTCCAGCCGGAGACGCCGCCGCCGATGACGACCGCCTTGCCCGGGTGCGTACCGGGCACGCCGCCCGGCAGCACGCCGCGGCCGCCGGCGGAGGCCATCAGGTGGTACGCGCCGACCTGCGGGGCCAGCCGGCCCGCGACCTCGGACATCGGGGCGAGCAGCGGCAGCGCGCGGTTCGCGGTCTCGACCGTCTCGTAGGCGATGGCCGTGGTGCCGGACTCGAGGAGCGCGTCGGTGCACTCCTTGGAGGCGGCCAGGTGCAGGTAGGTGAAGAGCGTCTGGTCCTTGCGCAGGCGGTGGTACTCCTCCGCGATCGGCTCCTTGACCTTCAGGAGCAGGTCGGCGGTGGCCCAGACCTCGTCGGCGGTCGGCAGGATCGTCGCGCCCGCGGCGGTGAACTCCTCGTTCGAGATCGAGGAGCCGACACCCGCGTCGTGCTCGATGAAGACCTGGTGGCCGTGGCGTACGAGCTCATGCACGCCGGCGGGGGTGATCGCCACCCGGAACTCGTTGTTCTTGACCTCGCGGGGGATGCCGACCTTCATCGTCGATCACGGTCCTTGACTCAGGGAAATTCACGGGCATAGACGCACGAACCCGAACGCAGAGAGCGCAGCGGGCAGAGGCCGCAGAAGTAGGCGGCGGAGCCAGTCTAATGAAGGATGTCTCGCTGTCTAGCCTTTGAAAGCTTCAATCTGATCTGAATGCACTACGGATTTCGTAGGCCATCGGCTCCAGCCACCCACAACACCGCCCGGTTACTGCGCTCCGTGCAGCTCTTCTCCCAGCATGCGCTCGGCAGCGGCCCTGTGCAGGCCGGCCGCGGCACTGTCCCCGAGCCGGTCCAGGGTGTCCGCGAGCCGCACCTGGAGGGCGGCCTGCAGCCGTACGTCCTCGGCCTTGCGGGCCCACTCCACCGCCTGCCGGCAGGTGCCCAGCGACTCCTCGGGCCGGCCCGCGTACTCCTGCACCCGGGCCATCTCGCTCAGCGCCCTTGCATACGAAGGCACATCGGCCTCCTTGCGATAGCCGGCCGCGGCCGAGCGCCAGCTGCGCAGCGCCTCGCCGTACTGGCCCGCATAGGTGTGCACGGTCCCGAGCCGCCCGTAGAGCCGCGCCACCTCGACGCGCTCGTCGCGCGCGAGCCGCTGGGCGAGCGCGCGCCCGAACCAGTCGGCGGCCCGGTGCCAGTCCCCCAGCTCCTGGTAGGCGCCGCCGATGGATTCCATGGCGCGTCCGGTGGCATACGGGTCGGCGGCGGCACGCGCGGTGTCGAGCGCGCTGCGGTAGCGGGCGAGCGCCTCCTGGGTACGGCCGGTCTGCGCGTCCAGATCGGCGAGATTGAGCAGCGCGGCCGCCTTCTCGCGCGGCAGCTCGCGCCGCGCGGCCACATCGAGGACCAGGGTGTGGATTCCGTACAGCTCGGGCGCGGCCGCCTGGGTGCCCCGGTGGGCCACAAGCGCGCGGGTGAGCGCGGCCATCAACCGCCGTGCGAGCGTGTCGAGTTCACCGTCGGCGACCGCGAGCCGCGCCGACGCGAGCAGCGCGGGCTGGCGCAGCCGCAGCCACTGCGCGGCGGCGGCGGGGTTCGGAAACCGCAGCGCACGCGGCAGTCCGGCGAGCTTCTTGCGGGCCGGCGACCCGTCGGGCTCGGTGACGGCGCGGCAGGACTGCAGCAGCCGTACGGTCCGCTCCAGCATCCGCGCCCGGGCCAACTGCAGTTCGGCGGGCCGGTCCTGGACTTCGGTGAGCGCCTTGAGCAGCGGGTGCAGGGCGCCCGGCACCTCGTACTGCTCACGCTGAGCGCCGACGGGCCGCACCAGACCGAGCGCGGTGAAGTCCTCGAGGGTGGTCCGCGCGGCCGAGACCGAGCAGCCGGCGAGCGCGGAGGCGGTGTGCGGGTCGGCGAGACCGGCGGGCGCGAGGGAGAGCAGTCGCAGTATCCGGGCGGCCGGGGAGGGCAGCGACTCGTAGACGAAGCGGAAGACGCGCGCGAGCGGGTCCGCGGTGGCCGTCTCGTCGTCGGGCACGTGCCGCAGCGCCTTCGAGAGCTCCGCGACGGAGGCCTTGGGCCGGGCGGCGAGCCAGCCGCCGGCGAGCACGAGAGCCGCGGGCTGATGGGCGCAGAGCTCGGCGAGCGACTCGGCGGCCCGCGGGTCGACGGTGATCCGCACCGACCCTGTGCAGCCGCTCAGGAGCTCGAGGGCGGACTTGGTGTCGAGCCCGCCGAGTGTGCAGGGGCGCACATCCGGAATCCCGGTGAGCGGCCCTTCCGCGGTCGCGACGACCAGGCACTCGGGCGAGTCCGGCAGCAGCGGTTCGACCTGGTCGGCGTCGGCCGCACCGTCCAGGACGATCAGCACTCTGCGTACGGAAAGGGCGGTCCGCAGCGACTCGGCGAGCTCGTCCTCGGCCGCGCCGGGCGGAGTCGGGTAGTCGAGCGCTTCGAGCAGGTCACGCGCCGTGCGCTCGGTGGGCACTCGCGTGCCGTCGGGCTCGGCGAGCTTGGCGCGCAGCACGCCGTCCGGATAGCGGCCGGCGAGCTGACCCGCCAGTTCCTCGGCGAGCGCGGTGCGGCCCGAGCCGGGACGGCCCGCGATCAGCAGGACACGGGCGCGGGGCGGCTTCTTGCCGGCCGCGAGAGTGTCGAGCCCCGTGCGCTCGATGTCGGCGCGCAGCTCCTTCAACTCCCGCTGCCGGCCGACGAACTCCGCCGGGGCACTGCGGCCGCGCTCGAGGTCGCCCTCCGCCGCCGTGTGGGTGTCCACCGCCTGATCCGTCACGGGTCATGCTCCCGTCCAGCCGCACCGCCACGGCCGCGGCTGCGGCCGGGGAAGATGACGGGACGCCGAGGTCGTTTCCGGCGTATTCCGTCGACCTGAGCGTAGTTCACGCATCGTGACGAAAGCCGGGGAGCGCGGCGGGTAGATCCCTCGATCGGATCAGCCGATGGTCACACCGCGCGCGACCTCACGAGGCCGGGCGCCTCAGGACGCGAAGGGGCGGGCCGGCCAGGGGGCCTCGGCGGGACGCAGGGCGTCGAGGCCGTCACCGGCTTGTGCGGCGACGAGCGACAGCACGCCCACGACCAGGCAGGTGTTGTGCAGCTCGCCGGCCAGGACGCCGCGCACCAGCTCCTCCAGAGGCACCCGCTTGATCTCCATGTCCGCCTCTTCCTCGGACACTTCGAAGCGCCGGCCCTCGGCCTCGGAGAGATCGCGTGCGAGGAACACACGTACGGCTTCGTCGCTGCCGCCGGGCGTCGTGTACACGTCGGTGAGCACCCGCCAGTCCTCGGCCTTGACGTGCGCCTCCTCGTACAGCTCGCGCTGTGCGGCGTGCAGCGGGTTCTCGCCGGGGACGTCCAGGAGTCCGGCCGGGATCTCCCAGAGCTTGTGGCGCACGGGGTGGCGGTACTGGCGGATCACCAGGACGCGGCCCAGGTCGTCGAGGGCGAGCACGGCCACGGAGCCGGGGTGCACCTGGTAGTCACGGCGTGCGACCGTCCCGTCGGGCATGACCACGTCGTCGGTGCGGACGCTGGTCTTGTTGCCGGTGAAGGGCGTCGTGGTGGCCGTGATCTGCCATTCCTCGGCAGTGTCCTTGATCGACATGTTGTACGTCCTCCCACGAGCCCACATGCAGAAACCGGGGTACGCGCCTCTAAAGGCCCGTACCCCGGCAACCGTATCGCCTGGAGATTACTTACCGGTCTTGCGCTCCACCGCGGCCTTCACCAGGCCCGCGAACAGCGGGTGCGGACGCGTCGGACGCGACCGCAGCTCGGGGTGCGCCTGGGTCGCGACCAGGTAGGGGTGGATCTCGCGCGGGTACTCGACGTACTCGACGAGCTTGTTGTCCGGGGACGTGCCGGAGAACTGGATGCCGGCCTTCTTCTCGAGGTCCGCGCGGTAGGCGTTGTTGACCTCGTAGCGGTGGCGGTGGCGCTCCTCGACGTACTCCTTGCCGTCGTACACCTCGCGCACGATCGAGCCCTCGGCCAGCTTCGCCGGGTACATGCCCAGGCGCATGGTGCCGCCCATGTCGCCCTCACCGGCGACGATGTCGAGCTGCTCGGCCATCGTGGAGATGACCGGGTGGGCGGTGGACGAGTCGAACTCGGTGGAGTTGGCGTCCGGGATGTCGGCCAGGTTGCGCGCGGCCTCGATCACGATGCACTGCAGGCCGAGGCAGAGGCCGAGCAGCGGGATCTTGTTCTCACGGGCGTACGTGATGGCGCCGACCTTGCCGTTCACACCACGGTCGCCGAAGCCGCCCGGGATGCAGATCGCGTCGACGTCACCGAGCTGCTTGGCCGCGCCCGCCGGGGTCTTGCAGTCGTCCGAGGTGACCCACTTGATCTTCACGCGGGCCTTGTTGGCGAAACCGCCCGCGCGCAGCGCCTCGGTGACCGAGAGGTAGGCGTCGGGCAGGTCGATGTACTTGCCGACCAGGGCGATGGTGATCTCGTGGTTCGGGTTGTGCACCCGGTCCAGGAGGTCGTCCCACTGGGTCCAGTTCACATCGCGGAACGGGAGGTCCAGCTTGCGGACGACGTACGCGTCCAGGCCCTCGGTGTGCAGGACCTTCGGGATGTCGTAGATCGACTTGGCGTCGATGGCGGCGACCACCGCGGCCTCGTCGACGTCGCACATCAGCGAGATCTTGCGCTTGATGGACATCGGGACGTCACGGTCGGCACGAAGGACGATCGCGTCCGGCTGGATACCGATGTTGCGCAGCGCGGCGACGCTGTGCTGGGTCGGCTTGGTCTTCAGCTCGCCGGAGGGGCCGATGTAGGGCAGCAGCGAGATGTGCACGACGAAGACGTTGTCGCGGCCGACCTCGTGGCGGACCTGGCGGACGGTCTCCAGGAACGGCAGCGACTCGATGTCGCCGACCGTGCCGCCGACCTCCGTGATGACCACGTCGACGTCGTCGGTGGCCATGCGGCGGATGCGGTGCTTGATCTCGTTGGTGATGTGCGGGATGACCTGCACGGTGTCACCGAGGTACTCGCCGCGGCGCTCCTTGGCGATGACGGTGTTGTAGACCTGGCCGGTGGTGACGTTGGCCGAGCCGTCGAGGTCGACGTCGAGGAAGCGCTCGTAGTGGCCGATGTCCAGGTCGGTCTCGGCGCCGTCGTTGGTGACGAACACCTCGCCGTGCTGGAACGGGTTCATCGTGCCGGGGTCGACGTTGAGGTACGGGTCGAGCTTCTGCATCGTGACCCGAAGGCCGCGGGCCTTCAGCAGCGCACCCAGGCTCGAGGCCGTCAGGCCCTTGCCGAGGGAGGAGGCGACACCCCCGGTGACGAAGATGTGCTTGGTCGTCGTGGCTTTGGGCGGCATGGCCAAGAGGGGGCTCCCGTGGTCGCGAAGTGGGGTGCGTGCCGGCTTTTCCTGGTCTCTCCTGTGAGAAGGAGGGGAGGCGCCGTCGCTGCGGTCGGGGGTTTTTTGACCACCGGTCCACGGGCTACCAGGGTATCAGCGACACGGGGGGCATGCTTCCGGCCACCCGGGAGCCACACCGGACGACCACATTCCGTGGCCGTGGGTTGACGCCGCGTACCCGACAATGCGCACGTCACAAAGTCATCACTCGTTCAGCCGAACCGCTTTGCCCGCGGCCCCGTCCAGATCATTAGGGTGCGCGTATCCTGCTCGGAATACGCTGCGAGCCGGCCGGCACAAGGCACCACCCCGCCGCCCCGGACCCAAGTGCTCGTCAACGACCCTTGACTGCAATGCAAGCGCCCCGAGGGGGCGGAAGTGGCCGTTCGACTGGAGATTGCACGTGGCCGGGCGCATCGAGGATTACGCACTCATCGGGGACATGCAGACCGCGGCGCTGGTCTGCCGAGACGGCTCGCTTGACTGGCTGTGTCTGCCCCGTTTCGACTCGCACGCGGTCTTCGCGGGCCTGCTCGGGACCGAGGACCACGGCTTTTGGCGCCTGGGTCCCGCACACGGCTCCGACGACAAACCCCCGCCGGCCGACCGGCGTTGTTACCGCGGCGACTCGCTCATCCTGGAATCCGAGTGGGACACCCCGCGCGGCACGGTCAGGGTGACCGACTTCATGCCGCCGCGTGACGGCGCACCCCAGCTCATCCGGATCGTCGAGGGCGTCACCGGCCGGGTGCCGATGCGCTCCGCGCTGCGGATGCGTTTCTCGTACGGGCGGATCACGCCCTGGGTGCACAAGGTGGACGGGCGGACGGTGGCGGTCGCCGGGCCCGACTCCGTATGGCTGGACACTCCGGCGGAGACGTACGGGAAGAACCTGACGACGTACTCGGACTTCACCGTCGGCCCCGGTGACCGGATCGCGTTCACGATCAGCTGGGAGCCCTCGCACAAGGAGCCGCCGCCGCTGTCGGAGCCCGAGGCCGCGCTCGAGGCGACCAGCGAGTTCTGGCGTGAATGGGTCGAGCACTGTACGTATCACGGGCCTTACCGCGAGGCCGTGGTCCGTTCGCTGATCACGCTCAAGGCGCTCACGTACGCGCCGACCGGCGGGATCGTGGCCGCGCCGACCACGTCGCTGCCCGAGGACATCGGTGGCAGCCGCAACTGGGACTACCGCTTCACCTGGCTGCGCGACGCCGCGATCACGCTCTCCTCGCTGCTTCGCACCGGCTACCGCGAGGAGGCCCGCGCCTGGCGCGAGTGGCTGCTTCGCGCGGTGGCGGGCGATCCGGAGAACCTGCAGATCATGTACGGGATCGCGGGTGAACGGGAGCTCGGCGAGAGCGAGTTGGACTGGCTGCCGGGTTACGAGAACTCCGGGCCGGTACGGGTCGGCAACGGCGCGGCGCATCAACTGCAGCTCGATGTGTACGGCGAGGTCACCGAGGCGCTGCACCTGGCGCACATGACCGGGCTCGCGCGCAACGACTACGCCTCGCTGCTCCAGCTCAAGCTGATCCGCTATCTGGAGACGCACTGGGACCAGCCCGACGAGGGCATCTGGGAAGTCCGCGGCCCACGGCGGCACTTCGTGCACTCCAAGGTGATGGCTTGGGTCGCCGTCGACCGCACGATCAAGCTGATCGAGTCCGGGGACGCGGACGGCCCGCTGGAGAGGTGGCGCGAAATGCGCGACGACATCCACCGGGACGTCTGCGAGAAGGGCTACGACCCGGAGCGGAACACGTTCACGCAGTCGTACGGCTCGAAGGAGCTGGACGCTTCCCTGCTGCTCATCCCGCAGGTGGGCTTTCTGCCGCCGGACGACAAGCGCGTGGTCGGCACCATCGAGGCGATCCAGCGCGAACTGTCCACCGAGGACGGCTTCGTCCTGCGCTACCCGACCTCCGGGGACGACGCGGGCGTGGACGGTCTCGAGGGCGACGAAGGGGCGTTCCTCGCCTGCTCGTTCTGGCTGGCCGACGATCTCGCGATGATCGGCCGGGTCGACGAGGCGCGCGAACTCTTCGAGAAGCTGCTCTCGCTCCGCAATGACCTGGGGCTGCTCGCCGAGGAGTGGGATCCGCGGCTGCAGCGCCAAGTGGGCAACTTCCCGCAGGCGTTCAGCCATGTGCCCCTGATCGACACGGCCCTGCGGCTCACGGCCTCGGGGGCGTACGGGGGGTAGTCCCTTTCCCGGGTTCCCGGGAATTTTCCCGAGTGCCGGGAACCTTTCGGGCGATGCGTCCCTCCTGGCCTGCCGACGCGGAATCGACAGCGATCCGCGCGCAGGCGAGAGGGACGCATCGTGGTTTCTACGACGGGATCCACTCCGGAGCACGGCACGGCGGTGTCCGGCCGGCCCATGCCGTACGACGAAGGGGCCGTGCACCACTGGGTGACCGTGCCCGGCGCCCGGCTGCACATAGCGGAGTACGGCAGCGGTTCGCCGCTTCTGCTGCTGCACGGTTTTCCGCAGCACTGGTACGGCTGGCGCAAGGTGACGGCGCGACTGGCCGCCCAGCACCGGCTGATCGTGCCGGATCTGCGGGGCTTCGGGTGGTCGGAGCAGCCGAAGCGCGGATACGACGCGGACGGATTGGCCGGGGACATGATCGCGCTGCTCGACGCTCTCGGTCTGGAGCGGGTGGGGCTCGTGGGGCACAGCTGGGGCGCGCATGTCGGTTTCCGGTTGTGCCTGCGGGCGCCGGAGCGGTTCACGGGCTACCTGGCGCTCAACATGACGCATCCGTGGCCCAGGCACCGTGCCGTGGTGCCGAATCTGTGGCGGATGTGGTTCACCGAGTTCATCGAGTACCCCGTGCTCGGCCGTCTCGTGCTGCGGCACTGGCCCGGCTTCACGCGCTTTCTGCTGCGCCGGCAGGTGGGCGACGCGTCGGTCTGGGAGCCGGGCGAGCTGCGGGAGTTCGCGGCCGCGGCCGGTGTGAGTGCCCATGCCGGCCAGGCGATGTTCTGGCAGTACGTGCTGCGGGACGTGCCCCGGCTGATGAAGGGCTCCTGGCGCCACCACCGCCTGACCGTGCCCACCGTGCTGCTCGGCGGCGCGCAGGATCCGGTGATCGCGCCGTCTCTGCTTGCCGGCGGGGAGAGCAGGTCGGACGATCTGACGGTGCGGGTCGTGCCCGGGGCCGGGCATCACCTGCCGCAGGAGCGCCCGGAGGAGGTCGCCGAGGCCGCGAGGAAGCTGTTCTCCAGGGGCTAGTTGGCTCTCAACCGGGCTCGCTGCTCGACGGTGCGCAGGAAGGCCCGTCCGCGCCGCCGTCCGAGCAGGGGCGCGTACATCCGCTGGACGGGGCGCAGGGCGGACGGGCGCGTGGCGCCGAGTACGGCGAAGCGGGTGCCGTCCCCCTCGCGTACGGCGGCCATACCGCCCACGATCAGGCCGGACTGCATCAGGCACCAGCCCGGCGAAAGCCGCACCTCGAAGGCGTCCCGGGTGCCGAGCGGGCCCACCGCGACCGCTGTGCCGCGCTCGGTGTCGCCCGGCTCCAGCCGGAACTCCCGCAGCAGCGGGACGAGATGCGGAAGTTCACCGGCCAGGTCCGAGGCGACCGCCCACACCTGCTCGTACGGCAGGGCGATCAACTCCTCGGCGTACAGGGCGGCGCCGAGCCCCGCGGCCATGACGCGCAGCCGCGCCACCGGATCAGTGCTCATGCCGCTCCCCTTGCCGCGTGGGCTCCGTCCACGACCTGCGGAACAGTGAACGCGCCCGGTGCAGACGGGACTTGACCGTGCCGGGGGCCACGCCCAGGAGCCGGGCGGCGCTGCGCTCGTCGAGGCCTTCGAGCTCCCGCAGCACCAGCACGGCGCGGTAGTGCACCGGCAGGCGGGACAGTACGTCGCGGACGTCGGCCGACAGTTCCGTGTCGCCGTCCGTCCGCAGCCCGCCGAGCCGGACCAGTTCGTCCGGCTCGGCGGGCCGCTCGACCGCGGTGCGGCGGGCGACCCGTACCGCCTCGCGCACGGTGAGGGTGCGCACCCAGCCGTAGAACGCCCGCGGATCGCGCAGCCCGCGAAGCGCCTTGAACACGGCCATGAGCGATTCCTGTACGGCGTCCGCGGTGTCGAGCGGGGCGATCGGGCGGCACAGTCGGGTGACATACGGCGTGACCTGGGTCAGCAGGTCGTCCATGGCCAGGGCGTCGCCCTGCTGCGCGGCCCGCACGAGGGCGGCCGTCGTCTCCCACAGGGCGCTGTCCGTGCCGTCCTCGGCTGGTCCGTCCCACGCGTCGGCCACCCGTCCCCCCAGCTTCGCAGGGAGCCTACAGCTTCCCGATCACCTCCCTGGCGGCGCGCTCGCCTTCGGTCGCGCCGCCCTCCATGAAGCCCTGGAAGTCGTAGCTGCAGTGCTCGCCGCCGATGTGGATGTTGCCTTGCGGGGTGCCCTCGTAGCCGGCGTAGCGCTGCAGATAGCCCACGGGCCAGTAGGAGTAGGCGCCTTGGGCGTGCGGGTTGCGGTGCCAGGCGGAGAGCTGGGCCTTGCCGGTCCACTTGGCCGAGGTGCCGGGGAAGAAGGCGTCGATGCCCTTCAGTCGCCTTGTCGCCAAGTCCCTGACGTAGCGGTCGGATTCGGTGGCGAAGGGCGTGGCCGGGCTCAGCGAGCTCGCGAGGGAGCCGCTGCCGTACTGGATCAGGATGCCGCCCGTACCGGACTGGATCTTCGTGGTGTCCCAGGTCTGCTGGACGTCGCTGTCCGTGAAGCAGTCGCCCGCGGAGACTCCGGGCCAGGGGCCCGTGCCGCGCCAAGGGCGGGAGCTGAACTGCATGTTGAGCTTGGTGCAGTGGCCCATGCGGGCGTCGCGCAGCAGGTTCGTCATACGAGGGTCGAAGCCCGCCTTGGTGAGGTCGAGCTGCTTGAGGACGGGCAGTGGGACGCACAGGATCGTGTGATCCGAGGTGACCGTGCGGGTCGCGCCGGCCTCCGTGAACGTGAGGGTCTGGGTGCCGTCGGCGTTCGCGCGCACGGCGTTCAGGGACCAGCCCGGCCGGATCGTGCCGTCGGGCAGGGAGTCCGCGATGGCGTGCGGGAGTTGATCGTTTCCGCCGGCGATGTGGTAGCGCTCGTTGGACAGGCCCCAGATGTTGAAGTTCCCGGGGTTCGGCTGGTAGCCCATGAGCAGGACGAGGGCGAGGGCCGACTGGGCGGTGGTGTCGGCTCCGTATTCGACGTTGTAGGCGACGTCGAAGAAGCGGCCGAGCGGCGAGGCATGGCCGCCGGGGACACGGGAGTCGATCCATTCGTGAATCGACATGTTGTCCAGGGCGGTGCCGGTCGGTGTCGTCTGGTTCCAGAACACCTCGCCGGAGTCCTGGAGGTCGCGGTGGAGGGCCTGGTAGACGGCGTTGAAGTCCCGTTCCGCCTCCTCGCGCGGGTAGTACGCGCCGTTGAACCAGAGGACTTCCTCGGCTCCGTTCGGGCCGCCCCCGAGGAAGTCCTCGGTGGGCAGGCCGAAGCGGCGGCACAGTTCCAGCATCTTCTTGTGGCTGGTGTCGATCAGCTCTCCGCCGATCTCGGAGGTCTGGCCGTACGCCCAGTGGTCGCGCTGGGTCCAGATCCGGCCGCCGACCCGGCTCGGATTCGCCTCGTACACCGTGCAGTTGAGGCCCGCGTCGCGCAGGGTCAGGGCAGCGGTCAGGCCCGCGATGCCGGCGCCGACGACGGCGATACGAGGGGTGGCGGCCGTGGCGGCGCGGACGGGCGCCGCCGAGGCTGTGGCCTGCCCGGCCACGGTGACACCGAGGCCGAGCGCCGCGGCCCGCTTGAGCAGGCCGCGACGGTCCGTGCCTCGTACGTCGGCGACCGGCATGCGGAGCTGTGCGGCTGCCCGGTGCCGGGCGGCGAGCTGGTGCAGGGCGTGCAGGGGCTGCGTACGAGGCATGGGTGCTCTCCTCAGACCTTGGCCGTGGCGGCGGGGGCGGGTTCACTGTCGCGCTCGGCCGCGTCCTCGAGGACGACGCGGCCGATGATCTCGTAGCGGGCGGGCCGCTTGGCCTTCAGATAGAAGCCGAGGGCCAGGCCGCCGAAGAAGACGAGGCCGACGACCCAGGGAATGGCCTTGAAGAAGACCGAGTCGGCGGCGAGGCCCGCGGCTGTCTCCATGTTGATCACCAGGAGGACCACGACCGCGATCATGCCGATGCCGCCGAGCAGGGGTGCGGTGAAGGTCTTGAACCAGTGCCGGTCCTCGGGGTGGTTCTTGCGGAAGTAGCCGATGACCGCGAACGAGCACAGGGTCTGCACGATCAGGATCGCCATGGTGCCGAGGATCGCGAGCAGGGTGTACAGGTGGATGTACGGGTCCTGGTCGGTGAGCCAGAAGGCACCCACCAGGACGACGGCGATGGCCGACTGGACGTACGAGGCGATGTGCGGCGAGCCGTGCTTGGCGTGCGTACGGCCGAGTGCCGGGTGCAGGAAGCCCTCGCGGCCGATCGCGTAGAGGTAGCGCGAGGCGCACTGGTGGAAGGCCATGCCGCAGGCGAACGAGCCGGTGATCAGGAGCCATTGGAAGGTGTCGACGGCCCAGCCGCCGATGAAGGAGTTCGCCGGGGCGAAGAACAGGTCGAGCGGGCTCGCGGAGGAGGAGATCTTCACCGAGCCGGCCAGGCCGTTGCCGGCGATCGTCATCCACGAGACGTAGATGTAGAAGAGGCCGACGCCGATCACGGAGATCAGGGTGGCGCGCGGGATGACCTTCTTCGGGTTGCGGGACTCCTCGCCGTACATGGCGGTCGATTCGAAGCCGACCCACGACCAGAAGGCGAAGAACAGGCCGAGGCCCGCCGACGCTCCGGTGAAGGCGTTCTTCGGGTTGATCGGCTCGACCGGGATGCCGTCCGGGCCGCCGCCGCCCAGCAGCACCGCCGTGGCCACGGCGAACAGGACGGCGATCTCGGCGAGCAGCATCACACCGAGCGCCTTCGCGGTCAGGTTGATGTCGAAGTGCGCGAGGATCCCGGTGACCGCGAGCATCGCGGCCGCGTAGAGGATCCAGGGCAGATCCCAGCCGAGCTGGTCGAGCACCGTCGTCTTCGTGAAGTACGCGAAGACGCCGACGATCGAGGCCTCGAAGACCACGTACGCGAGGACCGCGAGCATGCCGGACGCCATGCCCGCGATCCGGCCGAGGCCGTGCGAGATGTAGCCGTAGAAGGCGCCGGCGGCGGTGATCCGCTTGGCCATGGCGACATAGCCGACCGAGAAGACCGTGAGGACGAGCGTGGCGAAGAGATAGCCGGCGGGTGCGCCGGTGCCGTTGCCGAAGCCGACGGCGATGGGCAGGTTTCCGGTCATCGCGGTGATCGGTGCGGCGGTGGCGACGGCCATGAAGACGACGCCGATCAGGCCGACGGAGTTCGCCTTGAGGCGGTGGACCTCGCGCTGCGGTGCGCCGGTACCTGCGGAGGGAGCTGCGCCGGTACCCGCTGAGGAATCTGTCATGACCGCGCAGCTTGGCCCGGAGTGACGCAGGCCACAACAGACATCAAGTCATGCAATCGGCCTGTGGGGGCGACGAGTTGTCGCCTCAGGGGGCGCTGAGGGCGCTGCTGTGACCGGCCGGTGATGTTCCGGAAACGCGGCCGCAGGTAGCGTCCGGAATATGAACATCCAGGGGGTCCCCAACGGCGGCGGGATCACGGTCCAGCGGGCACTCGAACTGCCCGGACTGCGCAGCGGGCTGCCCGAGGTCGTCGTCGGCGCGGAGCGGCTGCAGCGCACGGTGCGCTGGGTGCACGCGGGCGAGGTGCCCAATATCGCCTCGCTGCTCAAGGGCGGCGAGCTGCTCCTGACCACGGGGCTCGGCCTCGGTACGCGCCCGGCCGAGCAGCGCGCCTTCGTGCGCAAGCTGGCCGAGCGGCAGATCGCGGCGCTCGTGGTGGAACTCGGCCCGCGGTTCGCCCGGTTGCCCGCGGCGATCGTGGAGACCGCGCGCTCGGCGGGACTTCCCCTCGTACAGCTGCATCGCGAGGTGCCGTTCGTGACGGTCACCGAGGAGGTGCACACGGAGATCGTCAACGGGCACTACGCACTGCTCCAGCAGGCCGAGGAGGTGCACCGGCGCTGTACGCAGGCGCTGCTCGGCGGGGGCGGTGTGCCGCAGGTCCTGTCGATCCTGGCGGAGTTCACGGCCAACCCGGTGTTCCTGGAGACCGCCGACGGACAGCTTCTGTACGCGGCCGGGCCGGGCGCCGCCGGGGTGGATCCGCTGCAGGTCTGGGAGGGCCTGCGGGGACGGTCGCGGGAGTCGGAACCGCCGGCGAACGCGGTGCTCGTGGACGTGCCCGGGTCCGGCGGGGCCTCCGGAGGGAGCACTTCCGGTGCCGTACGGGCCCGTATCGCGCTCCTCGCGGTGAGCACGCCCCTGCTGCCGGTGCACCGGATCGCCGCCGAGCGAGCGGCCGGGATCCTGGCGGTCGTACTGATGCAGGCGCGTCAGGAGGAGGAGCTCGCGGCCCGGGGGCGCGGTGACTTCCTGACCGATCTCGCCGAAGGCCGTATCGCGGCCGGGGACGCACCCGGGCAGGCCCGGGTCCTCGGGTTCAAGCCGGGTGAAGGACCGCTGCTTCCGGTGGTGATGCGGCTGCCGGACGACACGGTCACCTTCGCGCCGGGAGGCGGCTGGGCGGTGCTGGCCCGTGCGGTCTCGGAGGAGCTGGCGGCGGTGGGGGTGCCGGTACTGGTGGGCGTACGTCCGGTGGAGGGCCGGGTTCCGCTGCTGCTCGGGCTGCGTTCGGAGTCCGAGCGCACGGCGGTGGCCGACCGGGTGGCCGCCGCGCTGCGGGCCGGTGTCGAGCGTGCGGGGATGCACTCGGCGGGCCGTGCGCCGGTGGTCGTCGTCGGTGTCGCGGGCGGCTGGATGGCGGCGTCGGCGGGTCTGCGGCACGCCGCCGAGACGGCGACGGCCGCGCAGGGGCTGTCGGACCGGCCCTGGTACGACGCCCGGCGGCTCGACACGGAACTGCTGCTCTGGCGGCTGCGCGAGCATCCGGATCTCGCCGCGTTCGTGGAGCGGGCGATCGGGCCGTTGCAGGAGCACGACGCCCGCTCGAAGGCGCCGCTGCTTCCGACGCTCGAGACCTATCTGACGCATGCGGGGCGCAAGGCGGAGACGGCGCGCGAGCTGCATCTGAACCGGCAGACGCTGTACAACCGGCTGGCCCGGATCGCGGAGTTGCTGGGGACGGATCTGGACGATCCCCAGACGGTGCTCGCGCTCAGTCTGGCGCTGCGGGCGCGGAGGCTGGTGAAGCACGGCCCGTCCGGCGTGTGAGGCGGTCGCGGGCACCCACCGCGGCACCGTGTGAGCGCGTCAACGCCCCAAGGGCTGGGTCAACTCGTCGTACACGCTGAGGATCTGCGCCACCGTCTCGTCCTCCGTCGGCCACGTCGCCGCCTGGGCGAGCCCTTCCGCCCGCAGCCACGCCCGGCGGCCGGGCTGCGCGAGCAGTCCTTCGACCGCGGTCGCCAGCGCCCGTGCGTCGCCGTACGGGACGAGTTCGGCGGCGTCGCCCACCAGTTCCGGCACTCCCCCGACGGCCGTCGCGACCAGCGGTACGCCGGCGTGCAGGGCCTCGTGGGCGAGCACGGAACGCGACTCCCAGCGGCTGGGCAGCAGGGCCACATCGGCGGCGGTGAGCAGTTCGGGTACGTCCTCACGGCGGCCGACCAGGCGTACGGGAAGCCCTTCGGTGTCGATCCGCCGCTGCAGCGCACCGCGTTCGGGCCCTTCGCCCGCCACGACGAGCAGCGGCACCGGATCGAGGCTCAGCCAGCTCCGGGCCGCGTCGAGCAGCGTCCCGTAACCCCGGTGCGGCTCCAGGGAGCCGACCGCGAGTAGCAACGGGCGTTCCACGGCGCCCAGTTCGGCCCGTGCCTGGTGCTTGAGCCGGTCCGGATCGTCATGCCCGGGCGCCGCCGGCCGGCGCGGCGCGGGGAACGCGATCGGCGCGAGCCGCGCGTCGCGTGCGCCCCGGCTGCGCGCCCGGTCGACCAGATCGGACGAGGTGCCGAGCACGACGGCCGACGCCTTGGCCACCCGCCGCTCGATCATGCGCAGCAGATGGGCGCGCGCGCCTTCCGCGTACGCCCGCGTATGCCAGGTCACGACCAGGGGCGTACGCGGGGCGGTGCCGGGCTTGCCTTGCTTGCCGGGCTTTGTGCGCGCGAGCGAGGACCGTACGGCCGCGTGCAGCCCATGGGCGTGGACCAGATCGGCCTCGGCGCAGGCGGCCCGCAGCGCGGCCACGGATACCGGGTCGGCGCGCCGCGGCACGGGCACGAACCGTGCGCCCGATGCGGTGAATCCATACCGTTCGTCCAGCTCGGCCGGTGCGCACACCGTGACCCGTACACCCCGGGCGACGAGTCCCCCGGTGAGCGACCTGACGTGCACGGAGCTTCCCGCACTGCCGCCGCCGAGCACTTGCACGGTACGCAGCGGGGTCCTGCCCTGCGACGGCTGGCTGCTCAGGTGGCTCACTCGCCTTGTGCTCCTGAATCGGCGTGGACGGTCCGGCAGTTGGGGCCGGCGGGGTGCGGGCCGGACGGGCACGGGCCGCGAAGTGCTCCGCCAAGGATGCCAGTCCGTACGCACGTTCCGGCACCGCCGGACGGTACGACCTGTGGCGACTGCGGCAAGGAGAAGGTGCGGACCACCCACATGGGCGAGTGCCGCAGCAGGCGTCAGCCCTCGACGCGCGCCGCCGCGAGCAGCTCCTCCGCGTGCGCACGGGCGGTCTCGGAGTCCTCCTGACCGGCGAGCATCCGCGACAACTCGCGGATCCGGTCCTCGCCTTCGAGCACCTTGACACCCGAACGTGTCACCGAGCCGTCGTTGGTCTTCTCGACGAGCAGCTGCCGGTCGGCGAACGCCGCGACCTGGGGAAGGTGCGTGACGACCACGACCTGCGCGGAACGGGCAAGGCGCGCGAGCCGGCGCCCGACCTCGACGGCCGCCTTGCCGCCGACGCCGGCGTCGACCTCGTCGAAGAGATACGTGGGTACGGGATCGGATCCGGCGAAGACGACCTCGACCGCGAGCATCACGCGGGAGAGCTCACCGCCGGACGCGCCCTTGGCGATGGGCCGCGGCGGTGCGCCCGGGTGCGGGGCGAGCAGCAGCTCGACCTCGTCGGCACCGGACGAGGTGTACGCGACCGGGCGGCCGCCGACCTCGATCCCGTCGGGGTCGTCGGTCTGGCCGATGGCGATGGTGACGCGGGCGTGCGGCATCGCGAGCGAGGCGAGTTCGGCGGTGACGGCGGCGGCGAAACGCTCGGCGGCCTCGCCGCGCGCGTCGGTCAACGCCTGGGCGAGTCCGGCCAGTTCACCGCGCAGGGCCTCGCGCTCGGCGGTCAGCTCGCCGATCCGGTCGTCGTCGCTGTCGAGCTCGGTGAGCCGCGCGGCGCTGTTCTCCGCCCAGGCGAGGACGGCGTCGATGCTCTCGCCGTACTTGCGGGTCAACTGGGTCAGCGCGGCCCGGCGCTCCTCGACGGCGGCGAGCCGCAGCGGGTCGGCGTCGAGGTCGTCGGCGTAACCGGCCAGCTCCCCCGCCACGTCGGACAGCAGGATCCCGATCTCGCCGAGGCGTTCGGCAAGTCCGGCGAGTGCGGGGTCATGGGACCGTACGGCGTCGAGCGCGCGCTGGGCGCCGCCGACGAGGAGACCGGCGTCGACGCCCTCGGGGTCCTCGGGGTTGCCGGCCAGGGCGCCGTGCGCGGTGGTCGCGGCGGACGCCAGCGCCTCGGCGTGCCCGAGCCGCTCGGCCTCGGCGGCCAGTTCCACGTCCTCGCCGGCCCGCGGCTCGACGGCGGCGATCTCCTCGAGGCCGAAGCGCAGCAGATCGGCTTCCTGGGCCCGCTCGCGCGCCCGCGTGGTGATCTCGTCGAGCTCCTGGCTCACGGCACGGAATCTCTTGTACGCCGCCACGTATTTGGCGAGCGGAACAGCGACCGCGTCCCCGGCGTACCGGTCGAGGGCCTGCCGCTGCCGGGCCGGCTTGAGCAGCCCTTGCTGGTCGGTCTGGCCGTGCACGGCGACGAGGTCCTCGGCCAGCTCCCCGAGCAGGCCCACGGGCACGCTGCGGCCGCCGAGATGGGCGCGTGAGCGGCCCTCGGCGGAAACGGTACGGCTGATCAGCAGCGCCCCGTCGTCCAGTTCGGCCCCGGCCTCCTCGGCGCGCACCGCGGCCGCGGCGTCCGCGGGCACCCTGATGCGGCCCTCCACGACGGCGGACTTGGCACCGATCCGTACGAGGGCGGCATCGGCGCGACCGCCGAGCAGCAGCCCAAGGCTGGTGACGACCATGGTCTTGCCCGCTCCGGTCTCACCCGTGACCGCGGTGAATCCGGGCGACAGCTCGACCACCGCGTCGTCGATGACTCCGAGCGACCGTATCCGCATCTCCTCCAACACGGACACGACCTTACGAGGTCCGGGGCCCGATGTGCGACGGGCCCCGGCTTGCGGGGGCGAAGCAGCAGTTGGCGGAGGCGGACGGGACGGACGTATCACCCGCGGGAGTGGCGGGCGAAGGGGGCGGCGGCGGCCATTGCGCGCGGTTCGCGGGCAAGGGCCGCACCTGAGGAAAACCCCCCGCATTCCGCTGTGGCCCACCACAGCCGGACTCTGCGGATCGCCCCATTCCCCGCGCCCGTCCCGCGCGCGAGCCTGGTGATCATGCGAACAGGACTGACAGCGGCCGCACTCCGCGCCCATCGACCCGCCTTCGTCGGCACGGCCGTGGCGGCGCTCTTCGCCGCGTGCGTGGTGAGCGCGGCGACATCGATGCTCGTCGCCACGGGCAGCGACACCCTGTCCCCGTCCGCCCGGCACGCCCTCACGGCGAACGGTGTGGGCGACATGGCCGTGGTGATGCTGATCGGCTCGATCTATATGTCGGTCTTCGTGGTCGCCTCGACCATGGGTACCGCCGTCGCTCAGCAGCACCGCGAGCTGGCGCTCGTCCGTGCGGTGGGCGCCAAGCCGAAGCAGGTACGCCGTGCGGTGGCGGCTCAGGCGCTGGCCGCCGCGCTGCCGGCCGCTCTCGCGGGCTTCGGGCTCGGCGGGCTGCTCGGGCGCCTGTGGTTCGACACGATGGTGACGCACGGCCTGGTGCCGGACGGGGTGCCGTTCGCGCCCAGTTGGATCGCCCTGCCCGTCTGCCTGGCCGTCGCGGTGGTGACCTCCGCTCTGGCCGGGGTCCTGTGTTCGCTCCGCTTCTCGCTGCTGCGTCCCGCGCGCGCCCTCGCCGAGGCCGAGGCGGGCCGCCGCGGTCTCGGAGTGCTGCGCGCACCGCTCGGTCTGCTGGCGCTGGCCGGCGGCGGTGTGCTCTCGGTCCTCCTGGCCGGCCAACCGGCCGAGGAGGCGGGACAGGGGGCGTTCCTCGTCCTGCTGCTGTTCTGTGTGGGGATGGGGCTGCTCGGGCCACGCATCATCGGGCCCGCGGCCTGGCTGGTCTCCGCGCTCATCGGCCGGTGCGGTCCTTCGGCCCGCCTGGCGATGCTCAACGTCCGCTCGCAGCCCCGGCGGTTCGCCGCCGCGGTGGTGCCGCTCGTGCTCGTCGTCGGCTTCGGTCTGACCAAGATCGCGATGCATACGACGGCCCGGCACCACACCGGTTCTGCGGGCCGCAGCAGTGCGGTGTGGCTGGACTACATCGGCACCTCGCTGTACGCGGGTTTCGCCGCCATCGCCGCGGCCAACACCCTCGCCATGATCTCGTTCGAGCGCCGCCGTGACCTCGCGCTCCTCAGGGTCGTGGGCACCCAGCGCGGGCAGATCGGGGTGATGGCGCTGTGGGAGGGCGTGGTGGTGACGCTGACCGCGCTGGTGCTCGGCGGGCTGACCGCGCTGGTGACGCTCGCGCCGGTGCTGTCCACGGCCTTCGGCTCGCCCCTGCCGTATCTCCCCTGGACGTTTCTCGCCGGGGTGGCGGGCGGCACGCTGCTCCTGACGGTCGGGGCCACCACGGTCCCGGTGCGGGCGGCGCTGCGGAGGCGCGCGATCACCGTGGTGAAGTCGGCCTGAGACGAGCCGGTCCGCGCGGCCGGCCGTGGTGAACGGCCGGCCGTAGCAACCAGGCCCCCTAGTGCGGTGCTCCCCGCCACCCCGACACCGGAAGCGCGAACTTGGCGACGAGCCGGTCCGTGAACGAGGCGTGGTGGAGCCGGGCAAGACGCACCGGCACCTCACCCCGCCGCACCTCCACCCGCGCGCCGGCGGGCAGTTCGATCGTCCGGCGGCCGTCGCACCAGAGCACGCCATGCGGCGTGTGCGGCTGCACCTCGACCGCGAGCACCGAATTCGGCGATGTCACCAGCGGCTTGGCGAACAGGGCGTGCGCGCTGATCGGAACCATCAGGAGCGCCTCGACCTCGGGCCAGACGACCGGACCGCCCGCCGAGAACGCGTACGCCGTCGAACCGGTCGGTGTCGCGCAGACGATGCCGTCGCAGCCGAAGCCGCTGACCGGCCGCCCGTCGATCTCCAGGACGACCTCGAGCATCCGCTCCGGGGACACCTTCTGCACGGCGGCCTCGTTCAGCGCCCAGTCCGCGTGCACCACCGTGCCGTTGTTGCGAACCCGGACGTCGAGCGTCATCCGCTCCTCGACCTCGTACGCACGGGTGACCACCCGGTCGACGACCTTGTCCAGGTCGTCCCGCTCGGCCTCGGCGAGAAAGCCGACGCGACCGAGGTTCACCCCGAGCATCGGCACCCCGGAGGCGCGCGCGAACTCGGCGCCGCGCAGCAGCGTTCCGTCGCCGCCGAGCACGATGAGCAGCTCACAGCCGTCGAGCGCCTCGGGCGTGGCCTCCGGGATCAGCTCGACCGAGGGCGGCAGCGGCAGATCGGCGGCCTCGGCCGCGAGCACCCGTACCCCGAGACCGCTGCGCAGCAGTCCCTGGACGACGAGTTCGGCGCTGCGGATGGCGGCCGGGCGTCCGGTGTGTGCAAGGAGGAAGACCGTACGCTCCGCCGCCGCCTTGTCCGATTGACTCGTCAACTCGGTCCCTCCGCCACCGCTCGCTCCACATCGGCCGGGTCCGGTTCGGGTGCACCGGCCTTGAGCCACAGAAAGTACTCGACGTTTCCGGACGGCCCGGGCAGCGGGCTCGCCGTCACGCCCTGTACGCCGTACCCGAGTTGCCAGGCCTGCCCGGCCACGGCGCGTACCGCCTCGGCGCGCAGCTCGGGGCTGCGGACGACTCCGCCGCTGCCGAGGCGCTCCTTGCCGACCTCGAACTGCGGCTTGACCATCAGGACCAGGTCGGCGCCGGGTGCCGCACAGCGCACGAGGGCGGGCAGCACCAGGCCGAGCGGGATGAAGGAGAGGTCGCCGACGACCAGGTCGACGGGCTCGCCGTCGATCGCCTCGACCGTCAACTCCCGTACGTTCGTACGGTCCTTGACGGAGACGCGCTCGTCGCTCTGCAGCGACCAGGCGAGCTGCCCGTAGCCGACGTCGACCGCGACCACATGGGCCGCGCCCGCGCGAAGCAGCACATCCGTGAAGCCGCCCGTGGACGCGCCGGCGTCCAGGGCACGCCGGCCCTTGACCACGAGCCCCTGCGGTACGAACGCCTCGAAGGCGCCCGCGAGTTTGTGCCCGCCGCGCGAGACGTACTCGGGATCGCCGTCGTCGGCGGCGACCACGATCGCGGCCGCCGTCTCCACCTGGGTGGCGGGCTTGGTCGCGACATTGCGGCCGACGGTGACGCGGCCCGCGGCGATCAGCTGGCTGGCGTGCTCGCGCGAGCGGGCCAGTTTGCGGCGGACGAGTTCGGCGTCGAGGCGGCGGCGTGCCACTCCTGCCACGTTCGGTTCAGCTCCTGTGGTCGTACGGTCGTGCCGGGGCGCCGCCGGGCAGGGGGCCGGGGCCCGGTGCGGGCCGCCCCTGGTGGGCGCCCGGTGCGGGCGGGCCCTGCCGGGCGTCGAGCGCGGTCAGCGTGTCGCGCAGCCCCGCGTGCACATCCTCGTACACCTCGATATGTCCGTCGGTGGCGAGGTGGTCCACATCGGCCAGGCGCTCCAGCTGGGCGTCCACCTCACCGTGACCGGTGGCGGTGCGCGGCACGCCGAGCGGGCCGGGTTCGTCGGGGGCGGGGGCCTGCGCCTGGGGCGCGGACTCCCCGGAGGGGACCTGTTCGTCGTCCGAGGGGACCTCACGCTCGGGCCCCGGCATCGGGTAGCTCATGCCATGACGCTACCGCGAAGGGCCCCGACCTGGACCGCGAAGGGCGCGGAGCCGGTCTGCGGTACCGTCGATCACGATGGCGACGATCGAAGAGTGCCGTGGTGCGCTCGTCAAACTCAGCGACAATCTGGCCTCCGCCGACGGCGAGGTCCGCAGTGCGGCCGCGCTCGACCGTTCGGTCAGCTGCCACATCAAGGACCTGGACACCACCTTCACCGGCCGCCTCCAGGACGGCCGGATCGAGGTGCACGACACCCAGCCGGGACCTCCGCGCGAGAAGGCGCAGATCCGCCTGGCGATGACCGGAGACGACCTGGTCGCGATGGTGAACGGCGAGCTCAACTTCGCCAAGGCCTGGGCCTCGGGCCGGGTCAAGCTGGAGGCGGGCTTCAGGGACCTGCTCCAGCTGCGCAAGATGCTTTAGCGATACGAGTCCCGGGCGCCGTCACCGTACGGAATCCGCCCGGGCGCCCGTCACCGTACGGAATCCGCCACCTCAGGGACCGTGTCCGTCTTGCGCACCCGCCCCTTGCGCGCCGCCGGCACCACCAGGGGCGTTCCCGTCTCGGGGTCGTCGATGATCTGGCAGGGCAGCCCGAAGACCTCCTCCACGAGGTCGGCCGTCACGATCTCGGCCGGCGCACCCTCGGCGACCACCCGGCCGTCACGCATCGCGATGAGATGCGTGGCATACCGGGCGGCGTGGTTGAGGTCGTGCAGCACGGCCACCAGCGTGCGGCCCTGCTCCTCGTGCAGATCGGCGCAGAGATCGAGGACATCGATCTGGTGCTGGATGTCGAGGAACGTGGTGGGCTCGTCGAGCAGCAGCAGCGGCGTCTGCTGGGCAAGGGCCATGGCGATCCAGACGCGCTGGCGCTGACCGCCGGAGAGTTCGTCGACATAGCGATCGGCCAGTTCGGCGACACCGGTCGAGGCCATCGACTCCTGGACGACCCCCTCGTCCTCGGACGACCACTGCCGAAGCAGCCCCTGGTGCGGGTAGCGGCCGCGGCCCACCAGGTCGGCGACCGTGATGCCGTCGGGTGCGATCGAGGACTGCGGGAGCAGGCCGAGCGTACGGGCGACCTTCTTGGCCGGCATCGAGTGGATGGTCTGCCCGTCGAGCAGCACCCGGCCCTCGGACGGCTTCAGCATCCGCGACAGGGCGCGAAGGAGCGTGGACTTTCCGCAGGCGTTGGGGCCGACGATCACCGTGAAGGAGTGGTCGGGTATCTCGACCGACAGCTGTTCGGCGATGACGCGCTGGTCGTAGCCGAGGGTGACGTTGTCCGCGGACAGGCGGTTCAAGGGAGCACGCTCCTGGTTCGATGAGTTCTTCGCAGCGGTCGTCTGGTGCTTCACGTGGCTCAAATCCGCCCCGCCTTCCGCTCCGAGGCGAGAAGCCAGAGCAGATATCCGCCGCCGAGCACCCCGGTCACCACACCGACCGGCAACTGGTCGGCGCCGAACACCCGCTGCGCCCCCAGATCCGCGGCGATCAGGAGCGTGGCGCCCATGACCATCGAGGCGAGGAGATTGGGTCCCGGCGAGCGGGTCAGCCGCCGTGCGAGCTGCGGTGCGGTGAGCGAGACGAAGGCCACGGGGCCCGCCGCCGCGGTGGCCGCCGCGGTCAGGAGCACGGCCGCCGTCATCAGGACGAGCCGCGTGCGTTCCACCCGTACACCCAGGGCGTACGCCACGTCGTCGCCCATTTCGAGCATGCGCAGCGGACGTGCGTACAGGAGCACGAGCGGCATGAGGATCAGGCAGAACCAGAACAGCGGCCCGACCTGCTCCCAGCCGCGCCCGTTCAGCGAGCCGGTGATCCAGACGACGGCGCGGGCCGCGTCCACGATCTGGGCCTTGGTGAGCAGATAGCCGTTCATGGCGGTGAGCACGGCCGCGGCGCCGATACCGACGAGGACGAGCCGGTAGCCGTGGATGCCGCGCTTCCAGGCGAGCAGATAGATCAGCGCGCCGGTGACCAGACCGCCGGCCAGCGAGCCGAGCGCGACGGCTTCGGCGCTGCCCTGGAAGAGCACGATCACGATGAGTGCGCCGACCGTGGAGCCCTGGCCGAAGCCGATGATGTCGGGGCTGCCGAGCGGGTTGCGCGTCACCGACTGGAACAGCGCACCGGACAGGCCCAGCGCGGCGCCGACCAGGAGGCCGACGACGACGCGCGGCAGCCGCAGGTCGTTGATGATGAACTCGTGCGCGACGCTGCCGTTGCCCATCAGGGTGTTGAGCACGTCCGGAACGGGGATCTGGAAGTCGCCGGTGCCGATGAGCAGCACACTGGCCGCGAACGCGACGACGAGCAGCGCCCCGACCGTGAGCAGCGGACGCAGCTCGAACCGGACGGAGAGGCCGCCCGCGGTCCGTACCGCCCGCACAGAGGTTTTCGGCACAGAGGTGCCCGACACAGAGGTCTTCGAAGGGGCCTTCACAGCTGCGCCATCCTCCGGCGTCGTACGAGAAAGATGAACAGCGGACCGCCGATGAGCGCCGTCACGATGCCGACCTGCAGTTCGGCCGGGCGCGTGACCACGCGGCCGATGACGTCGGCGCCCAGGAGCAGCACCGGCGACAGGACCGTGGCGTACGGCAGGATCCAGCGCTGGTCGGGGCCGGTGAAGCTGCGCACGATGTGCGGCACCATCAGGCCGACGAAGACGATCGGCCCGCAGGCCGCGGTGGCCGCACCGCACAGGAGCGTCACGGCGAGCATCGCGACCGCGCGGGTGCGGTTGACGTGGGCGCCCAGCGCGCGGGCGGTGTCGTCGCCCATGCCCATCGCGTTGAGCGGGCGGGCCACGACGAGCGCGAGGACGATGCCGACGCCGATGAACGGCAGCACCTGCCCGACCGTGGACATCGAGGCGGAGGCCAGCGAACCGACCGTCCAGAAGCGCATCTTGTCGAGGGCCGCGGTGTCCATGATCTGTACGGCGTTGATGTAGCCGTAGAGCGCGGCGGTCGCGGCCGTACCGGCGAGCGCGAGCCGTACCGGGGTGGCGGCGCGGACCCCGCCGAGCGCGTACACCAGGACCATGACGGCGGCGGCGCCGGCGAACGCGAACCAGACGTAGCCGGTCAGCGAGGTGACCCCGAAGAAGCTGACCGCCGAGACGACCGCGGCGGAGGCTCCGGCGTTGATGCCGAGCAGTCCGGGGTCGGCGAGCGGGTTGCGGGTGAGCGCCTGCATCACGGCGCCGGCGAGGCCGAGGGCCGCGCCCGCGAGCAGTCCGAGCAGGGTGCGCGGCAGGCGGAGGTCGCGGATGACGACGTCGTTGTCGGTGCCCGTGTTACCGAACAGGCCGTGCCAGACGTCGCCGACGGGTATCTGCTTGGCGCCTATCGCGATGCTCGCCACGACGACGAGCAGCAGCACACCGACGGAGACCAGCAGACCGGCCGCGCGCATCGCCTGGCGCCGGGCCGGCACCGTATCGGCTGGTGGCGGCTGTGTCTGGGGCTGAGGGGGACTGTCGACCAACACCCGGTTAGGTTAGCCTACCCTCGCACTTCCCTTCGACGAGAGAGCACGAAGAATGTTGCCGTCCCGTCCTTCCCTTTCGCCGGCCGGTCAGCGCTCCCGGATATCCCGGCGCGGACTGCTCGCCTCCGGCGGCGCCCTCGGCCTGGGCGCGCTCCTTGCCGCGTGCGGCGACTCGGAGGACGCCAAGTCTCCCGAGAAGAAGGGCAGTTGGTCCTTCAAGGACGACCGCGGCAAGACCGTGAAGACCAACGGCACCCCCAAGAACGTGGTCGCCTACATAGGCGCCGCCTCCGCCCTGCACGACTTCGGCGTCGAGTGCGTGGGGGTGTTCGGCCCCACGAAGCTCGAGAACGGCAAGCCCGATGTCCAGGCGGGCCGGATCGATGTCGACAAGGTCGAGATCATCGGCAACGCCTGGGGCGAGTTCAGCCTCGAGAAGTACGCGGCCCTCGAGCCCGACCTCCTCGTCACCACGATGAACGAGTCGCCGACGCTCTGGTACGTCCCCGAGGAGTCGGCCAAGAAGATCGCGGCCCTCGCCCCCTCCGTCGGCATCCTCACCGGCAAGGCCTCGCTGACCGGCGTGATCGACCGCTTCGGCGAGCTCGCGGCCTCGCTCGGCGCGGATCTCAAGGCGAAGAAGGTGACCGACGCCAAGGCCCGATTCGAGGCCGCGGCCGAGTCCGTACGCCAGGCCGCCAAGACCGCGAAGGCCAAGAAGCTGAAGGTCATGGCGGTCTCCGCGACCAAGGACCTGCTCTACGTCGGTACCCCCGACGACTTCACCGATCTGCGCTACTACCGCGAGCTCGGCGTCGACTTCGTGACCCCGGACGGGGTCGGCGAGGCCGGCTTCTTCGCCGAGCTGAGCTGGGAGAACGCCGACAAGTACGACGCCGACGTGATCCTCGTCGACAAGCGCACCGGAAATCTTCAGCCCGAGGACCTGAAGAAGTCCATGCCCACCTGGGCGAAGCTCCCCGCGGTCAAGGCCGGCCAGACCGTGGCTTGGTACAACGAGCCGCAGTTCAGCCACGCCGGTATCGCGCCGCTCCTCGAATCCCTTGCCACCGCTCTTCAAGACGCCAAGAAGGTCGCCTGATGTCTGCCAAGAACCGCCCCTCGCACCTGAACAAGGGCGGCCTCTCCCGCCGCGGCCTGCTCTCCGCCGGCGCGGCCTTCGGTCTCGGTGCCTTCCTGACCGCGTGCGGCGATGACAAGAAGCCCGCGGCGAGCACCGACAAGGGCAAGGACAAGCCCTGGTCGTTCAAGGACGACCGCGGCAAGACCGCCAAGGTCGGCCACACCCCGAACAAGATCGTCGCCTTTGTCTCCACGGCCGCGGCCCTGCACGACTACGGCATCGAATGCGTCGGCATCTTCGGCCCCAGCAAGCCGATCGACGGCAAGCCCAACCCGCAGGCCGGCGCCATGGACGTGGCCAAGGTGACGAGCCTCGGTGAGGACTGGGGCCAGTTCAACGTCGAGAAGTACGCGGCGCTCGAGCCCGATCTCCTGATCAGCAACATGTTCCCGGCGCCGCTCCTCTGGTTCGTCCCCGAGGAGTCCACCAAGAAGATCGAGGCGCTCGCCCCGACCGTCGGCATCGACGGCGCCCGCCGTACGCTGCTCGACCCGCTCAAGCGCTACACGGAGCTCGCGAAGTCGCTCGGCGCCGACCTGGAGGCCCAGGCCGTCAAGGACGCCAAGGCCCGCTTCGACAAGGCTGAGGCGCGGCTGCGCGAAGCGGCGAAGAAGAACAAGGGCCTCAAGGTCATGGCGGTCACGGCCGACAAGGACCAGTTCTACGTGGCCGTCCCCGACTCCTACTGCGACCTCAACTACTTCAAGGACCTCGGCGTCGAGCTGATCGAGGGCAAGAAGGTCGACGAGTGGGGCTTCTGGGAGACCTTCAGCTGGGAGAACACCGACAAGTACCACGCGGACCTGCTCCTGCTCGACAACCGCAGCCAGACGCTGCCCGCCGCCGAGCTGGCCAAGAAGCCGACGTGGACCCGCATGCCCGCGGTCGAGGCCGACCAGGTCATTCCGTGGTCGATGGAGGAGCGCTACAGCTACGCCGGTTACGCGCCGGTCCTCGAAGCGCTCGCCGAGTCCATCGAGAACGCGAAGAAGCTCAAGGCCTGACCGGCCGGCGCAATTGCCAGGAGGAGTCCGCCCGTGTCCGACGCCCCGTACCAGTTCTTCGACACCCATGTCGTACGCAAGGAACGTCTGACCCCGTCGATGATCCGTGTCGCTTTCGGCGGCCCGGACGTCGCGCGGATGGCGTCGGCCGGGCGGGACCAGCGCATCAAGCTGTTCCTGCCGCACCCGGGCCAGGACGCTCCGATCGTGCCGACGGAGCAGGGCGACAACTGGTACGCCGCCTGGCGGGAACTCGACCCCGCGGTCCGCGGGGTCATGCGCACGTACACGACCCGCGCCCTGACCTCCGACGAACTCCTCGTCGACTTCGCCCTGCACGGCACCGAGGCCCCGGCATCGCGCTGGGCCCACCACGCGGAGCCGGGCGACCGCGTCTCGGTCCTCGCCCCGGTCGACGAGGAGAACGGCGCGTACGACTTCCGCCCGCCCGAGGACTCCGAATGGCTGCTCCTCACGGGCGACGCGTCGGCCCTGCCCGCCATCGCCGGCATCCTCGAATCGCTGCCGTCCGGTCTTCCCGTACGGGTGTGGCTGGAGGTCCGCGATCTCGCCGACCGCCAGGAGCTGGCCACCGCCGCGGACGCGAAGATCGAGTGGGTCACCTCGGGGGTGGTGGACGCGGTCCGCGCGGCGGATCTGCCGTCCGGCACCCCGTACGCCTGGATCGCGGGCGAATCGGCCACCGTAAAGGCGCTGCGCCGCCATCTCGTCGGTGAGCGGGGCTTCGACAAGCGGCGGGTGAAGTTCACGGGCTACTGGCGCCAGGGAGCCACCGAGGACGACCTCCTGACCTCGGGCGAGGACGCCTGAACCACGTGAGGGGTGCGCCCGGGCCGGGCGCACCCCTCACGTCGTCACAGCCCCAGCCGCGCCAGCACCTTCCCCGAGTCCAGCTCGCACACCCCTGCGCCCGCGTGCGTCCAAGCCGCCGCGCACAGCGCCCGCAGGCCGTCCAACGGCTCGCCCTCACCGTCGAGTTCGAGGCGCTCCCCCGCCCGCGCGGTCCAGCCGCCGCAGCGGAACCCGTCGCCCTCGGCCACGACCTCGGGCTGCCCGGTGAGCATGCCGCGCAGATCGGCGTCGACGTATGTGGGCCGGTGCTCGGGCCGCGCCGCGAGCAGCTGCGCGCCGTCGGTCACTCCGGTCAGGACGAGCAGCGAGTCGACCTGCCCGTTGTAGGCACCCTCGATGTCCGTGTCGAGCCGGTCGCCCACCACCAGCGGGTGCTCGGCACCCGTGCGCAGAATCGTCTCGCGGTGCATCGGCGGCAACGGCTTGCCCGCGACCTGCGGTTCGGCGCCCGTGGCGATCCGTACGACCTCCACCGCCGCACCGTTGCCGGGCGCGATGCCGCGTCCGCTCGGGATGGTCAGGTCGGTGTTGGACGCGTACCAGGGCACGCCCCGCGCGATCGCGTAACAGGCCTCCGCGAACCTTCCCCACTGCAACTCGGGCCCGCCGTACCCCTGCACCACGGCCGCAGGATCGTCGTCCGCCGACTCCACCGGTACGAGCCCCCGCTCGCGCAGCGCGATCCGCAGCCCTCCCCCGCCGATGACCAGGACCTTCGCACCGGCCGGCTGCTGCTCCGAGATGAGCCGGGCCACGGCCTGCGCGGAGTTGATCACCTCGGAGGCCTCGGTCGGCACCCCGAGCTCCGTGATGTGCTCGGCCACGACCTGCGGCGGACGCAGCGCGTTGTTGGTGACATACGCGAGCCGCATACCGCCCTCGCGCGCGGTCAGCAGCGAGTCGACGGCGTGCGTGATCGCCGCACCGCCCGCGTACACCACCCCGTCGAGGTCGAGCAGCGCCGTGTCGTACGCCGCGCTCAGCGCCCGTTCGCTGCCGGCCGGGCTGGTCCTGACGGTCTCATGCATGGTGGTCATCGCTCCTCGATCGGTGCTTATGCCCCGATCCTCTCGCACTGCTCGGACACAACTACGATGCCTCAATGAACACCACAGGTCAGAGGGACAGCGGTAGGCCGGAGGGGCTGCACCTCTCACCGTTTCGGGGCCTGCGTTACGCCCCGGAGCGGGTCGGCAGCCTGGCCGCGGTCACGTCGCCGCCGTACGACGTGGTCGTACGGCCCGACGGCCTGACCCACCTGGAATCGGCGGACCCCCACAACATCGTCCGGCTGATCCTCCCGCAGGCCGAAACGCCCGCGGCCCGCCACCAGCAGGCCGCCGACACCCTGCACCGCTGGCTCGCCGAGGGCATCCTCGCCCCGGACCCGGAACCGGCGCTCTACGTCTACGAGCAGCGCAACGGCGACGTGCTCCAGCGCGGTCTCATCGGCGCGCTGGAGCTCTCGGAGGCGGCCCAGGGCGTCGTGCTGCCGCACGAGGACGTGATGCCGGATGTCGTCGCCGACCGCGCGGCCCTGATGCGCGCCGCGGCCGCCAACTTCGAGCCGCTGCTGCTCACTTACCGCAGCGAAGGCACCCGGGTCGGCGCGACCGCGGCGATCGAGCGGGCGGCCCAGCGCCCCCCGCTGCTCTCCACGACCACGGAGGACGGCTTCAGCCACCGCCTGTGGTCGGTCACGGACCCCGCCGAACTGGCCGAGGTCCAGAGCGACTTGAGCCACCGCCAGGCCCTGATCGCCGACGGCCACCACCGCTGGGCCACGTATCTGCGCCTGCGCGCCGAACACCCGCGGGGCACGCCCTGGGACCACGGTCTGGTGCTCCTGGTGGACACGGCCCGCTACCCCCTGCGCGTACGGGCCATCCACCGCCTGCTGCACCGACTGCCGCTCGCCGACGCCCTCTCCTCCGTACGGGGCTCCTTCCGTGTACGCCAGGTCGACGGCCCCCTCTCGCGCGCCATGGAGTCCCTGGCCTCCGCGTCGGCCGAGTCCAACGCCTTCCTCCTGACCGGCGACGGCACGTACCACCTGATCGACCGCCCCTCCCCCGAGCTCCTGGCCCGCACGGTGCGGGCCGACCGCCCCGACGCCTGGCGCCGGCTCGACGCGACGGTCCTGCACGCCACACTCCTCGACCACGTCTGGAACATCCCGGACGACCCCGCGCACATCGCGTACATCCACGACACGGTGGCCACGGTCGCCAAGGCGGAACGCGACGGCGGTACGGCGGTCCTCATGCACCCCGTCCACGAGGACGTCGTACGGGAGCTGGCGCGCGAGGGCGTGACGATGCCGCGCAAGTCGACGTCGTTCGGCCCGAAGCCGGCCACGGGTCTGGTGCTGCGCAGCCTCGCCCACTGAGCCCTCGCCTGCCGGGCCCGGATACGACGAAGGGGCGGTGACCGTTTCCGGTCACCGCCCCTTTTCACTTGTCCCTGAAGCCTCAGGCCTTGTCCGCCTCGGGCTCCTCGCCCTCGTCGGCGGCCTGCGCCTCGTCCTGCTCGGGGGCCACGAAGAGCGGCTGGTCGAGCGTCGGCTTGGCGGCTACGTCGTCGTCCGCGTCGTCGTCGCCCTCGTACTCGTCGTCATCGGGGTCGTAGTACTCGGTACCGTCGGCCTTCTCGGCCTCCGCTACGTCCTCGTCGTCCTCGGAGTCGTCGGACTCGTCGGACTCGTCGGTGCGGGACTCTGCGACGAGCTGCTCGTCCTCGTCGCCCTCGCCCTCGTCCTCGTCATCGTCCTCATCGAAGGCGTCGACGAACTCCACACCGTCCAGCTCCGCGAGCCGGTCGGAGGCATTGGTGGTGTGCTCCTTGTCGGACTCGACGGTCTTGGCGAACCACTCCCGCGCCTCGTCCTCACGCCCGGCCTCGAGCAGCGCATCGGCGTAGGCGTAGCGCAGTCGCGCGGTCCACGGCTGTACGGAGTTCGAGGCGAGCTCGGGGCTCTGCAGCGTCACGATGGCCGCGTCGAGCTGGCCCATGTCGCGCCGTGCACCGGCGGCGACCAGCCGCATCTCGACCTGTCCGGCCTTGTCGAGCCGCTTCACCTCGGGCTCACCGGCCATGTCCAGCGCCTTCTCGGGCCGCCCGAGACCGCGCTCGCAGTCCGCCATGACGGGCCACAGCTCGGCCGAGCCGGTCATCCGGCGCGCGGCACGGAACTCGGCGAGCGCCTCGGAGTACTTCTCGTTCGCGTACGCGGCGAAGCCGGCGGCCTCGCGGACGGCAGCGACACGGGACGCGAGGCGCAGGGCCACACGCGAGTACGCGTAGGCCTGCTCGGGATCCTCGTCGATGAGCTTGGCGACCATCACCAGGTTCTTGGCGACATCGTCCGCAAGGCCCTTGGGGAGGCTCTGCAGCTCCTGCCGTACGTCCGGGTCGACCTCGTAGCCGGTGACGTCCTCCGGGATCGGCAGCCGCCGGATCGGCTCGCGGTCGCGGTCCCGGTCGTCACGTCCCCGGTACCCACCGCGGTCGTCACGCCCGCGGTATCCACCACGGTCGTCGTCGCGACGCGGCCCGGAGCCGCCGGACGGACGTCCGCCACGGTCGTCACGGCCGCGGAACCCGCCGCGGTCGTCGTCACGGCGGGGCGCGTAGCCACCACCGGAGGGACGGCCACCGCGGTCGTCGCGTCGGTCATCGCGACGGTCGTCACGGCGGAACCCACCGCGGTCGTCGCCACGGTCATCACGACGGGGACCTCGGTCGTCACGGCGGTCGTCACGACGCTCGAAGCCACCGCCGGACGGACGGCCACCACGGTCGTCACGACGCTCGAAGCCGTCGCCGGACGGGCGCCCGCCGCGGTCGTCACGGCGCGGACCGCCGGAACGGTCGTCACGCCCGCGGTACCCACCACGGTCGTCATCACGACGCGGCCCGTAGCCACCACCCGCAGGCCGGCCACCACGATCGTCACGACGGAAACCGCCGCCACCCGACGGGCGGCCGCCGCGATCGTCACGACGCTCGAAGCCACCACCGGACGGACGACCACCACGGTCGTCGTCACGACGGAAAGAAGGACGGTCATCACGACGCGGGCCGCCGGAGCGGTCGTCACGTCCGCGGTAGCCACCGCGGTCGTCGTCACGGCGGGGCGCGTAGCCACCACCGGAGGGACGGCCGCCGCGGTCGTCACGTCGGTCATCCCGACGGTCGTTGTCACGCCGGAAGGAGGGACGGTCGTCACGGCGGAACCCGCCGCGGTCGTCGCCACGGTCATCACGACGCGGACCGCGGTCGTCACGACGCTCGAAGCCACCGCCGGACGGGCGGCCGCCGCGGTCATCACGACGCGGACCGCCGGAACGGTCGTCATCACGACGCGGACCGTAGCCACCACCCGCAGGCCGGCCACCACGGTCATCGCGACGGAAACCGCCGCCACCCGACGGACGGCCACCACGATCGTCACGACGCTCGAAACCACCACCGGACGGACGTCCACCACGGTCATCACGACGCTCGAAGCCGCCGCCGGACGGGCGCCCGCCACGGTCATCACGGCGCGGACCGCCGGAACGGTCGTCACGCCCGCGGTACCCACCACGGTCGTCATCACGGCGCGGACCGCCGGAACGGTCATCTCGACGGAAACCGCCTCGGTCACCCCCGCGATCGTCCCTGCGGGGACCGCTGGGGCGCTCGTCACGCCGGCCGGAACCACCGCGGTCGTCCCTGCGCGGGCCGCGGTCATCACGGCCGCCGCGGTATCCGCCCCGGTCATCGTCCCGGCGGCGCGGCTCGCGCTCCGGACGATCCTCGGGAGAGTTGCTCGACATCGGTGACTCCTGTCCTAGGTACCGCAAGTCATTCTTGCGCAACCGCCAACCGGCCGCGCTTCGGCAGAAAAAGAAAAGGACCCCTGGTCCCCAGCGTGAACGCTGGGACCAGGGGTCCTCCAATAATTGTTCGGCGGCGTCCTACTCTCCCACAGGGTCCCCCCTGCAGTACCATCGGCGCTGTGAGGCTTAGCTTCCGGGTTCGGAATGTAACCGGGCGTTTCCCTCACGCTATGACCACCGAAACCCTTTCAAGTGGCTCCAAAATTCCGGAGCCTGAACAGGGCAGCGAACAAGCACTCTCTTCAATTGAGGAACTGTTCAGCCGGCAACAGCTGTTCGTTACTTCAGAACTAACACAGTGGACGCGAGCAACTGAGGACAAGCCCTCGGCCTATTAGTACCGGTCAGCTCCACCCTTTACAGGGCTTCCACATCCGGCCTATCAACCCAGTCGTCTACTGGGAGCCTTAACCCCTCAA
>NZ_JAAKZW010000179.1 GCF_011044995.1 Streptomyces mesophilus | reverse complement strand
ATTTCTCTCCCCGCCCCGCCCCTTCCCGAAACCGGGGCTCCGCCCCGGACCCCGGCATCCGAACTTCGTTCGGATCTCCTCAAACGCCGGAGGGGCTGAAAGATCGCCTCAAACGCCGGCGGGGCTGAATCCCAGCGGCGTCCGTGCCAGCTGGCGTGACTGGGCTACCAGGCGGTCCTCGCTGTCCCAGACCTCGGCGTCCTCCTCCAGGAAGCCGCCGGCCAGGTTGCGGGTGGTGATCGCGATACGGAGCGGGCCGGGCGCGGGGCGGCAGCGGACGTGGACCGTGAGTTCGACCGTGGGGATCCAGCCCTGGATGCCGAGTTCGAAGGCGGTGGGCGGCAGCGCGTCCACGGCGAGGAGCAGCGAGAGCGGGTCGGCGTCGCGGCCGTCGGCGAGGCCGAACCAGGAGCGCATCTCGCCCTTGCCCGAGGGTGCGCCGAGCGCCCAGCCGAGCGTGGCCGGGTCCAGCTTCAGCCACAGGCGGTCGGTGATCGCCGTGCTGCCCTTGATCGGGGTGGGCGCGTCCTGTGGTCCGAAGCACTGGTCGACCGGCGGGATCGAGGGCCGGGCCGCGGTGGTGCGGACGTCGTCGGGGAGCGCGTCGAGGTCGCCGTACGAGGCGAGGACCCGGATCCGTTCGACCTCGCGGCCCTCCTCGTCGTACTGGAAGAGCGAGGCCTGGCCGGTGGAGAGGGTGCGGCCGGTGCGGACCGTCTCGGTGCGGATGACCGCCGGGCCCGGGTGGGACGCGGTGAGGTAGTGCGCCGAGATCGTGAACGGGTCCGCGTGCGGCAGCGCCTGGCCGAGCGCGCGGCCGATGACGGCGAGCAGATAGCCGCCGTTGACCGCGCTGATGATGGTCCAGCCGGCGGAGAGTTCCGCATCGTAGATTCCGGGCTCGCGCAGGGTCACCGCGGTGTCGCGGTCGAACTCGCTGTCGCCGATGGTGGCCTGTGCCGAGGTCTCCTGGGTCATGGGATGCACGGTACATCAGCTTGCTACTGAGCGGTAGCTTTGCTGCTTGCCGGCACGGACGGCTAGGCCGTCTCCTCCTGCGCGTGCGAGCGCCGGTTCCACGCCCGCGGAGCCCGCCAGTGGTAGTGCATCGCGAGCAGCCGGAGCACGAAAGCGGTGATGACGGCGGCCCCGCTGGTGAAGGTGTTCAGCGCGTCGTAACGGATGCAGAGCACCACGATGCCGGCGCCGACCATCGCGGGCACGGCGTAGAGGTCGCGGTCCCAGCGCAGCAGCGAAGGGACTTCGTTGGCGAGGACGTCACGGAGCACACCGCCGCCTACCGCGGTGGCGAGACCGAGGGCCGCGGACGAGGTGAGGCCGAGTCCGTACTCGTACGCCTTCGTGGTGCCCGTGACGCAGAACAGGCCGAGGCCGGCCGCGTCGAAGGTGTTCACGGCGCGGTTGATCCGCTCGACCTGGGGGTGCAGGAAGAAGACAAGGGCGGCCGCGAAGAGCGGGGTGACGAAGTAGCCGAGGTCCGTGAAGGCGGCCGGCGGGACGGCGCCGATGATCAGGTCGCGCAGGAGGCCGCCGCCCAGGGCGGTGATCTCGGCGAGTACGGCGATGCCGAACACGTCGAAGTTCTTGCGCACGGCCAAGAGCGCGCCGGAGATCGCGAAGACGAAGATCCCGGCGAGGTCGAGGCCGTGTTGGACGGAGGGCGAGAAGAGGTCGTGCAGCACGGTTCATTCTGACTGGTGGACCACCTGGTCCTCGGCCGGTGTCCCCGCGAGCGGCTGCGTGTCCGCCGGCGCCTGGTCCGGTGCGTTCTCCGGATGGTGGCAGGCGACCCGGTGGGCCGGAGCCAGTTCGATGAGCGGGGGCTCGGTCGTCTCGCAGACGGTCGTCGCCTTCCAGCACCGCGTGTGGAAGCGGCAGCCGGACGGCGGGGAGATGGGCGACGGGACATCGCCGCGGAGCAGGATGCGGGAGGTACGGGCCGCGCGGCGCTTGGGGTCGGGGACCGGGACCGCTGAGAGGAGGGCCTTGGTGTACGGGTGCATCGGGGTCTCGTACAGCGGTTTGCGGTCGGCCAGTTCGACGATCTTGCCGAGGTACATCACCGCGATGCGGTCGGAGACATGGCGGATGACCGAGAGGTCATGGGCGATGATCACGTACGTGAGCCCGAGCTCGTCCTGGAGGTCGTCGAGGAGGTTGACCACCTGGGCCTGGATGGAGACGTCGAGCGCCGAGACCGGTTCGTCGGCCACCACGAGCCGGGGCTTGAGCGCCAGGGCGCGGGCGATGCCGATGCGCTGGCGCTGGCCGCCGGAGAACTCGTGCGGATAGCGGTTGTAGTGCTCGGGATTGAGGCCGACGCGCTCCAGCATCTCCTGGACGGCCTTCTTGACGCCGCCCACGGGGGTCACGCCCTGCAACCGGAAAGGCGCCCCGACGATCGTGCCGATCGTGTGCCGGGGATTCAGCGAGGAGTACGGGTCCTGGAAGATCATCTGGACGTCTTTGCGCAGCGGGCGCATCTGCCCCACGGACAGATGCGTGATGTCCCGGCCCTCGAACTCCACACGCCCGCCGGTCGGTTCGAGCAGCCGGGTGATCAGCCGGCCCATCGTGGACTTGCCGCAGCCCGACTCCCCCACCACGCCGAGGGTTTCGCCCGGGCGTACATCGAAGGAGACGCCGTCGACGGCCTGGACCGCGCCGACCGTGCGCTGCAGCACGCCCTTCTTGATCGGGAAGTGCTTCACCAGGCCGTCCACCTTGAGCAACGGCTCGCCTGCCACTGGGGGCTTCCTCAGATCCGTCACAGTTTCGGCTCGACCTCCTCGGTCCAGATCCGGGTCCGCTCCTCCTGGGCGAGGTGGCAGGCGGTGAAGTGTCCGCTGCCGACCTCGCGCAGTTCGGGTCGCAGGGTGCGGGTCTTGTCGTCCTGCGGTACGTCGGCGTGCGGGCAGCGTGGATGGAAGGCGCAGCCGGCGGGCACGTTGATGAGGCTGGGCGGAGTCCCGCGGACCGGGATGAGGCGCTCTGTCTGGTCCCGGTCGATGCGCGGCATCGAGCCGAGCAGACCCCAGGTGTACGGGTGTTGGGGAGCCTCGAAGACCTGCTCGGCCGTGCCCCGCTCGACGCAGCGGCCCGCGTACATCACCAGGAGGTCGTCGGCGATCTCCGCGACCACCCCCAGATCGTGGGTGATCACGATGACCGCGGAGCCGAACTCCTTCTGCAGATCGCGGATCAGGTCCAGGATCTGCGCCTGGACGGTGACGTCGAGCGCGGTCGTCGGCTCGTCCGCGATGAGCAGTTCGGGGTTGTTGACCAGGGCCATCGCGATCATCACGCGCTGGCGCATCCCGCCGGAGAACTCGTGCGGATATCCCGAGTAGCGCTTGGCCGGTTCGGGGATGCCGACGCGGTCGAGCATGTCGAGCGCGCGGGCCTTCGCGATCTTCTTCGACACGGGATGGTGCACGCGGTAGGCCTCGGTGATCTGCGCGCCCACCGTGAAGTACGGGTGCAGCGCGGAGAGCGGGTCCTGGAAGATCATGGCCATCTTGCGGCCGCGCTGCCGGCGCACGAAGTCCTCGCTCGACGCGATCAACTCATCGTCGTCCAGCCACACTTCACCGGAGATCCGGGCGCTGTGCGAACGGTGCAGGCCCATGATGCCCAGCGAGGTCACGGACTTGCCCGAGCCGGATTCGCCGACGATGCCGAGGGTGCGGCCGCGGCGTACGTCGAAGGAGATGCCGTCGACGGATCTGACCAGGCCGTCGTCCGTGTCGAAGTGGATGCGCAGATCCCGTACGGAGAGGAAGACTTCGCCCTCCAAGGCCGCCGAGGTCCCGGCGGTCCCGGCGGCACCGGTGCGCGGACCCGGTACGGACGAGCGGCCCACCTCGGATTCGAGTTCGCTCACGAGTACCTCACCCTGGGGTCGATGGCCGCGTACAACAGGTCCACGATCAGGTTGCAAAAGACGATGAAGAAGGCGGCCACCAAGGTCACGCCCATGACGATGGGCAGATCGCTGTCCTTGACGGCCTGGACCGCATAGGCGCCCATGCCCTGCAGCGAGAAGACCTGTTCGGTGATGATCGCGCCGCCGACGAGGAGCCCGAAGTCCATCCCGAAGATGGTGACGATCGGGGTGAGGGCCGCCCGGAGTCCGTGCTTGGCGACGACCTTCGACTCGCGCAGGCCCTTGGCGCGTGCCGTACGGATGTAGTCCTCGCCCATCGTCTCCAGCATTCCGGCGCGGGTGAGCCGGGCGTACAGCGCCGAGTAGAGGAAGGCGAGCGAACACCACGGGATGATCAGGTTCCAGAACCATTCGCCGGGGTCCTCGGTGATCGGGATGTAGTCCACGCTCTCCCAGATGGGCCACTGCGAGGTGAAGAGCGCGAGGCCGAGCAGACCGGTGAAGAAGATCGGCAGCGAGACGCCGAGCAGCGCGATGGTCATGGCGAGACGGTCGATGAAGGTGCCCCGCTTGAGGGCCGAGACGACCCCGATGGTGACGCCGGAGATCACCCAGAGCACGGCCGCGCCGACCGCGAGGGACAGGGTGACGGGGATGCGCTGGGTGATCTCGGGCCAGACCTCGATGTGGCTGCGGAACGAGTAGCCGAAGCAAGGCGCGCTGCATTCGGAGGCGTCGGGGCCGAACTTGTACTCGGCGCCCACGAAGATCGCCTTGATGAAGTCGAAGTACTGCACGATCAGCGGCTGGTCGAGGCCGAGGTTCTGCTTGACGGCGGCGACCGACTCGGGGTTGGCGTCCTTGCCCACGTACTGCACGGCCAGGTCGTCGACCGACTGGCCGCCGAGCCTGGGCACGAGGAAGAAGATCGCGAACGTGACGGCGGTGACGACGACGAGCAGCATCACCGCGGCGAACAGACGGCGGATGAGATAGGCGGTCACAGCTCAGCGGCGTGAGGTGGCCGCCCGGGCCGGACGGGGCCCGGGCGGCCACTTCGTTGCCTTCACCTGCCTCTCGGATGTTCCTTGCCCGGACGGGGAGTCGATCGGCGCGGTGTCACTTCTTGTCCGTGCCGATCAGCAAGTAGTCGTACATCCCCAGATAGGCCTGGGTGACGGTGACGTTCGTCGCCGAGTCCGGGCGGTAGAGCAGGTTCTTGCGGTAGATCAGCGGGACCGCGGAGGCCGTCTCCATGACCAGCTTGTCGACCTCGCCCCACTTCTTGGTGCGCTCGTCGGCGTCGGTCATGCCGATGCCCTCGCCGAGGGCCGCGTTGACCTTGGGGTCGTCGAGCTCCATCAGGTTGTTGCCGCCGGAGGGCTTGATCGCGGAGCCGTTGACGATCTGGTCGAGGAAGCCGAAGCCGGTGGGCCAGTCGGCGCCCCAGGCCATCATCATCAGGCCGAGCTTGTGCTCATGGACGTAGCTCGGGTTGCCCGCGAAGTTCGCGAAGTACTTGCCCGAGGGGAACGTCTTGATCTCCGCCTTGATGCCGACCCGCTCGAGGGAGGCCTTGACCGCGGTCGCCATGGAGATCTCGTCGGGGCGGTCGGCGCGGGCCGACAGGTTGGTGGTGAAGCCGTTCGGCTGCCCGCACTTGCCCAGGTGCTCCTTGGCCTTGGCCTCGTCGCCCTTGTTGCCCTCGGTCGGGTACATGTCGGCCTTCACATAGCCGTTGACCGTCGGAGGGAGCATCGTCGAGGCCACATCGCCCTTGGTGTCGCCGCCGAGCGCCTGCTGCACCGAGGCCTTGTCGACCGCGTACTGCACGGCCTTGCGGCACTCGACGTTGTCGAAGGGCGCCACCTTCGTCGACATCGCCAGATAGGTCAGGGCGCCCGCGTACGGGTTGTCGGTCTTGGCCTTCTCCGCGCTCTTGGTCAGGACCTTCGGCTGGCTCTTGGTCTGCAGACCGGTGCCCGCCGCGTCCACGGTGATCTGGTCGTTGAGCAGATGCTGGTCGACCGTGGTCGGGTTGACCTTGAACTTGACCTCGATCCGGTCGGCGAGCGCCGGGCGGACCGGGTCGGTCTTCTTGTCCCAGTGCGGGTTGCGCACGAGGACGGCGTTACGGCCCTCGTTGTACGACTCGAACTTGTACGGGCCCGAGGACACGATGTTCTTCACGTACTCGGCGCCCTTGTCCTTGGCCTGGGGCACCGGCATGGTCTGCGAGAACGTGGCGAGGTAGTCGAAGTCCGCGAACGGCTTGCTGAGCTTGAAGACGATGGTGTGGTCGTCGGGGGTCTCGATGGACGCGATGCCCTCGGGGCTCTTGTCCTTGTACGGGCCCTTGTACTTGTCGCCGCCTTCCAGATACGCCTTGAAGTACGTGGGTCCGTTCGAGAGCGCCTCCGGGGCGAAGTTGGAGCGCTCGACGGCGTACTTGACGTCCTTCGAGGTGACCTCGCTGCCGTCGTCGTACTTCACGCCCTTGCGCAATTGGTACGTCCAGGTCTTGGCGTCGGCGCTCGGCTTGCCCAGGGACGTGGCGAGGTCGGGCACGATCTCCAGGCCCTCCGCGCCGGCCGCCGGTTTGAAGCTGGTCAGTGAACGGCCGTACAGGCGCGAGAAGTTCTGCACCCAGCCGTAGTACGTGTTGCCGGGGTCGAGCGAGTCCGGCACGTCGGAGTGCTCGAAGGTGACCGTGCCGCCCCTCTCGGTGGACTGGTTCACGACTGCCTCGAGTGCGGCGTCGGCCACGGCCTTCTTGCCGTTGTTCTTCTTGCCGTCGCCGTCGCCGTCGTCCGAGCCGCCACAGGCCGACGCGGTCAGCGCCAGTGCGAGCGCCGTCCCGATGACGGCCGTCACTTTCTTGGTCTTCATACTGAGGCTTCCTCCTGAATTGGATGCCTACGGCCGCCGATGCGTACGACTGCCGATGCCTGCGACACGGGACTACTTGCTCCGGGGGTCGAGCGCGTCGCGCAGCCCGTCCCCGAGAAGGTTGAAGGCCAGGACGGTGATGAAGATCGCGAGTCCGGGCACGAACATGTACTGCAGATCCGCCTCGTACCGGTCCGCGGCATCGGTGAGCATGCCGCCCCATGAGGCCTGCGGCGGGGCGATGCCCACACCCAGGAAGCTGAGCGCGGCCTCGAAGAGGATGTTGGTCGGGATGAGGAGCGTGGCGTAGACGAGGATCGGCGCCACCAGATTGGGCATCAGCTCGCGGAAGATGATGAACGGGCCGCGCGCACCGAGCGAGCGCGACGCCTCCACGAACTCGCGCTCGCGCAGGCTCATCGTCTGGGCGCGGACGATCCGGCCGATGTACGGCCAGGCGAAGAACCCGATGACGAAGATGAGTACGGCGATCCGCAGCGGGAGCCCCGTCAGCCCCCAGAAGCCGTCCTGCACCGACGCGGAGAGCGAGATCGCGAACAGGAGCAGCGGAAACGCCAGGAAGGTGTCCATCAGGCGGCTGACAACGCTGTCGACCCAGCCGCCGTAGTAGCCCGCGATCACTCCCAGGATCACGCCGATCGTCACCGAGACCAAGGTGGCCCCGACCGCTACGAGCAGGGAGACCCACGAGCCCTCGATCACGCGGGCCAGCAGATCGCGTCCGAAGCCCGGGTCGACGCCGAGCGGATGCTCCCAACTCATCCCGCCCCAGGCCCCCTTGGGGGCCTGCAGCGCCGGATCGACGAGGTCCTGGTGGAACTTGTTGGGATCCAGATCGAAGACCGCCTGGATCGGCTTGGCCAGTGCCGCCATCAGCACGAGACCGATCACGACGATGCCGCCGGCCACGGCCGCCTTGTCGCGCTTGAACCGGGTCCAGGCGATCTGGCCGAGCGAACGGCCTTCGATCTGACTCGCTCCGGCCCCTGCGAGCACGGCTTCCGGCTGCGCCTCGGCGCTCGCCGATGTGGTCTCCAAAGGTGCGGTCACGTGCGTCGGACCTCCTCCACGCTGGGTGGTTTGGCCTGATAGCAACTCGCCTCCCGGGAGTGTTCTCTGTGATCTAGATCACGCGCCAGGGGTGGACCAGGAAGTTTGCGGAACCGTAATTCCTGCAGTTTGAGCACCGGTTGGGCTGGTAGGTGCCGTGAGCAGCCAAAAGCCCCCGGGAGGGATCCCGGGGGCTGATGGGGTGCCGGTTGGGTCCGGCCGGGTGCTAGGGGGTTACGCGCCCTGAGCGGTTGAGTCCTTGGCGGATTCTGTCGAGTCGGTTTCGGCCGCCTCGGAGTCGGTCGCTTCGACCGAAGCAGACTTCTCCTCAACTGCCTTGTCCTCGGCCGCCTCTGCCGCCTCCGCAGCCTTCGCCGCCGCGGCCTCGATGCCCGCGTCCTCCGTACGGGCCGCCGGCACGACGGCCGCGCGGTCCGTGCCGATCTGGAGCACACCGGACTCGATGTCCTCCACGAAGTGGCAGGCCACGCGGTGGCCGTCGCCGACCTCGCGCAGCTGCGGACGCTCCTCCTTGCACTTGGGCTGGGCCCACGGGCAACGGGTGTGGAAGCGGCAGCCGGACGGCGGGTTGGCGGGCGAGGGCAGGTCGCCCGTGAGCAGGATGCGCTCGCGGGCCTCCTCGACCACCGGGTCCGGGATCGGCACCGCCGACATGAGCGCCTTGGTGTACGGGTGCTTCGGCTCCGCGTACAGCGAATCGCTCGGCGCCTCCTCCACCAGCGAGCCCAGGTACATCACACCGATGACATCGGAGATGTGCCGGACCACCGCGAGGTCGTGGGCGATGACGACGTACGTCAGGCCCAGTTCCTCCTGGAGCTCGTCGAGGAGGTTGACCACCTGCGCCTGGATGGACACGTCGAGCGCGGACACCGGCTCGTCGCAGATGATCACGTCCGGTTCGAGGACCAGGGCGCGCGCGATTCCGATGCGCTGACGCTGACCGCCCGAGAACTCGTGCGGGTAGCGCGACAGCGCGTTGGACGGCAGACCGACCTTGGCGAGGATCGCGCGGATCTTCTCGCGGCGCTCCTCCTGGTTGGCGCCGATCCCGTGCGCCGCCATGCCCTCGGAGAGGATCGACTCGATGTTCTGGCGCGGGTTCAGGCTGCCCAGCGGGTCCTGGAAGACCATCTGGAGCCGGCGCCGCATCGAGCGCATCTCCTTGTCGGGCAGCGAGGCCAGATCGGTGCCGTCCAGGACGACTTCACCGGAGGTGATGTCGACCAGGCGGAGCACGGCACGCCCGAGCGTGGTCTTGCCACAGCCCGACTCGCCCACCAGGCCGTATGTCTCGCCCGCCTCGACCTTCAGGGAGATGCCGTCGACCGCGTACACATGGCCGACCGTGCGGTCGAAGAACACGCCCCGCTTGATCGGGAAGTGGACCTTGACGTCGTTCAGTTCAAGGAGGCTCATGCGCTCGTCCCTCCATGCGCCGTCGCGGTGACGTCGGGGGTTTCCAGGGTCGCGATCTCGACCGGTTCCCGTACGGGGTTGACGCACCGGACCTGATGGCCGGCCGCGGCGGGCACGGTCAGGGCGGGAGTGCCGGTCAGGCACTCGATCGTGTAGTAGTCGCAGCGGGGCGCGAAGGCACAGCCGTCGGCCCAGGCGATGCGGTCGTTGATGGATCCGCGGATCGGCTTGAGCGGCTCGCCGCGCGGCGCGTCGAGCCGCGGGATCGATTCGAGCAGGCCGTGCGCGTACGGGTGCATGGGGTGGGCGAACAGCTCGTGGCGGTCCGCGGATTCCACCACCTTGCCCGCGTACAGCACATTGACCTGGTCGCACAGGCCGGCGACGACACCCAGGTCGTGGGTGATCATCAGGAGTGCGGTGCCCTCCTCGTCCACCAGCTCCTTGAGGAGCTCCAGGATCTGCGCCTGGATGGTGACGTCGAGGGCGGTGGTCGGCTCGTCCGCGATCAGCAGGCGCGGGGCGCAGGCCACGGCCATGGCGATCAGCGCGCGCTGGCGCATACCGCCGGAGAGCTGGTGCGGGTACTCCTTGAGCCGACGGGTCGGGTCGGGAATGCCCACGCGGTCAAGGAGATGCGCCGCTTCCTTGCGGGCCGGCTCGCCCTTCAGGCCGCGGTGGCGCTGGAGGATCTCCGTGACCTGGACCCCGATCGGGACGACCGGGTTCAGGGAGGAGAGCGGGTCCTGGAAGATCATCGCGATCTCTTTGCCGCGCATTTCGCGCAGCTCGCGCTGGCTCATGGTGAGCAGGTTGTTGCCGTCGAAGTCGGCGCGGCCGCCGAGCTTGACGCCCTTGCCCGGGAGCAGCCCCATGAGCGCGAGCGAGGTCACGGACTTGCCGCAGCCCGACTCGCCGACCAGGCCCACGACCTGGCCCTGGTCGACGTCGAAGGAGACGCCGTCGACCGCGGTGGATTCCTTGCGTCCGTGGACGCCGCCGAAGGTGACGGAGAGTTCGTCAACTGAGAGCAGTGCCATGGCAGTTCAGCCTCGCAGCTTCGGGTCGAGGGCTTCCCGCATGGCCTCGCCGAGCAGGGTGAAGCCGAGGGCGGTGATGATGATGCCGACCGCGGGATAGACGGCCATCATCGGCGCGTTGTCGAAGAAGCGCTGCGCCTGCGAGAGCATGACGCCCCACTCGGGCACCGACGGATCGGGGTTGCCGAGTCCGAGGTACGACAGCGCGGCCGCCTCGATGATCGCCGTGGCGAGGCTGAGGGTCGCCTGGACGATCACGGGGCTGAGCGAGTTCGGCAGGATCTGCGTGACGACGATCCGGCGCTTGCGGATGCCGAGCGACTTGGCCGCGAGGACGTAGTCCTTGCTGCCCTGCGCCAGCATCGAACCGCGCAGCAGGCGGGCGAAGATGGGGATCTGGACGACGCCGACGGCGATCATCACCGTGGTCAGGGACTGGCCCATCACGGCCGCGATCGACGCCGCGAGCAGCAGCGACGGCAGCGCGAGCATGATGTCGGTGATCCGCATGACAACGGTGTCGACCCGACGGCCGGCCGCGCCGCCGAGGGTCGCTGCGGCACCGGACACGACGCCGATGACCGCACCGATGATCAGGCCGATCAGCATCGAGACGACACCGACGAGCAGGGTCTGGCGGGCACCGACGAGGAAGCGCGAGAACATGTCGCGCCCGAGGTGGTCGAGACCGAACCAGTTCTCACCGCGCGGTCCGACGAACTCCCCGCGGTTGAGGAAGACTTCGTCCTTCCACGTCAGCGCCTTGGGGCTGTGCGGGGCGACCCACGGTCCGACGACGGCCATCACGATGAACGCCGCGATGACCACGCCACCGATGATCGCCATCTTGCTGGTCTTGAGGCGCCGGAAGGCCTCACGCCACAGGCTCGCGCCGCTGGAGGTCTCGTTCTGCGCGGTGAGTTCCGCGAGCCGCTCGATCTTCGCGGCCTTTGTGCTGGTGGTCATGTCAGTGCACCCGCACTCTCGGGTCGATCAGGCTGTACGCGAGGTCCACCAACAGATTGATCAGTACGTAGATCAGGGCGATGAACATGATGAAGCCGACGAGCACGGGGTAGTCGCGCTCGGAGATCGCGGTACGGATGAACGAGCCGATGCCACCGAAGGTGAACACGGACTCGGTGAGCACCGCACCCGAAAGCAGCGATCCGGTGAGCAGACCGACCGCGGTGACGACGGGCAGCAGGGCGTTGCGCATGATGTGCCGGCCGCGGACGACCTTGCGCTCGAGGCCCTTGGACTCGGCGGTACGGACGTAGTCCTCGCCGACCACTTCGAGCACGCTGGCGCGGGTCATGCGCACGATCACCGCGAGCGGGATCGAGGCAAGGGTCACGGCGGGCAGCACGAGGTGCACCAACGCGTCCCAGGAAGCGTCGAATTCACCGGTGATCAGTCCGTCGAGGACCGCGAAACCGGTGATGTCGGTGGCGTTGATATCGGTCGACTGCCGGCCGGTCGTGGGGAAGATGCCCATCTCGACCGCGAAGATCCCCTTGAGGATCAGGGCGAGGAAGAAGACCGGGATGCAGATGCCGATCAGCGATCCGGTGACACTGCCGAGGTCGAGCCAGCCGCCACGGTGCCGAGCGGCGAGGTAGCCGAGCGGAATACCCACGGCGATCGCGATGATCATCGCCGCGATGGAGAGCTCGACGGTCGCCGGGAAGCGCAGCGTGAACTCGTCCCAGACCGGCTGTCCCGTCTGGGTCGAGGTGCCGAGGTCCAGCTCGGCGATGCGCTTGAGGAACCGGCCGTACTGGATGTACAGCGGCTGGTCGAGCCCCAGAAGCTTGTTGATGCGCGCCACTTCGGCTTCGGTCGCCCGCTCGCCCAGGATCGCTGAGGCGGGTCCGCCGGGCAGTCGGTTCAGCCAGACGAACAGGAGAACCGACAGGCCGAGCAGGGTGGGTATGAGCTGTAGCAGTCTGCGTATGACGAGTCGCAACACCCCGCGTGCCCCTTTCTACTTGCTTGAGAACCGGGAACGCCCGGTCACCGACGCTGCCTGTGACCGGGCGAACCCTGCGTGATGTGCGATTACTTGAAGGAGACCTCGGCGAAGTTCTCCTGCGTCAGCGGAGAGACCTTCGGCGGGTTCACGTTCTTGCCGAACGCGATGCCCGGAGGCGAGGACGACAGCGGGAGACCCGGCAGGAAGTCCATGATCGCGACGTTGGCGGCCTCGTAGTCGGCGACGCGCTTGGTGGCGTCGGGCTCCTCGGCACCGGCGTTCACCGCGTCGAAGACCTTCTTGTCATCGAAGCCCCACTGCTTGTCCTTGCCGGCGAACCAGGTGCCGATGAAGTTGTAGCCATCGTTGAAGTCACCGGTCCAGCCGAGCAGGTGCAGAGCACAGGAGCCCGCCTCGGTGGCGTCCAGGTAGTCCGGGGCCCACGTCATGGGCTTCGGGGTCACCGTGATGCCGGCCTTCTCGAGGTCGTTCTTGACCAGCTCGAAGATGTCCTGCGGGTTCGGCATGTACGGGCGCGAGACCTCGGTCGGGTAGCAGAAGTCGACCTTCAGCTTCGACTCACCGGCGCCCTTGAGCAGCGACTTCGCCTTGGCGGTGTCGAACTCGTACTTCTTGACCTTGTCGGTGTAGCCCGCGACGGTGTCCGGCATGAACTGGGTCGCGACCTTGCCGCCCTCGGGCAGCTGGGTCTTGACCAGGTTCTCGCGGTCCACGGCGTGCGCGATGGCCTGACGGACCTCGGGCTTCTGCAGCGCCTTGTTCTTCGACTGCGTCATGCCCAGGTACAGCAGGTTGAAGACGTCACGGGTCGGGACCTCGTAGCCCGCGTCCTCGAGGGTCTTCACATCGGCGGGAGCGACCAGGTCGTAACCGTCGATGTCACCGGCCTGGAGAGCCTGACGACGGCCGTCCTCGGTGTCGATGGTCTTGATGACCAGGTTCTTGACCTTGGCCTTCTCGCCCCAGTAGTCGTCGAAGCGGGTCATCTCGACCTGCTTGTCGCCCTTGTTCCACTTCACGTACTTGTACGGGCCGGTGCCGGCGAGAATCCCGGCCTCCTGGCTGTACTTGGGGTACGTGATGGCGTCGCCCTTGGCGGTCGCCTCCTGCTTCTCCATCTCCTTGATCGACTTAGGAGAGTGGATCGCAAGGGCGTTCAGCGAGAAGCCACCGGGCAGCTGCGCCGAGGCCTTGTTGACCTCGATGACCGCGGTGTTGTCGTCCTTCGCCGTGCAGGACTTGTAGTTGGAGGGCTTGAGCTCCTTGTCCTCGTTCTTGGCGTAACCATCCATGATGGCCTGCCAGTAGTAGGACACGGCGCTCGACTGGTACGTACCGGTCCAGTTGAACCAGTGGTCGTAGTTGGCGCAGACCGCGGCGGCGTTGAACGCCTCGCCGTCGTGGAACTTCACACCCTGGCGCAGGTTGAAGGTCCAGACGGTGCCCTCCGGGTTGGAGGACCACTTCTCGGCGAGACCGCCGACGAGCTTCGAGCCACCGGGCTCGTGCTCGAGCAGCGCCTCGAAGGCCTGACGCGTGACACGGAAGGACTCGCCGTCACTCGCCAGGGCGGGGTCGAGGGAGGCCGGGTCGCCGGCGCCGGCGAACACAAAGGTGTCCTTGCCGCCGTCCTTGCCTTCGTCGCCCTTGTCGCGGTCGCTTCCGCAAGCGGTGACGACCAGCGTGGCCGCGACGGCCGCCGTGGCCATACGCGCGCCACGGGATTTCAGTATTCGCATTGCTCCACCCCTGAGTTCGGCGAATGCCGGGAGATCATGAACTTCGCCGCACACTACAGTCACCGCTCACCGCGGAGAATGGTCCGCATAACGGTGATACCTAGATGAGACCCAGGGCCCCAACAAATCGCCCCGGTACGGGACATGGCGCCCCAACCGGCCCACTCACCCTGCGATGGGGTGGATTCGGCGCCGATGCTCGCACTCAGCTGACGGGCGGATACCCGTAGCCACCGACCCCGGCCGGACCGTGCGCCTCGCGGTCGTAGAACGGGCGGGAGTTGGCGCGCAGCCACATCGTGATCGGGTCGTACTCGTCGGACATCGCGACCGTCGAGACCGGCAGGCCGTCCGGGACGGAGGCGATGGACTGCTGCATCATCACGCGCACCGAGTCGACCGCGGTCGGGGACGTGTCGTACACATCCAGACCGATCGCCAAATAAGGGGCGCCGAGGGCAGGTTGCACCCAGGCGCGGCGCAGGGAGCGGACCGCGGGGGTGCGGTGGGCGTTCTGGCTGAGCTGCGCGTAGAACTGCGCGATGTCGATGGCCGGCTCGGAGAGCCGCAGCGGCCCGGCCGGGACCTTGGCGAGGCCGGTGGCGATACGGCGCAGATCCAGCCACGGGACACCGACCCCGCCGCCGGGGGCGTGCGGGTTGAGCCACAGGCCGTAGTGGTCGGGGTAGAGCGTGTGCGCGACGTCGAGTCCGGCGACGACCTCGTGCGCCCTGTTCCAGCCGGAGGCGGACAGCTCCTGGGCCGAGGTGACACAGGGGGCGTACGAGAATCCGTCGATCTCCATGTTCCCGTACTGGGCGTCGGGCGAGCCGGCCTGGCCGTGCCAGAGCAGCATCCAGATCCGGCCATCGGTGATGGCTTGGAGCAGCGCCTCGTACGCGTCGTACCGCCCGGGTGTCACCTGGCGCAGCATGTGCTCGACCTGCCCGGCCGCAGCCGTGCCCGACGCACTCACTCTTGACCGCCCCTTCGCCCCGTTATCCCTCACCCCGCACCACTACGTCCGTCAACAAGACGTACCGGCCCGGGCTATGTAACCAGCTTATGCGGCCCTTCTGACACCGACTTGACGGTCCCGGTGACTTATTCGCCCGCGTGTTTTCCGTACAACGCGCTATGCGTGCTCGCGCCGGTAGAACGGACGGACCTTGGCGGTCATCCAGTCGCCGACCGGGTCCTGCGCCACATCCAGGAGCACCAGGTTCACCGGCCAGGGCGGCGCGATCCGGCCGAGCGCGCGGCCGAGGGCGTCCATCGGGAGGTTGCGGCCCGGCCCTTCCCACTGCGAGAGCTCGACGCCGATGAAGAGCACGGGGTCGGCGGTCTCGATCGCGGCGAGACAGCGGCGCGCGGACACCACGACGCCGGTGGCCTCGAACTCCTCGGAGGCCGCCCGCAGGAAGTCGACGGGGTCCTCCTTCCAGTCCGGCTCGCGCAGCTGGACGCGGCCGCCGCTCGCGGGTCCGTCGAGCGGGGTGCGGCCGGCCTTGCACAGTTCGGCGACGGCGGCCGGCGGCAGCGGGATGCCGATCGCGCCGTCCGGGTTCACCACCAGGCCGACCTGCGGCGGAAGGCCGCGCGCGAAGTCCACGGCGGGCGCGACGGTGTACGACATGGCCGGCCCGGTGACCTGGACGAGCTGCTGCTGCGAGCTGAAGACCGGGACGTAGGCCTGTCCCTGGAGTTCGAGGGTCGGCACGTCGAGGTTCTGGCTGCCGCGTCCGCCGCCATGGGGCAGCGGCACCCAGACGAAGCTGCGGCCGAGCACTTCGAGGATCCGGCCGGCCGCCGCGGGACCGGCGCCGAGCGAGGCCCCGAGCACCTCTTCCAGTTCATTGGCGGGCCAGCCCTGCGGATGGCCGTACGCATCCGTCATGCCCTGCTCCGGAATGTCGCCCATCTGCCGCCCCACCTGCTCGCCACTGCTTATCCGCCTGTCCATGTGCGGCCTCGACCCTAACGCCGTAGCCCGGCAGGCCGCCTCGTACACCCGGATGGCCACGCTCCGCAGCCGTCTGGTTGCGGACTGTGTACGGCGCTTCGAGGGTGGCCGTAACAAGCGCCGGGCCACCGGCGACCCAGGTCGAGAGGACACTCCATGACGGCGCACCGGGCCAAGAAGGCACCGCGCAGATGGCGCGGGACGCTGCCGCTGACGGTCGGCGCCTGTGCCTGTGCGCTGGCACTGGGGCTGCCGGGCACGGCGGCGGCCGGCACGGGCAAGGGTGATCCCCCGCCCACCGCGGGGTCCGAGTCGGTCAAGCGGCCGGCACTCCCCGAGCGGCCCGGGAAGCCCGGGAAGCCGGCGCTGCCCGAGCGGCCGGTCCTGCCCGAGGAGCCCGCCGGGCCCAAGCGGCCTGCCGCTCCGGCCGATCTCGAGGATCTGATGGAGGCCGTGGACGGCCTGAGCAACTCGTGGCTCACGAGCCTGGGCGCGGTCGACCCTTTCTGGATGGCGGAGATCGACCGCGAGATCGAGACCGTGCTCGGTGAGGACGACGGCGGCAAGGAGGCCGGCGACTGGCCCGTCGGTCCCGCACGGCTCGCGCTCAAGAAGGAGCTGCAGCGGCTGCAGACCGCCGCCCTGAACGGCGATGTACTCGCCGCCGCGGACGCGAAGACGAAGATCCCCAAGCTCACCGACGACCTGCTGCAGGCCGCGGGCCTCGGCTCGTTCCTCGACCAGCTGCCCCCGCCCCCGGAGCCGGACGCGGAAGGCATCACGGGCACGGACGAGCCCGTCGACACGGACGAGCCGGACGAGGACCAGGACGAAGCCGAGGACGCGGCGGACAGCTCCGCCGAACCGTCCGCGCCGACGCAGCCGTCCGTACCGCCGGTGCTGCCGCCGCCGGTGCCGTCGGTGCCGACGCCCGCGATCCCGGGCTTCCCGCCCGCGCCGACCGCGCCGTCCACGCCCACACCCGCGATCCCCGGCTTCCCGCCCGCGCCGTCCACCGCGATCCCAGGCTTCCCGCCCGCGCCCGTGACCCCGCCGCCCGCGTTCCCGGGCTTCCCGCCCGCGCCGGCGACGCCGGCCGCGTTCCCCTCGCTGCCCGCCTTCCCGCCGGCGCCCACCTCGCCGTTCGGCGGGCTGCCGACCACCACGCCCGCCGCGATCCCGGGCCTGCCCGCGTTCCCGGCCGCACCCGCCGCCATCCCGGGGCTGCCGCTCTTCCCGCCGTCGCCGTTCGGCGGGCTGCCCAAGTTCCCGTGATCCGGGCGGAGTCCGGGCCGGCCCGTTCAGGCCGAGCCGGTCCGGACTGCGCTCCCGCAAGGTTCCGCCTCCGCTCACCCCACTGAAATCCCCCCGCTCCACCC
>NZ_JAAKZW010000178.1 GCF_011044995.1 Streptomyces mesophilus | reverse complement strand
GTGGGTGGGGCGGCGGGCGGAGCTGTGGGTGCGGCGAGGTCCGGCACTGTGGACGATCCATCCATCAGGTGGCTTGCGGATGGATGAAACGTACACTTCACGGCCCTGTGCGGGCCACCTAGTGTCAACCCACGAACCTGCCCCCCAGGCGCTTGGAGGAGCCCACGCATGGCTGTCGATTACGCGGTGATCGTCGTCTATCTCGCCGGCATGCTCGCCATGGGCTGGTGGGGGATGCGCAGGGCCCGCAACAAGAGCGAGTTCCTGGTCGCGGGACGCAGGCTCGGACCGTGGATGTACTCCGGCACCATGGCCGCGATCGTCCTCGGCGGCGCCTCGACGATCGGCGGTGTCGGGCTCGGCTACCAGTACGGCCTCTCGGGCGCCTGGATGGTGTTCAGCATCGGCCTCGGACTGCTCGCGCTCAGCGTCTTCTTCTCGGCGCGGATCGCGCGCCTGAAGGTCTACACCGTCTCCGAGATGCTCGATCTGCGCTACGGCGGCCGCGCCGGCATCATCTCGGGCCTGGTGATGTGGGCGTACACCCTGATGCTCGCGGTCACTTCGACGATCGCGTACGCCACGATCTTCGACGTCCTCTTCGACCTGAACCGCACGATGTCGATCATCCTCGGCGGCTCGATCGTGGTCGTGTACTCGACGCTCGGCGGCATGTGGTCGATCACGCTCACCGACATGGTGCAGTTCGTGGTCAAGACGATCGGCGTGCTGCTTCTGCTCCTGCCGATCGCCGTCGTGAAGGCGGGCGGCTTCGGCGAGATGAAGGACTCCCTGCCCACCTCGTACTTCGACCCCTTGGGCATCGGCGGCGAGACGATCTTCACGTACGTCCTGATCTATACGTTCGGCATGCTGATCGGGCAGGACATCTGGCAGCGCGTGTTCACCGCCCGCAGTGACACCACGGCCAAGTGGGGCGGGACCGTGGCCGGTACGTACTGCCTGGCGTACGCGGTGGCCGGAGCGTTGATCGGTACGGCGGCCAAGGTGCTCTTCCCGAAGCTGGGCTCGGCCGACGACGCCTTCGCGACGATCGTCAAGGAGGAACTCCCGGTCGGGGTGCGCGGCTTGGTGCTCGCCGCCGCCCTTGCGGCCGTGATGTCCACGTCGTCCGGTGCGCTGATCGCGTCGGCGACCGTGGCGAACAACGACATCTGGTCGCGGATACGCGGGGTCACGGGTGCGGCCGACAGTGAGCGCGACGAGGTGCGGGGCAACCGGGTCTTCATCCTCATCATGGGCGTCGCCGTGATCGTGATCGCGATCCAGCTGGACAGCGTCCTGGAGGGCCTGACCGTCGCGTACGACCTGCTGGTCGGCGGGCTGCTCGTGCCGATCCTCGGCGGACTGCTGTGGAAGCGCGGCACGGTGCACGGGGCGCTGGCCGCGGTCGGTGTCGGCGGATCGACCGTGATCTTCCTGATGTGGAAGTACGGGATCCTCGCCAACGAGCCGGTCTATTACGGGCTCCTCGCCTCCCTCGCCGCGTATGTCGTCGTCTCCCTCGCGACCAAGCCCACGGACGAGGCCGTGCTCGCGAACTGGCGGGAGCGGCTGGCGGGGCGGGGTGGGGACGAGGAGCCTGCCGAGCCCTTGGCGGCCAAGGCCTGACCACCGTCGAGTGATGGAGTTATCCACAGCCCGTCGGTTATCCACAGTCTGAAACCCGCGCGGGCGACCTGAGCGACACTTGATCCGGCGAGAGCCGCATGCCGCGAGACCTGTACGACCCGTACCACCCGCACCACCTTGAAGGAGCTCGACGATGAGCAGCAGCGAGACCCCCGGCAGCCCGTCCGCCACCCCGCGCGGACCCGTGGATTCCTCCCGGATCCCGCGGTACGCGGGCCCGGCCACCTTCGCGCGGCTGCCCCGCCTCGACGAGGTCGGCACGACCGACGTCGCCGTCGTCGGCGTGCCCTTCGACAGCGGGGTCTCCTACCGCCCGGGCGCGCGCTTCGGGGGCAATGCCATCCGTGAGGCCTCGCGGCTGCTCCGCCCCTACAACCCGGCGCAGGACGCATCCCCGTTCGCGCTCGCGCAGGTCGCGGACGCGGGCGACATAGCGGCCAACCCGTTCAACATCAACGAGGCGGTGGAGACCGTCGAGGCCGCCGCCGACGAACTGCTCGGCACGGGCGCCCGGTTGATGACCCTCGGCGGCGACCACACCATCGCCCTGCCGCTCCTTCGCTCCGTCGCGAAGAAGCACGGGCCGGTCGCGCTGCTGCACTTCGACGCGCACCTGGACACGTGGGACACCTACTTCGGCGCGGAGTACACGCACGGCACCCCGTTCCGGCGCGCGGTCGAGGAGGGCATCCTCGACACCTCGGCGCTGTCGCACGTCGGCATCCGCGGGCCGCTGTACGGCAAGCAGGACCTGACCGACGACGAGAAGATGGGCTTCGGCATCGTCACCTCCGCGGACGTCTACCGGCGCGGTGCGGACGAGGTCGCGGACCAGCTGCGCCAGCGCATCGGCGACCGTCCGCTGTACATCTCGATCGACATCGACTGCCTGGACCCGGCGCACGCACCCGGCACGGGCACGCCCGAGGCCGGCGGGATGACCTCGCGCGAGCTCCTGGAGATCCTGCGCGGCCTGGCCTCCTGCAACCTGGTCTCGGCGGACGTGGTCGAGGTGGCGCCCGCGTACGACCACGCGGAGATCACCGCGGTGGCCGCGTCGCACACGGCGTACGAGCTGACGACGATCATGAGCCGGCAAGTCGCTGCCGAAGGCAGCGCCATCAAGCACAGCGCCGAGGCGCGGGGCGCCGCGGAGGGTGCCCGGTGACCCACGACCACGACATCGAGCTGCGGCCCACCCCCGCCCAGACGGAGGCCGCGTTGAACCCGCCGGCCGGGCGCAATGGCGGTGACCTGGTCATCGAGACCCTGCAGGGGCTCGGTGCGACCACGGTCTTCGGCCTGCCCGGCCAGCACGCGCTCGGCATGTTCGACGCGCTGCGCCGCTCCGACCTGCGCTATGTGGGCCTGCGCGTGGAGAACAACGCGGGCTTCGCGGCCGACGCCTACGGCCGGGTCACGGGCGAGGCGGCCCCGCTGCTCCTGTCCACCGGACCGGGCGCCCTGACCTCCCTCGCCGCGCTCCAGGAAGCGGCCGCGGCCTCCGCGCCCGTCCTCGCGATCTCCAGCCAGATCCCGACGGCGGGACTCGGTGGCGGACGCCATGGCTATCTGCACGAACTCCGCGACCAGCAGGCCTCGTTCCGCGACATCGTGAAGTCCGTGCACACGGTCCGTACGCAGTCGCAGATCCCCTCGGCGATCGCCGCGGCCTGGGAGTCGGCGCTCACCGCCCCGCACGGTCCGGTGTGGGTGGAGATCCCGCAGGACGTGCTGCTCGCTCCGACTGAGCTGCCGCAGGTCACGCCGGTCGACGCGTTCCCGCACGATCTCCTGCCCCGCCCCGAACTGACCGCGGTGGCGGCCGACTTGCTGGCGAACGCCTCCCGCCCCGCGATCATCGCGGGCGGCGGAGTGGTCCGCTCGGACGCCTCGGGCAAGCTGCGCGCGCTCGCCGAGCAGCTGAACGCCCCGGTGGTCACCACCTTCGGCGGCAAGGGCGCCTTCCCCTGGGAGCACCCGCTCTCGCTCCAGTCCTGGCTGGAGGACCGGCACACCACCGACTTCCTCGAGGACGCCGACATCCTCCTTGTGGTCGGCTCGGGACTGGGCGAACTCTCCTCGAACTACCACACGTTCAAGCCCCGCGGCCGGGTCATCCAGATCGAGGCGGACGCGGGCAAGCTGGAGTCCAACCTTCCGGCGCTCGGCATCCACGCGGACGCCCGTATCGCCCTGACCGCCCTGCTCGAAACCCTCGACGGCCCGCGCGAGGACCCGACGGCGGCTGTTCGCGTACGTGAGGTTCTCGCCCGCGTGCGGGAGCGGATCGACGCACAGGGCCTCGACGCGGAGCAGCAACTTCTCGCCTCGATCCGTGCGGCGCTCCCCGACGCGTCCCCCAGCTTCTGGGACATGACGATCCTGTCGTACTGGGCCTGGTCGGCCTTCGATGCCCGCCGCCCCAACACGATGCACTCGGCCCAGGGCGCGGGCGGTCTGGGCTATGCCTATCCGGCGGCGCTCGGTGCGGCGGCGGCCGACCCGTCGAAGCCGGTGCTCGCGGTCTCCGGCGACGGCGGCGCGATGTACTCGATCGCCGAGCTCGCGACGGCGAAGCAGTACGGCCTCCCCGTCACGTGGCTGATCGTCGACGACGGCGGCTACGGCATCCTGCGCGAGTACATGACGGACGCGTTCGGCGAGGCCACGGGCACGGAGCTGGCACGGCCGGACTTCGTGGCGCTCGCGGAATCGTTCGGGGTGCCGGCGGTGCGGACCTCGCCGGCTTCGCTGGAGGAGGACCTGGCCAAGTCCCTTGCGGAGCCCGGGCCGTCGGTCGTGGTGCTCCCGACGGTGGTCAGGCTGTTCGCGGCCACGCATCTGGGGTGAGGCGCGGGCCGAAGGCGTGACGGTCCGAGGGACCCCGGCTCGCGCCGGGGCTCTCCGGGCCCGCCCCGTCAGGCGATGGCCCGCCCCGTCAGCCGATGGAGCGGGCCATGCCGATGGAGGCGGGTGCGGTGTCGGCGAAGCCGAACTTCCGGTACAGGTACTGCGCGTCCCCGTCGGCGATGAGGGAGACGTACGCGGTGGCCGGGGCGCGGCGCTCGAGTTCGCCGACCAGAGCCTCCATGATGCGGCGGCCCAGGCCGCGGCCCTGATGCTCGGGCAGGACGCAGATGTCGACGATCTGGAAGTGGCAGCCACCGTCGCCGATGACCCGCCCGGTGCCGATAGCGGCGCCCTCGTACAGCGCCGTCACCCCGTACCAGGTGTGCGCCAGGCCGATGGTCGCGGCCTCGGCCGACTTGGCGCTCAGGCCCGCCCCGGTGCGCAGCCGGCGGTAGTCGTCCACGGACGGGACACCGGGGCGGACCTCGTAGGCGTCGTCGTTCACGTGGTCCTCCCGCTGCGCGTACCGGCGGGGCCGGACTGGGGCGCGGCCGGGGTGGATCCGGGCCGGGGCGCGGCCGGGGTGGATCCGGGCCGGGCTGCTGCCTGAGGTGCGACTGCCGCCCGTGGTGCAACTGCAGCCCGTGGTGCGGCTTCCGCCTGGGGCGCGGCCGCCGCCAGCACGATTCCGGTGATGAACCGCGGGGCTTGTTCCGGGTCGAGGCGGCCGCCGTTCACATCGGCCGCGGCGCCTTTCAGGACGTGATGCAGCGCGTTGGACAGCCAGGCGGCCGGCAGGTCGTCGCGGAAGACGCCCTGCTCCTGCCCGCGCTCGATGAGCGCGAGGACGCGACGCTCCGGCGCGGCGTGCAGATCGTGGATGCGCTGCGGCGAGAGCGTCGCCTGGGCCGCTTCGAGCACCCCGCTCGCCTGCGCGATCAGCATCCAGCTCGACTCGATGAGCCGGCGCAGCACCTCGCGCGGATCGCCCTCGGAGTCCGAGTCCGAATCGCCGAGGGCGTCGAGCGTCCCCTGCCCCCGCTCGATCACCCGGGCCAGCGCGGCTTCGACGACCGCCTCCCGCGAGGAGAAGTGGCCGTAGAGCGTCACCCGGCCCACCCCCGCGGCCTGGGCGATGTCGACCATGCTCGCGGCCGGCTTGCGGCCGAGACAGTCGATGGCGGCGTCGACGATCTTGTCGGCGTTCTGCCGGGCGTCGGCTCTGCGCGTTCCCGCTGCTGCTCCTGCTCCTGGGCGAACCATCCGCACCGCTCCCCTTAACTCAAACAGCCATGTTCGAGTTATAGTACAGTCGATAACTCAAACAGCAGTGTTTGAGTTACCTGAAGGGGGCAGGCACGTCATGAGCGAACCGTTGTCTTCCGCACAACCCGCCCGCACACCCGACCCACGCCGCTGGAAGATCCTCGGCCTGGTCGGCGTCGCGCAACTGATGCTGATCCTCGACGTCACCGTCGTCGCCATCGCCCTGCCCCACATCGGGGCGGACCTCGGCCTGAGCCGTGAAGCGCTGACCTGGGTGGTGAGCGGCTACACCCTGGCGTTCGGCGGTCTGCTGCTGCTCGGCGGCCGGGCGGCTGACCTGTTCGGCGCCCGCCGGATGGTTCTCGCCGGACTGCTCCTGTTCGCCGGCGCGTCCCTCCTGGCGGGCCTCGCCGCCAACGGGCCGATGCTGCTCGGCGGTCGCGTGGTGCAGGGCCTGGCCGCCGCGATCCTCTCGCCCGCGGCCCTGTCGCTCGTCGTCACGCTCTTCGACGGCGAGGAGCGCAACAAGGCCCTGGGCATCTGGTCCTCCCTCGGCGGCAGCGGCGCCGCACTCGGCGTGCTGCTCGGCGGTCTCCTGACCGCCGGGCCCGGCTGGCCGTGGGTGTTCTTCGTCAACGTCCCCGTGGGCGTGCTGCTGTTCTTCGCCCTGCGTGTCCACCTGCCGCCCGCACAGCCCGCATCGGAGCGCGGCCGCCTCGACGTCCTGGGCGCGGCACTGGTCACCGCCGCCACCGGCACCCTGACCTACGCCCTGGTCCGCGCCGGCGACAAGGGCTGGGCCACCGCGGCGACGGCGCTCCTCGTGCTCGCGGCCGCGGCCCTGTACGCGCTCTTCGTCGTACGCCAGCGCCGGGCACGTACACCGCTGATGGACGTCACTCTGCTGATACGCCGCCCGGTGGCGGCCGGCACCGTCCTCATCCTGGTGGCCACCGCCTTGATGATCATGGTGTTCTTCCTCGGCACGTTCTCCCTCCAGGACCACCGCGGCCACGGAGCTCTGGCCACGGGACTGCTCTTCCTGCCGGTGGCGGCGGCCACGATGGTGGGCGCCACCCTCGCGGGCCGGGTGATCGGCCGGACCGGTCCGAAGGCGCTCGGCACGGGAGGCCTGCTGCTCGCGGCAGCGGGCATGACCGTCCCGGTCCTGTGGGAGCCGACCGCCGCCCTGGTCATCGGCATCTCCGTGGCCGCCGCGGGCACGGGAGTGGTCTTCGTCGTCGCCTCGGCCACGGCCCTGGGGCAGATCGCACCGCACGAGGCCGGTCTCGCCTCGGGGATCCTGAGCACCTTCCACGAGTTCGGTGCCTCGCTCGGCGCCGCGGTGGTCTCCAGCATGGCCGCGGTGAGCATCACCGGAACGGACAGCGAGGGCTTCGACCGCGGCTTCGTCGCGGGCGCCGTCGCCGCGGCCGCGGCGGCCTTGCTGACCCTGGTCCTGACGCCACGTACACCCAGGGATGAAATCCGCCCCGACCCGCGTTGATCCCTCCGGCAGCGGACGACAGCAGGAGGCTTTCAGTGGCGGCGGCACAGCAGGGGTGGGCCAGGAGGCTGACCGGGTACGCATGGCGCTACCCGAAGGACGTCATCCTGGCGCTGGGCTCCAGCCTCGGCGGCATGGCCGTCATGGCGGTCGTGCCGCTGATCACCAAGGTCGTCATCGACGACGTGATCGACACCCATGAGCGGTCGCTCGGGACCTGGACCGGTCTCCTGATAGCGGCCGCTCTGGTCGTCTACGTCATGACGTACATCCGCCGCTACTACGGCGGCCGCCTCGCCCTCGACGTCCAGCACGATCTGCGCACCGACATGTTCGGGGCGATCACCCGGCTCGACGGCCGCCGCCAGGACGAGCTGTCCACCGGCCAGGTCGTCGGCCGCGCCACCAGCGACCTTCAGCTGATCCAGGGCCTGCTCTTCATGCTGCCGATGACCATCGGCAACATCCTGCTGTTCCTGATGTCCCTGGCCATCATGGCCTGGCTGTCGCTGCCCCTGACCCTCGTCGCGCTCGCCGTCGCCCCCGCCCTCTGGTTCATCGCCAAGCGCAGCAAGACCCGTCTGCACCCGGCCACCTGGTACGCCCAGGCCCAGGCCGCCGCCGTCGCGGGCGTCGTCGACGGCGCCGTCTCCGGCGTACGCGTGGTCAAGGGCTTCGGCCAGGAGGACCAGGAGACCGGCAAGCTCAGGGAGGTCGGCCGCCGGCTGTTCGCCGGCCGCCTGCGCACCATCAAGCTGAACGCCCGCTACACCCCGGCCCTCCAGTCCGTCCCCGCCCTCGGCCAGGTCGCCATGCTGGCGCTCGGCGGCTGGCTCGCGGTCCGCGGCGAGATCACGCTCGGCACCTTCGTCGCGTTCTCGACCTACCTCGCCCAGCTCGTCGGCCCCGTCCGCATGCTCGCCATGGTCCTCACCGTCGGCCAGCAGGCCCGCGCCGGCGTCGAGCGCGTTCTCGAACTGATCGACACCGAGCCCGTCATCGAGGACGGCACCAAGCAGTTGCCCGCCGACGCCCCGGCGACCGTCGAGTTCGACGACGTCTCCTTCGCGTACGACGACGGCCGCCCGGTCCTCAAGAACTTCTCGCTCACCATCGCGCCCGGCGAGACCGTCGCCGTCGTCGGCTCGTCCGGCAGCGGCAAGTCCACCGTCTCGCTCCTGCTGCCCCGCTACTACGACGTCTCCCACGGCGCCGTACTCGTCGGCGGCCACGACGTACGCGAGCTGACGCTGGAATCGCTGCGGGCCGCGATCGGCCTGGTCCCCGAGGACTCCTTCCTCTTCTCCGACACGGTCCGCGCCAACATCGCGTACGGATTCCCGGACGCCACCCAGGAGCAGATCGAGGCGGCCGCGCGCGCAGCGCAGGCCGAGCGCTTCATCGACGAACTGCCCGAGGGGTACGACACCGCGGTCGGCGAGCACGGCCTCACCCTCTCCGGCGGCCAGCGCCAGCGCCTCGCCCTGGCCCGCGCGATCCTCACCGACCCGCGCCTGCTCGTCCTGGACGACGCCACCTCCGCCGTGGACGCCCGGGTCGAGCACGAGATCCACGAAGCCCTCAAGCAGGTCATGGCCGGACGCACCACCCTGCTCATCGCCCACCGCCGCTCCACGCTCGGTCTCGCCGACCGCATCGCCGTACTCGACGAGGGCAAGCTCGCCGACATCGGCACCCACGAGGAGCTGGAAGAGCGCTCGGCCCTCTACCGCCGCCTGCTCACCGACCCGGACGAGCTGGGTGCCGTATCGCCCGGGCACCTGCTCCAGAAGACGCAGCAGGCCGTCGAGCAGGACGACTGTTCCGTACGGGCAGAGCTGGACGCCGAGTTCGACGCCGAGCGCGGGATCACCCCGCAGCTGTGGGCCGGCGACCGCACCCCCAAGGACACCGCCCTCAGCGACACTCCCGCGACCCCCGAACTCCTCGCCCAGGTCGACGCCCTGCCCCCGGCCACGGACACCCCCGGCATCGACGAGGCCAACGCGGTCGCCCCCGAGAAGTCGTACGGTCTGCGCCCCCTCCTGCGGGGCTTCGGCAAACCGCTGCTCGTCGCCCTCTCCCTCGTCGCCGTCGACGCCGGCATGGGCCTGCTCCTTCCCGTCCTCATCCGGCACGGCATCGACGAGGGCGTCACCCAGGCCGCGCTCGGCGCCGTCTGGGCCGCCGCCGGACTCGCGCTGCTCGCCGTCATCGTGCAGTGGGCCGCGCAGACCGGGGAGATCCGCAAGACGGGCCGTACCGGTGAACGGGTCCTGTACTCACTGCGGTTGAAGATCTTCGCCCAGCTCCAGCGCCTCGGCCTCGACTACTACGAGCGCGAGCTGACCGGCCGGATCATGACCCGGATGACCACGGACGTGGACGCCCTGTCCACGTTCCTGCAGACCGGTCTCGTCACGGCCTTCGTCTCCGTCGTCACCTTCTTCGGCATCATGGTCGCGCTGCTCGTGATCGACCTCCAGCTCGCCCTGGTCGTCTTCGCGACCCTGCCGGTCCTGGTCGTCGGCACGTACTTCTTCCGCAAGTCCAGCGTGAAGGCGTACGAACTCGCCCGCGAACGCGTCTCCGTGGTCAACGCCGACCTCCAGGAGTCCGTCTCCGGTCTGCGGATCGTCCAGGCCTTCCGCCGCGAGCGCTCCGGCTCCGCGCGGTTCGCCGAGCGCAGCGACAGTTACCGCCAGGCCCGTATCAAGGGTCAGTGGCTGATCTCGGTCTACTTCCCGTTCGTGCAGTTCCTGTCCTCCGTCGCCGCCGCGGCCGTCCTGATCGTCGGCGCCCAGCGGGTCGACGCCGGCACGCTCACCACCGGCGCCCTGGTCGCGTATCTGCTCTACATCGACCTGTTCTTCGCCCCCGTCCAGCAGCTCTCCCAGGTCTTCGACGGTTACCAGCAGGCGACCGTCTCGCTCGGCCGGATCCAGGAGCTCCTCCAGGAGCCGACCTCCACCAAGGCCGCCGACGAACCGCGCGAGGTCCTCTCGCTGCGCGGCGAGATCGCCTTCGAGCAGGTCCAATTCGCTTACGGGGAAGGCGAGGACGCCCTCCACCAGGTCGACCTGACGATCCCCGCCGGACAGACTGTGGCGTTCGTCGGCGAGACCGGTGCCGGAAAGTCCACGCTGGTCAAGCTGGTCGCCCGGTTCTACGACCCGACCGGCGGCCGGGTCACCGTCGACGGCAGCGATCTGCGCGACCTCGACCTCACCTCGTACCGCCACCGCCTCGGCGTCGTACCGCAGGAGGCCTATCTGTTCGCCGGGACCGTGCGCGACGCCATCGCCTACGGACGGCCCGACGCCACCGACGCCCAGGTCGAGGCGGCCGCCCGCGCGGTCGGCGCGCACGAGATGATCGCGACGCTCGACCGCGGCTATCTGCACGAGGTCAGCGAACGCGGCCGCAACCTCTCCGCGGGCCAGCGCCAGCTGATCGCGCTCGCCCGGGCCGAACTGGTCGACCCGGACGTGCTGTTGCTCGACGAGGCCACCGCGGCCCTCGACCTCGCCACCGAGGCACAGGTGAACCAGGCCGCGGACCGTCTCGGCGCCAGCCGCACGACGCTCGTGGTCGCGCACCGTCTGACCACCGCGGCCCGCGCGGACCGCGTGATCGTGATGGACCACGGCCGGGTCGCCGAGGACGGCACGCACGACGAACTGCTCGCGCGGGACGGCCTGTACGCGCGCCTGTGGCGCACCTTCATCGGCGAGCACGAAGAGGCGGTCAGTACTTCTCGCTGATGTCGGAGATCTTTCCGCTCTCCAGCTCGGTGGTCACCTTCAGATAGGTGTACGTGCGGTCCTTGCCCTCACCCCAGGTCAGCCGGACCGTCGACCAGGTGGTGCCCATCCCGCTGCCCTCGGGGGTCACCCGCCAGGCGGTGGGGGAGTTCTGGGCGCGCAGCACCCCGTCCGCCTCATTGCGCCGCTCCCAGTCGGCGAGGCGCTTCTGGGCGGCGGGGGTGAGATAGAAGGCGCGCAGAGCGGTGGCGGCCGCGTCGGAGCCCGGGTCGCTGGACACGTCGACATACGCGGCGTAGAAGTGCGCGACGCGCGTGTACGGGGTCTGTGGATCGCCGCTCGACACCGGGGCGGGCGGCGGCTCCTGGGCCTTGGGGGCGTCGGCCGCCTTCGGCGCTTCGGCGGCCGCCTTGGGCGCGGCCCCCGCCGGCGCGTAGTCCATCGCGGAGACCGACGCCGGCACCGCGACGACCCCGGCGAGCGTGAGGGCCACGATCAGGGCGCGGCCTGGCTGACGTGCGGAAGTACGCGTGTGGGTCATGGCTCTGCCTTTCGCGTCAGTCACAAGAGTGCCCCGAACACGTCAAAGTCCTCATGGAAGGAGACGGTTTCGGCCAGCCCCGGAACCACCCGGTGCCCCGCCCGCGTCCGTACCTGCGTACGGTGCAGGGGTGGGAGGGATGCACGTGGCGGACGGGGCGATACGCAAGGCGCGCGCCGGACTCGTGCTGCTCGCCGTCGCCGTGCTGCTCACACTGGTCGGGCCGTTCTCCGGCGACGCCCACGCCGCGTCCCGCTGCACGGGGCACAAGGTCGACACCCTGAGGTTCTCGACCGGATCCGTCCACGTCTTCCGCGACGGCAACTTCCTGTGCGCCATGACGTACGCCAAGAACCCCGGCACCACCCGCACCATGAGCGTCAGCATCCAGGCGCGCGGCAGCCGGCCCGTGGCGAAGTCCGGCCGGTACAAGAAGTACGCCGGACCCGTACGCACCCACATCGGCACCCGCAAGGTCTGGATCAGGGGCTCGGTGGGCGGCGGCAAGTTCAGCGACGGCTGGTTCAAGTACCCCCGCCGGTGAGCCCGGGTGATCGCCCGGTGTTTCCGCCGCGATCTCCGTAAACCACCACGATGAGCGGTGAACTCCCCCTGGTGCCCGGAAAGTTGCTGCACTAGGTTCCGGTGCTATCTGTGACCACAGGGGAGGGTACCTGCATGCGTAAGGCGCTCAGATGGCTGCTCACGCTCGTGGTGCTGATAGGCACCATGGCGGCGGGCACGGCCACGGCGACCGCTGCCGGCAAGCCGCAGACGACCGACATCCTGGAACGTCTGCTCGCGATCAAGGGCATGAGCCTGATCGAGGAGAAGCCCTACGCGGGCTACCGCTACTTCGTTCTCAACTACACCCAGCCCGTGGACCACCGCGACCCGTCCAAGGGCACCTTCAAGCAGCGGCTGACCCTGCTGCACAAGGACACCGCGCGTCCGACCGTCTTCCACACCTCGGGCTACGGGGTCTCCACCAACCCCGGCCGCAGCGAGCCCACGCGGATCATCGACGGCAACCAGGTCTCCATGGAGTACCGCTTCTTCACGCCGTCCCGTCCGCAGCCCGCCGACTGGACCAAGCTGGACATCTGGCAGGCCGCGAGCGACCAGCACCGCATCTTCCAGGCGCTCGACGGTCTCTACCCGGGGCGCTGGCTGTCGACCGGCGGCTCCAAGGGCGGCATGACCGCCACGTACTACGAACGCTTCTACCCCAAGGACATGGACGGTGTCGTCGCCTATGTGGCGCCGAACGACGTCGTCAACCACGAGGACTCCGCGTACGACCGCTTCCTGTCGAAGGTCGGCACCCAGGAGTGCCGCGACAAGCTGAACAACATCCAGCGCGAGGCCCTGATCCGGCGCGCGCCGCTGGAGGAGAAGTACGCCGACTACGCCAAGGAGAACAGCTACACCTTCTCCACCGTGGGCTCCCTCGACAAGGCGTACGAGGCCGTCGTCCTCGACTTCACCTGGGCGTTCTGGCAGTACAGCCTGCTGTCCGACTGCGCCTCGATCCCGGTTGCCAAGTCCGCGACCGACGAGGAGATCTGGAACACGGTCGACGCGATCTCCGGCTTCTCCTTCTACACCGACCAGGGGCTCGCGCCGTACACGCCGTACTACTACCAGGCGGGCACCGAGCTGGGCTCCCCGGACATCGAGCAGCCGCATCTCAACGGCCTGTCGCGCTACGGCTACCAGCCGCCGCGGAACTTCGTGCCGCGGGACATCGAGATGAAGTTCAAGCCGTGGGTCATGCGGGACGTGGACAGCTGGGTGCGCAAGAACGCCACGCGCATGATGTACGTCTACGGCGAGAACGACCCGTGGGGAGCCGAGCGCTTCCGCCCGGGCAAGGGCACGCACGACAGCCATGTGTTCACCGCTCCGGGGGCCAACCACGGGGCGAACGTCGCGGGTCTGGACGCCGAGGACGAGGCGCTGGCCATCGCGCGCATCCTGGAGTGGGCCAATGTCGCGCCGGCTTCGGTGAAGGCCGATCCGGGCACGGCGAAGGCGCTCACCGCGTACGACGCCCGCCTCGACGGGCAGGACGGGCCGCGGACGCTGCGGCCGTAACACCAGGTGCCGGGCCGGTGGGGCGCTTTGTTCGCCGCACCGGCCCGGCTGCTTTCCCGCTCAGGCCGGCACCGCGCAGCCGACCGGCTTGCTGCCGCCCAGCTGGACGTACAGCTCGGTGCTGTCCGGGCACGTGTCGCGGCCGCGGACCGCCGAACGCACCTTGAACTCCGGCTCGTTCTCGCCCGACCCGTCGCAGGCCGTCTCGCGGACCTCGCCCTTGCCGGCCGTGTAGACGCAGTCGCCGACGATGGTGCGCGGGCCGCCGCCCCCGCCCGGGTCGCCCGGATGCGGTGACTCCAGATTGCGCATGCACGCATAGCCCTTGGGCACGGATCCGTCGCCGTCCTCGTCGTAGGTGGACGACTCGCTGATGTGCAGCACGAAGTCCGTGGGCCCCGGGCAGGCCGGGCCCTGCGACTGCTTGCCGTCATGGCGCGCGATCACTCTCGCCTGGGCCTTCTCGCTGGTGCACGGCACCTCGGCGGAGCCCTTGCCGCGCGAGGCGCACTCGTCGACACCGAGGAAGACCAGGCCGTAGCCGGACGGAGACTTGGTTGCGGATGTGTCGTTCAGACTGCCGCTCGCGCCGGGCGACTTCTGGCACCCCACCAGAGCCAGAACCCCCACCAGTAACGGCGCACACATCATCCGCGCGAATCGTGCTCTGCGCATGCTGAACCCCCCGAGACGTCCTCCCAGCGTGCGGCCTCGGACGGGGCGCACGCCAGGTGTGCAGGGTGCTTTGCGTCAGTTGGGGGTGGCGCGCCGGGTGTGCGGCGTACGCCGGGTACGCCGCACACCCGGTCTCCGGCTAGTACGACAGTCCGTAACCGATCGGATACAGCGTGGTGGCCGGATCGTCGGCGCGCTGGACCGGTACGGGCAGCCGGCCCACCGGATCCGCCTTCCCCGCGATCACCCGGGCCGCGGCCCGCAGTTCGGTGTCGGTCCAGGAGTACGTGGCCAGTACGGCCTTCGGCCCGGGCAGCCGCGCGACGTCGTACGGACGGTTCACGGAGACCGTCACCACCGGGACGCCGGTCGCGGCGAGCCGGCCGACCAGCGTGCGCTGGGCGCTGGTCGCCGAGACGTTCGAGGTGAGGACGACGGCCACGTCCTTGCCCGCGACGGCCGCCACCGCCTCGTCGATCTTCGCGGCGGTGGGCGCGGTCCCGGTCGGCAGGGTGCTCGCCGTGAAGCCGAGCTCGGTGAGGGCCTTGGTGAACACGGTGGTCGGCGGCCCCGTCGTACCGGACGGTGAGGCCGGATCGACGCCCAGGACAAGGACGTCGGGCGTGCTGCTCTTGGACAGCGGCAGCAGCTTGCCGGTGTTGACGAGCAGTGTGGTGGTCTCGTCGGCGATCTGCTCGGCCGCGCGCAGATGCTCGGGGATGCCGACGGTCCGGTCCACGTCGCGATCCGTGGTGTACGGGTCGCGGAACAGGCCGAGCTTCGACTTGAGGCGCAGGACCCGCAGGATCGACTCGTCGAGCCGTTCCTCGGTCAGCTCTCCGCTGCGTACGGCATTGAGCACCGCGTTCCACGCGACGTCCAGGGACGGTGGGTTGAGCAGCTGGTCGACGCCGGCCTTGAGGGCGAGCACGGGGACGCGGTCGTCGCCGTACTTGGTGCGCACGCCCTCCATGCCGAGGGAGTCGGTGACCACCACGCCGTCGTAGCCGAGCTGTTCGCGCAGGACGCCGGTCATGATCGGGCGGGAGAGGGTGGCGGGGTCCTCGGCGGGGTCGAGGGCGGGGACCACGATATGGGCGGTCATGATCGAGTCGATGCCGGCCCGTATCGCCGCCTTGAACGGGGGCAGGTCGAGCCGCTCGAACTCCTCGCGGGTGTGGTGGATGTACGGCAGCGAGTAGTGGCTGTCGTCCTCGGTGTCGCCGTGTCCGGGGAAGTGCTTCGACGTGGCCGCGATATCGGCGCTCTGATACCCGACGACCTGCGCGGCCACCATGCCGGCGACCGCCTCGGGGTCGGCGCCGAAGGACCGTACGCCTATGACGATGTTGCCGGGGTTGACGTTGACGTCGGCGACCGGGGCGTAGTTCTGGCGGATGCCGAGCGCGGCGAGCTCACGTCCTGCGATCCGGGCGGCGCGGCGGGCGTCGGAGCGCGAACCGTTCGCACCGAGCGCCATCGCGCCGGGCATCAGGGTGGCGGGCTTGCCCACGCGGCAGACGATGCCGTGCTCCTGGTCGGTGGAGATCAACAGGGGGATGCGGGAGTCCTGTTGGAGGGCCGCCTTCTGGATCCCGTTGGACAGGCCGGCTATCTGGTGCGGCTCGCGCACGTTGTGCGCCCAGCCGAAGTAGATGATCCCGCCGACGTGGTACTTCGCTATCAGCTCGGCGGCGTCGCGGACGCCGAGCTGCGCGAGGTTGAGGTCGATATCGGCCTGGGCGGGGTCGGTGGCGGTCTCTCCGTAGACCCGGGAGACGAAGACCTGGCCGACCTTCTCCTCCAGGGACATCCGGCCGATGATCCGGCGCAGTTCACGGTCCTTGCTGTGAGCGGGCTGAGCGTGTGCGGGGATGGCGCCGAGTGCGGCTGCCGCGGCGGCGGTGGCCGTGGCGGTCAGCAGCGTGCGTCTGGAGGTGCGGAGCGGGCGTTGCTGCACGAGGCGCGGGCGTTGCTGCACGAGCACTCCCAACTGTCCGTGGATCTCCGGGAGTCGGGTCCCGGATCCCCTGGCATGCCGGGTGGCATGTCCTGGCTGAAGGAAACTTCCAGGGATCACGGATAGTCGGAAAATTTCTGCCGGTCAAGATGGTGGACCTCTCGGACGGAACCCGTTGGGGCGTGGGTCCGTCCCATCCTCAGCTGCCGGAGAGTCACCGCGGTGCGCTGTCGGCCTCGCTGCTGGCTGCGAACGCTGACCACCCTCTCCAACGCACGCGGCCGGCAGCATGCCGTCACCGGCGCGCCCCCCTCCGTATGCGCCGGTGACGGCCCCTCTTCCTGGGGGCGTCAGGCCGCCTCGTTGAGGAGCCGGCACAGGTGCTCGCGGCCCGCGGTGAGCAGGGTCGGCAGCTCCGCCGCGTGCGGATACCACCGCTTCTCGTACTCCCAGCACAGCCAGCCGTCCCACCCTCCTCGGCTGAGGACCTCCACGCACTCGGCGAGAGGCAGCACTCCCGCGCCGAGAGCGAGTGGAGTGGTGTCTTCGGCGGAGGCGATGTCCTTCACCTGGACGTAGCCGAGATACGGGGAGAGCGCGCCGAACGACGTACTGGGCTGCTCCCCGCCGAGCCAGGTGTGCATCACATCCCAGAGCGCACCGGCGTTGCGGTGCCCGACGGCGCCGAGCACCCGGCTCACCGCCGTGGCCTCGCGGTGCGAGTCATGGGTCTCCAGAAGGATGCGTACACCGAGATCGGCGGCCGTCTCCGCGGCGGCGGCGAGCCGTCGTGCGGCGGTCGCGTCCGCCTCGTCGGCGCTCTGCTCCGTACCGCCGCCGGGGAAGACCCGGATGAACGGGGCGCCGAGGTCGCGGGCGAGTTCGAGCAGGGCGCGGATCTCGGCGAGTACGGGGGTGTCGTCACCGGGCTCGGCCACGCGGGCGTAACCGGCGAGCCCGAGGATCTCGATCCCGGCGTCCTTGAACTCGGCCACGACATCGGCCCGTTCAGTGATCCCGAGCCCGGTGTGCACGGGCTCCTCGGGGTGCACACGGAGCTCGATGCCCTGGTAGCCGTGGGTGGCGGCCAGCCAGAGGGTGTCGTGGAGGGGGAGGGCGGGGATGCCGAGGGTGGAGAAGGCGAATTTCATGGGG
>NZ_JAAKZW010000177.1 GCF_011044995.1 Streptomyces mesophilus | reverse complement strand
GGGCGGGGGGGCGGAGAGGGGCCCCGCCCGCCATTGGGCATGGAGTGTCTAGTGGAGTGAGCCGAGGGAGCCCCAGCCGGCCGAGCCGACGAGGTCGGGCGGGGATCGGTAACTGTGGCTGCTTCCGGGGTAGAACAGCAGGCAGCCGGTCGGGCACTTGGTCGTGGCTGTTCCTCCGGTGGCGGTGCGGTAGGTGACCGTGTAGTCCGGATCGGCCGGGGTGGTGGCCCACAGGTCGCCGTAGTCCGGGGTGGTCGAGGGCTGGAACTGCCGGAACGTGATGATCTGTCCGTCGTCGTTGTACTGCTGGCTGGTCACGGTGCCTTGGGCGTTGCCGGGCGAGGTGACGAGCGGACGGGTGGCAGGTGTCCAGCCGGAGCCGTCGACGGAGCGGGCGCCCAGCCCGTATACGCCGTTGGTGATCACTCCCGGGTAGACGTTGAGGGAGCCGTCGCTGGGGTTACGAGTGACGATGTCCTTGATTCCGTCGCCGGTTTTGTCGCCGACGGCAAGGATGTTGAGGTTCTTCCAGCCTGAGCTGCCGATTCTGATGCGGTTGGTGAGGTCGAAGGGTTCGGTCTGATTGGTGGTGCCGTCGGCGAGGGTGTTGCCGGTGTAGAGCCACATTTCGGCGTTGTCACACGCGTCGTTGATGCACTCGATGGTGATCAGGTCGGTTCCGCCGGCGTGACCTGAGGTGGTGTTCTTGTCGACATCGCCCATGGTCAGGATCTGGCGGGTGCGGGTCCAGTCGGTGCCGCTGTTGAGGTCGGCGTGGACGAGTTCGGTGCGGGACGCAACCCAGGGAGTTCCCAGGCCGTTGCCGGGATAGAGGTAGAGCTTGCCGTCCTTCAGGCGGGTGATGAAGTCCTGGTAGCCGTCGGGTTCTGCGGTGGAGCTGGTGAAACCGGCGTAGTCGCCGCTGTGGGTGAGCAGGGCGCCAGTCCAGCCGCTGAGCCCGATGATTGCGCCTTGGGTGGTGATCTCTCCGGTGCCGTCGCCGGCGTAGAGCCGCAGCTGGCCTGCGGCGTCGACGGCAGTAAGGTCGGGGTAGCCGTCGCCAGTGAGGTCGCCCGGCAGGTCCTGGTGGGCGAGACCGGTGCCGGGGCTCTTTCCGGGTGCGTAGACAAAGTCCGCTTTGGTCGTGGCCAGGATGGTGGTCTCAACGCCACCGTCCAGCGGGGAGTGGTTGCCGGCCTTGTCGTAAGCCAGGACGTGCAGCGCGGTGTTGGGGTAGCCGGTGGGGATGACATTGATGGTGGCGGTGGTTGCGCCAGAGGCGACGGGGACCCAGTTGGCACCGCGACAGCGCTCGCTGGAGACGGAAATGGGGTGATCAGCGGCCCAACAGAACCCGGCCAAATCGGTGGCGGGGTTGGAGACCTTGAGGCTCACCGTCTTGCGGCCCGCGTACTTCGCGGTGGGATCGTCCGCAGGTGTGCCGTCAGTGCGGGTGACGGTGACTGCAGCGGCGGGGCCCTGACGGTCGACAGTGAAGGCGCACTCTGCACTGTAAGGGCTGTAGGTGTCCTCGCCGTCCTTGGCGCGGACCTTCCACTTGTAGCTGCCGGACGCGAGCCTTGCGGCCGAGACGCTGGCGGTCGCAATCTTGCCGCTGGAGACCGCTGAGCCATTGGTGACCGTTACGGCCGCTCCGGTCGTGGAGTTGGTGACCGAGAACTGCGGAGCGATGGTGCCGCCATCCTTGTCCGTAAGCTTCACAGCCAGAGCCAATCCGCTGTTGCCGATCACACCGCCGCAGGGAACGGGCTTGTTGCCGTCTCCGCCAGGCACGAAGCTGCCCTCGTAGGCGGCTGGGCTGGCAATGGTGGGCAGGAAGTTGTAGTCCACCTCGAGCACCGGGTCGTTCTTGAACCGCTTGAAGCTGTCGACCTGGTCTTCATAGGCGGCATCCGCGCGCAGCCCGAAGGTGATGCTGCCCGCGCCGCTGTCCGCGACCTTCTGCACCTGCGCGGTCAGCGCAGCGCTGTTGAAGTCCACGCCCTGCACCCCGGGGCAGTAGGTCGGGTTGCCATGTGCGAACGACTTCTGCATGACATAGGTGGTCCACCACCCGCTGTTCGTGTTCCACGAGGGGGTGGTGGCCAGCGAGTCCGTAACCCACAGTTCGGTGGGGCCGGCCGCGGAAGCCGAGCAACCCCAGGAATGGGTCTCCTCCACCGAGAAGGTGGCGCTCCGGATATCGGCGCCAGCCAGTCCAGAGGTGTTCATCTGGAAGAACGAACGGGTACGGCCGCTGCCGTTGTTACCCACTCGAGGCTCATCACTGGGTGTACTGGACTGCCAGCCGGAGCCGTTCGGGAACGTTCCTGCCGGCTCGGCGGAGTACACCACCGCCCATTTCTCCCGGCTTCCGCCGGTGAATATGGGGTCCACCACCAGCGGGAACTGGTCGGCGGTGGCCAGCAGCGTGGCATCCGGGGTGAGGGACAAGACGGAGCCATCGACGTCAGCGGTCACCGGAGCGGAGGCCGGTGCCTCCTCCCCGGCGGCACCGGCCTTTCCCGCGGTGGCGGCCTTGGCGGCGGCGCCGTCCTCGCCAACTGGGGGCTGTTCCCACATCTTCGGGCTGGGCGCGCTGAAGACGACGTTGCCGTCGGCGTCCTTGGCCTCCAGGTTGTCCGACGCATCGTCAGCCAGGGTGACCCCTTGGGCTTTGATGCCGAGCCGGATGGTGGCCAGCGCCGGGTTCTCTGCCGCCGCCGCATTGTGGATGATCAAGTGCTGGGCGAAGCCGTCGACCTGCGCAGTGATCTTCAAGTCGACGTCCGGAAGGACCGACTTGTACAGCGCGCTGTCGCCCTCGAGTACCGGCTTGGGCAGCGGGTCGGGCCAGGACAGCGCCAACTGTTTCTCGTTCTTGGCCATGGTCACCAGTGGCCCGGTGCCGCCCCCGGAGAACGTCAGCCCGAACACGGGAGCCGCCGGCCCTACCGTGCCGTCCTCCCTGGGCACCATCGTGGCATCCGCCTTCTGCCACAACCGGTCGTAGCGGGTCCAAACCGGTGTCGAGTAGATCCGCTGTGTGGTGGTGCCGTCCGGATTGGCAAAGACCTCCGCCGCCTCCTCTCGCCGATCAAGGATCTCCACACGGTGTCCGGACGTCTTCGCAAGGTCGAACGCAGCGGACTCGGAGGCGGAAGCGTGAGTTGACGGACTCGCTTCCTCCGCAGACACCGGCGCGGCAGGAAGGGTCAGCGTGGTGATTGCCGTCAATGGGAGTCCCAGCGCGAGAAGGAACGCTACGGGATGTCTCCTTCTGCGACCCGTCATGTGTGGTTTTGTCATGAGGCGCCTTTCTGAAGCCATACGCATGTTGCATGGGGGTCGCAGGCTATTCACACTGTGCGGCTTTTACCAAGGCTTTCAAGGGTGATTAGCATTGTGGAACGAGGTGCAAATCCCTCGCCCTCCTGTAGTGGGCGGCCTGGCGTCAAGTTGCCCCAATTTCCCTCCTCGTGGCGGAGGTTGCCCCTGATCGGGGCCTTGATCCGCAACTAGCCAACAGGGGCAAGCTCCTTTTCTTCTATGCCAGGCAATCTCTACGGTCCGAGATCTTGCGCGATGGGCGCCGCCCCTGCTTCTCTTCACGTGATCTACATGAGATGCAGACTTTGGGGTGGGGATTTCATGGTGCTGCGCAGTGGCTTTAGCATGCCGTTTTCCAATTTCCCGCTGCTGCGGATGCGCAGCGCACGAACCACCTCGGTCGGCCTGCTGTCCGCAGCTCTGACCCTGTCGCTGCTGTCTGCGCCTGCCTGGGCGAAACCCGGTGGCGGATTCTCACCGCGCCCCGTGCAGAAGACCGTGTCAGTGCAAGGCAAGGACCTGGCTGTCAAACGCTCTGTCAAGCGCGCGCCATCCGAGCGCAACCAGTGGCATGCGCCGGGGAAGATTGATTGGCCCAACGCCGGGCAGGCGGAGGTCGTACTACCTCAGGCCGCTGATGACACCTCAAAGAGACCCGCCAGTAAACGTGTCCAAGCGGGCTCACTACCAGTCCATATCGGCCGGCTCACCGCCGTCAAAGGTGAGAAGGCCAGCGCCCGGGTAGCCGGCACTACGAGCCCAGACCGTGTGCGGGTGGGGCTCGCCGACCGCAAGGCTACGCAACGGGCAGGGATCGAAGGCTTGTTGCTGTCGATCCAGCCGACCGTCCCGAGCAGTGCACCGGGTGCGGCCGCCGTACAGGTCGACTACTCGAGCATCAAGTCCGCCTTCGGCGCCGGCTGGTCCTCGCGACTGCACCTGGTCCAACTGCCTGCCTGTGCGCTGACCACGCCGATCAAAGCCCAATGCCTCAAAGGCACTCCGCTGGTAACCGACAACAACACCAAAGCCCACACGCTCACGGCCAACGTGACGTTCCCGGCTGGCCAGGGCGCTGGTACACGGTCACGCGCGGCTGCCTCCGGAGGCGGCATGACGGTCCTTGCCGTCACTGCAGCTGCAGACGGATCGGAAGGGTCGTTCAAAGCGACGTCACTGTCTCCCGCGGGAGCGTGGTCGGCCGGAGGCAATTCCGGAGGGTTCGGCTGGAGTGTGCCCCTGGGGGTGCCGTCTGTCCCCGGTGGCCTGCAGCCGAAGGTGGAGCTGTCGTACAACTCCTCTTCGGTGGACGGTCGTACGTCGTCGACGAACAACCAGACCTCGTGGATCGGTGAGGGCTGGGACTACTCGCCGGGGTACATCGAGCGCTCCTACGCCAGCTGCGAGAACGACAAGCAGAATGGCAACAACACCGAGAAGGTCGGTGATCAGTGCTGGAAGTCCCAGAACGCCACACTGTCCCTCAACGGGAAGTCCACCCCGCTGGTGTGGGACGCGGGCAAGAAGGCATGGAAGCTCGCCGACGACGACGGCTCACGCATCGAGCAGATCTTCGGGAGCGCCCCGAACGACGTCAACGGTGATGAGGACCACGAGTACTGGCGAGTCACCACGCTGGACGGCACGCAGTACTGGTTCGGCAAGAACCGCCTGCCTGGGTGGACCAGCGGGAAGGAGGAGACCCATTCGGTCTTCACTGTCCCCGTCTATGGCAACCACAGCGGTGAGCCCGGTCACGCCTCGGACTTCGCCTCCTCCGCGGACATCCAGGGCTGGCGCTGGAACCTCGACTACGTCGTCGATCCGCACAACAACGCCATGGCCATGTACTACTCGAAGGAGGCCGGCCACTACGCGCAAAACGGCAAGCGGGACACACCAGTCGCCTACACACGCGGCGGCTACCTGAATCGGATCGACTACGGCCTGCGCGCCAACGCGATCTTCACCACCGATAAGCCAGCGGGCCGCGTGGCCTTCGAGGTGGCCGAACGATGCCTGGCAAACTGCGGCACCTTCGACGAGGACCATGCCACCAGCTGGCCTGACGTCCCGGTCGACCTCAACTGCACCGCAGGTACCGAATGCCTGCAGGCATCCCCCTCGTTCTGGTCCCGCAAGCGCCTGAAGAGCATCACCACTCAGTCGCTGGTCGTCACCACCCTCACCGACGTGGACACCTGGACGCTCGAGCAGTCCTTCCCGGCCACGGGAGACGTCTCCGCCCCCGCGCTCTGGCTGGACTCGATCCAGCACACCGGCAAGGCCGGATCTCTCCCGGACCTGACCCTGCCGAAGACCACGTTCGGTGGAACACCCATGGCAAACCGGGTGAACTCGGCTGAGGGACGGCCGCCGCTGAACAAGTACCGCATCACGCAGATCACCAACGAGACCGGCGGCCAGACCCTCGTCACCTACAGTCCCGCCGAATGCACCTCGAGCAGCCTTCCGTCCTCCGCGGATCGCAACACCAAACGCTGCTACCCGTCTTGGTGGACCCCCGAGGGCGCCGTGGACCCGGTCAAGGACTGGTTCCATAAGTACCTGGTCACCCAGGTGGTCGAGGACGACACCACCGCCGGCACCGGCTCGCCGTCGAAGACCACCACCTACGAATACGCCAACGGCCCCAACTGGCGACGCGACACATCGGAATTCACTCTCGACAAGCACCGCTCCTGGAGCGTCTTCCGTGGCTACGGCACCGTCCGTACCTACGTCGGTACAGAGAACCGCACCAAGACGTCGAAGACCTACTTCGTGGGCATGGCCGGCGACACCCTCGCCGACGGCAGCGCCCGCACCGTGCCCACGGTCAACGGCATGACCGACCGGGACGACTTCGCAGGACGCGCAGCCGAAGAGTCGACCTGGGACAAGGACGGAACAGGCAGCAAGGTCGTCGCCCGAACCCTCTACTACCCCTGGCAGTCGGCCGCTACCGCCACCCAGTCGGTCAAGGGCATTACCGACCCCGACAAGCCCAGCGACCCAGCACCCACACTGCCGGCCAAGACCGCGCACCTGTCCGGAACGGTCACCTCGAAGGCACAGACACTCCTCGACGACGGCACGACATGGCGCACCCTGACCACCAGCCGTGTCTACGACCCGGTCTACGGTCTGGTGACTGCCGAAGGCGACGACGGTGACCCGGCCAATGACGTCGACCCGAAGTGCACCCGCACAACTTACGTCGCCCCTGACACCACGAACTGGCTGATCGCCTATCCCTCACGGGTCACCACCTTCGCTCAGACGCCCTGCGGCGCCGGCGACACCGGCTACCTCGATTCCGCCAGCACCGGAGCCACCCGCACCTCCTACGACAACCAGGCACCGGGAGTCGCTCCCAAGCCCGGGCAGGCCAACTCAACGAAGACCGAGCAGGCAGCCAAACTCAACCTCACCGACCAACTGGTGTGGGAGACCACCGCGCAAGGCAGCTTCGACCAGTACGGCCGTCCCACCATCACCAAGGGCCAGGACGGCCAGGCCATCACCACCGCCTACTTTCCGGCCACAGGTGCTCAGGCCACCAGCGTGACCGTCACCAACGTCAAGGGCCACACCAACACCACCCACCTAGACGGCATGCGCAGCCTTACGCTCAAGACCACCGATGCCAACCAACGCACGGCCAGCAACGAATACGACAGCCTGGGACGCCTCACCAAAGCATGGAGCGCCGGCCGCGCCACCACCACCAACCCCAACGCCACCTTCACCTACAACATCTCCGCCACGACACCCTCGACAGTGACGGCGAAGAAGCTCCACGAAGACGGCACCTGGGGCACAAAAGTCACGATCTACGATTCCTTGCTGCGCGAACGGCAGACCCAATCCGACGCAATCGGTGTGACGGGTCGAACCGTCACCAACACCTTCTACGACACTCACGGCCGGGCCTTTCAGACCGACGCCACCTTCTACAACAGCCAAGCCGTCTCCACCACCATGCTGGTGGTCACGCCCAACCAGATCCCCGCGTCGACCGTCACCGAGTACGACGGGCGAGGCCGCCCCACGGCCGTCATCACGCTGTCGCTGAACGTGGAGAAGTGGCGGACCACCACCGCATACGGCGCCACCTGGACCTCCACCACTCCGCCGGCCGGCGGCACCGCCGAACTCACCATCAACGACATCCGCGGGCGCGCGATCGAACGCCGCCAGTACAAGGACCGCAACCCGCTCATCGGCGCAGCCGCCAGCCAGTACGAGAAGATCACCTACGACCACGACCGAGCCGGCAACCTCGAGAAGATCACCGACACATCCAGCCGCAACTCCTGGACCTACAGCTACGACCTGCGCGGCCGCCAGACCGCCACCACGGACCCCGACAAGGGCGCCAGCACCACCGTCTATGGAACCGACGGCCGCATTGAAACGACCACGGACGTCGTAGGTACCACCCTGGCCAACACCTACGACGAACTTGGCCGCAAGAAGACCCTGCGCACGGGCTCGGTCACGGGCGCCAAGCTAGCCGAGTGGACGTACGACACCGCTCCAGGCGGCAAGGGGCTGCTGGCCTCCTCCACCCGCTATGACACCTCCATCTCGCCGGCCACCGCATACACCAGTTCCGTCACCGGGTACGACTCCGGAGGCAAACCGACCGGGACGACGGTGACGGTGCCGTCGGTGGCCGGTGAGGAGAAGCTCGCCGGCACGTACACGGTTGCTACCACGTCCACCCCGGTCAACGGATTGCCCGTCAATGCGGCGTACAGCACCGGCAACACCAACGCCACCACCGCGCTGCCCGCCGAAACCGTCACCAACCACTACGGAGCTCAGGACCTGCTCGGCATCGTCGACGGCACTCTCTCCCAGGTCTATCTGCGAGGCGCCAGCTACACCCCGTTCGGTGAGCTCGCGCAGTCCTCGCTCGGCAACCAGGGAGCCCGGGTCATCCAGACCCTCGGCTACGACACCATCACTCGTCGGCTCGCGACCTCGATTGTCGACCGTGAGGCTTCCGGACCGCAGACCCTGTCGAACATCAAGTACAGCTACGACACGGTCGGCAACGTCACCCGCATCCGCGACGACCAGAACGACGGCACCATCGCCGACGACCAGTGCTTCGCCTACGACTGGGCTCGTCGCCTCAGCGAGGCATGGACCACCGCGGACGCCTGCACCACCAAACCGGTCAACGGATCCGGCACCCCGGCCCTCGGCACCGTCGACCCGTACTGGACCAGCTGGACCTTCACCAACACGAGCGACAGGGCCACCGAAACCCAGCACAAGGCCGGCTCCATCACCGCCGACACCACCCGCAAATACACCTACCCCACCACCACCGGCGCCGCCCAACCTCATGCAGTACGCACCATCACCGCCACCGGCGGCGCCACCGGAGCCGACACCTACGAGTACTACGCCAACGGCAACCTCAAGAAGAAGACCCCTGCAACCGGAAGCGCCCAGGACCTCACCTGGAACGAAGAAGGCAAACTCGCCACCTCCACCATCTCCGGCACCACCACCAAGTTCCTGTATGACACCGCGGGAACGCGCATCCTGAAGCGTGAACCCACCGCCACCACCCTGTATCTGCCCGGCGGCCAGGAACTCGTCCTCACCAAATCCACCAACACCCTGGCGGGCACCCGGTACTACACCGTGCCCGGCGGCACCGCCATCCGCACCAGCAGCGACGGCAAAGTCCGCCTCCTCGTCGCCGACCACCACGGAACCAACCAACTGTCCGTCAGCGCCACCACACTCGCCGTCAACCGGCGCAAGACGCTCCCCTACGGCGCCCCTCGCGGCATCACCCCAGCCTTCTGGCCCGGCCAGAAAGGCTTCGTCGGCGGAGACATCGACACCACCACCGGCTTCACCCATATCGGTGCCCGCGAGTACGACACCGCCACAGGCCGTTTCATCAGCGTCGACCCCGTCATGAACCCGAACGACCCCCAGCAAATGCAGGGCTACTCCTACGCCAACAACACCCCCATCACCCTCAGTGACCCCACCGGGCTTTACGCCGACGAATGCCCTACGGTTGACAACTGCCTCGGCAACCATGGAGGCGGCAGCGGTGGAAATAGCGGGCCGGACGATGGCGGGGGAACCAACGGAAGTGACGACAGCGGCGGGAAACCTGAAGAATGTGACGCAAAATGCCTAAAGGGATATTCTGAGGATCTTTCCGGATTGGATCGAGAGTACACGCAGATCCTCATTTACATGTTCGGGGAGATGCATGCGAATGTCGAAGGGGAGGAAGTCGACGACTTGTCCTGCGATAACGAGAGTGACATGTGCGGATTCATTAAATTCTGGAATCCGAACTCTAGTGCCGGAGAAAAGCTCGAAGGGCTTGCCCGCTGGCTCGGTGGCGGACTGGGGGGAAACGTAATTGCGCGCGGAAAGGCGCTTAGTAAGTTCTACTCGATCATTCACGCTGGGGCGAGATGGGATCATAAGGGGGTCTTGGCCAAGAAGTTCGATCTTGATTCAGACTCCCGGACGGGTATTGCGGACGGGAAGAAGGGGCGACTCCTGTTTGACGTGTGGTCGAATATTCATTATGGATATATCGGCTCCGCTGCGGGATTCTCTCGTGCGGAATTGATTTCGGCCTCCAACGTCAAGATATCGGGGGTTGGGCAAACTGATGGCGGCGACAATGTCTCCGTGAACATCGGGGTCAATCTGTATAGGGATTATGGTGCCGATATGACCATCCATGACCTGCATAGGGAGATCATCAATACTGTCCCTGGGTGGCAATCTGTAGACAATCCAAATCCGTGGGCTCAGAAGGTGCTGCCGTGAGAAATTATTCAAGAGCGGCTGCGGCAACAGTGCCTGTCCTATCGGTCCTCTTGGTTGCGAGTTGCAGCCTATTCGAGCCAGAAATTCCGCGCCCCAAGGTTGACCTCAAGTCTCTGGTGGTATCGGCTGCGGATATCCTTCCGAATCGCTGCGGCGGGCAGTACGAGTTGACCGACATAGGCGGGCGCCGCGGAGAGGGGGGCAGTGAGCTGCGCGGCACACCCTGGTGGTACTCAACGGTGGAAGCGACCCCTGAGGAGTGCATGGTTGTTGTCTTCGTGGGTGCGTACGGCGATCGCAAACGAGCCGGCCGAGCGTTTACGGACGAGTCACCTGAGCGGAACTATGCGGACAACTGGCCAGGGAAACCGGCATATCCAGAGTATCCAGGCACGCTGCGCGCGGATCGCAATAAAATTCTCTGCCTGGATGGGAGCGAGGACCAGGGTTGCCGGGAGTGGTACTACTGGGCCCAGTACGGCGAGTTTCTTGTGGATCTCTCGACCAGCGACATAACTCCGTATGCCCCTCAAGGTCAGGTGATGGCAAAGCGAGATTTCTATATCCTCGTGGAGAGTTTGGACAGGCGTATCGACAGTGCTCTGCGATGAATAGTTCTCCAGTGCTGGATGACTCCAGCCGTGCCGGATCGGTCACGGACGGTGAAATGGCGTCCTCTGGAGATCTTTAACTGCGGAGGTTACGTCGGGGCGTGATGGTTCGTTGGGGCGACGCTATGCCGGAGGAATGAGGTATTCCGATGGCGGTGGTCTGACGGCCGAGGAGCGAGCTCGGCGCGAGCAAGTCCGGTTTGCAGACGCTGACTTGATCGAAATGGGGGGCCAGCGACGCCGAGGTGCCCCGCGATTCCGAGTGGCTCGGATGTCGGCGAACCGCTGGCGTCGGGCCTGGAGGGAGGGGCCGCGACAGGAGCGTACGCCAGTGGTGTATCAACGCGAGCTTGGGCGTAGCGGCCGGTGGGGGCAGTCCCTCGAATTTTGGAGTCGAGAAGGGTGAACGTTCGAAAGGTAAAAAATCGGTGGCGCGTCGGACTGGTTAGTTTAATTGTGGCCGTCGGGGTCATTTTCCTGGCCAAGTCATGGATGCATGCCAATGAGGACCCGCTGAGAGGTGCCGAGTCCGATGTGGTAGGTCAGGCGGAGGTTTTGTACGAGTTCGAAACGTCGAATGCTTCAGGTGGCCCTGAATACAAAATAGAGTATCTAGTGCTGAACACTGGGGGGGCTTCCGCTCGGAAGCCACTTGATGAGCAGCACGACATTCTTGAAGCTCGCGACTGGACGGTGGATCCTGTCGGGGTAGACGGGTTTGAAGGTTTTGATGCATGGAATACGCATAGGAATGCCGGGGGGACCTTCAGGTCGATGGCGAGCTTCCTCGGGAGAAAGCCTCCTTTGAGTGAAGTCGACGTTTTCCGTGCGATCGAATCAAGATTCGATCGCACGGACCCCTATGTGGTTGCCGCGGTGTGGGAACTAGATCCCGGAGAATGAGGGTTGGATGGCCTCAAAGGATGTGGCGTGACTATCCGCAAGGTGGGGCGTGTTAGGCGGGTAAGGGGGCACGCAATGGCTACCTCTACTGCTCTTCTCCTGCTCACTTTGTCAGGATGTGGCAGTGCGTTCCTTGAAGATCGAGATGCGGACCGAGCGGAGATCATAGGAACCTGGCGAGGCCCCGATGGCGCATTGCTTGATCTCGATAAGAGTGGAACGTTCACGGCCGAGAGATTGAATATCGATGCCCAGGAAGGTGCTGGAGTGCACGTTTCCAAGAGTGGCCTGACAGGAGGGAAAGGTGAATGGTTCTGGGAGGACTACTCGCAAGGTCCTGAATTGTTCCTGTCCTTTGCTGGAGGTGGCGCAGCCACCTTCCGCCCAGCTGATCAAGACGGCAAGCTGGTCCTCGCTGGCCTGCTACCTCACGGCGACGGTGCAGAGACACTCCTGACCAAGTGAAATAGAGCAGGCGCGTCCAACAGCAGACGCCACGGTGCGAGGCGGGCCTACAGCACTGGCGAAATGTGCCGGACGGAACCGCAGTTCAGGTCTCCGGTAGAGCGAGGGCGGCGGGGCGGACTGCGATGGGTCCGAAGCGCGCGCGGGCGCGGTCGGCGGCCTCTTCGATGCGGCGCAGTTTGTCGTCGACGGGGTCGAAGGTCATTTGCTGGATGGTGAGTTCGGCGTGGTGGAGGCCTTCGGCCCGCAGGGTGAGGGTGCGGACGCGGGCGCGCTGCAGGCCGAGCATGGCGTACATCGTGTACGCGGCGTCTGTCAGGGCCAGTGTGTGGGCGGTCGGTTCGGTGAGGGTGCGGCTTCGCGTGGTGGTGGAGCCGTCGGCGTACTTGACGGTGAGGGCCAGGGCGCGGGTGATCTGCCGCTCGGTGCGCAGCCGCAGTCCGAGGCGCTCGGTCAGCGGGAGCAGGGCGCGCCGGTGCTGGTCGGAGTCGAGCTCGTCGGCGGGGAAGGCGAAGCTCACCGATGTGGACTTGGGCAGGGCCTGGGGCGTGACGGGCCGGGCGTGTCCGCAGCCGAGTTCGGCCACCGTGGCACCCGCGAGATCGCCGGGGAGCTCGATCCCGGGCCCCGGGGGCGGTGCGAAACAGCCACGAGGCCGCTTCGGCTCCAGTTCGCATGGTGGAAGGCAGACGGTCTCAGGTGTTGGCGTTGAGCGCAGCGTCGCCGTTCGCCATCGGGACCCCGCCCTTGGTCAGCGGCTGGTCCAGAAGGTGTGGGCTTTGGTCACCAGGTCGCGGGCAGCTGTGTCGTAGACGGCGGCGTGCTGCAGTGCGGTGAAGGCCTTCTCGTACAAGGCCAGTTCGGCAGGGTCGGTGACTTCCAGCCCTGATGAGACGAGCTCGACGTGGGCGCTCTCGTTGTGGGCACCGTGGAGGTTGAAGGCCGGCACGGGCACGGTGGTGATCTCGGCCGTGGTGGGGATGATCCCGAAGGTCAAGGAGTTCAAGTCCATGTCGCGCAGCAGGCGTTCCATCTGTTCGGCCATGACCTTGGGGCCGCCGACGTTGGTGTACAGGGCCTGTTCGCCGAGGATCACGTCGTAGTGGTGCTCGCCGTCGTGCAGAACCTTCTGGCGTTCCATGCGCTTGGCGACGCCGGCCGGGACGTCGTCGCGTATGTCGAGGAAGTCCACGACGTGCTTGAGGATGACCGTCGCATAGGCCTCGGTCTGGAGGGTGCCCCAGATCATCGTGGGGACGTACGCCTTGCCGCGCGGGGTGCGCTGATACCAGTCGATGACTTCGGCCTGGATGTCTTCGGTGCCGGTGGCCAGGCGTTGGGTCCACGGGGTCACGGTCGTCATCGCGTTCTCCTCCTGCTCGAAACGGTCAGGGTGTGCAGCGGTGGTCGGTCCAGAACGGCGGCGGGGTTGGCGCGCTCCTCGATGGTGGTACGGACTTCGGCGGTAGGCGAGCGGGTGGCCGGTATTGCCGGTCAGCGTTCCGCGAGGAGCAATGCGCACGGTCCGGCAGGCAGCAGGAACTGGCCCTCGGCGGCCGCGGAGATGGCGTCCGTGAGGGGCCATCAGGAGAGCTTGAAGTGCTGCTCGGCCTCGGTGAGCTGCTGAGGTCGGAGGGTGAGGCCCTGTGCAGGGGGTGGTTAGCGGGTGCGGCAGTACAGGACTGTGAAGGTGCGGGCGACGCGGGCGAGGGCACGCAGGTGGCCATAGGCCTGTGCGTCCGTGAGAGCCCTCGCCCCGTTGGCGAGATCTAGCAGCCGGTACGCCTCCCGATACATGGCGCGAAAGTCCGGGTTCGCCTCGGCCAGGCCTTCTCGTACGAGGAGGTTGAGGGCACCGATGATGCGCAGGGTGCGTTGGTCGACGTCGGCGCGCGGGGGGACATCGAGGCGGATCTGGAGCGCCCAGCCGGTGTCGGCGTCGACCTGCGCCACGTCGATCGGATCCGGCTCGCGCCCTTGTTCGCCGGTTCTGTTCTTGTGCTGCTTCACCGTGGTCACCCGTGGCTCCCCGAGTCGGCGTCAGGTTGATACCGGGAACGGTAGAAAGCGGTGAAGGATCGCGAACCCCACGCAGGGGTATCCCCATCATGGGTAGGCTTTCGCCCCCGCGATCAGGGATGTTGATCTCCGACAAGCCAGACGAGGGCGTCAGGTATGAATGAGATCCGGCCCCCCACGGCCCTGCCGCAAGCCCTGCTGGATCAGGCAGACATGAGAGCGGCGATCACCGGTCACGACTTCGGCACCGTGTTCCGTCTCGCTCGTGAACTGGGAAATATCAGCTACTCCAAAATCGCGGCAGAGTGCGACATCAAGCCGGAACGAGTCGGGCAACTCGCACGCGGCCAGGGGCAGATCACCACATTCGACAAGATCGTGAAGATCGCGGACTCACTCCGGATCCCCGGCCACCTCTTAGGGCTCGCTCCCCGCTACTGGGAGGTACCCGCCGCACCGGGTGGAGCGGAATACGGAGAGAGCGTGCGGCGCAGAGACTTCCTCAAGAAGACATCGCTCACGGCAGGCGCGGCGATCGGCCTGAACAAAATCACCGACGCCCCCATGGCCGGATCGAGGCTCGGCCCCGAGGCCCCCGACTATCTACGACGGCGCACCGCCCGCCTGCGGCGCCTCGATGACGTCCTCGGCGGCGGCGACACCTACCGCGTATATCTGGCCGAGTACCAGTCCACCAAAGCCCTGCTTCGGGACCGGACTTACAGCTTGGCCACCGGCAGGGCACTGCGGTCCGTGCTGGCGGAACAGGGCCTGCAAGCGGGCTGGGCGGCCTTCGACGCCGGGAAACCCGACGACGCCCGCGGCCTCTACCTTGAAGCACAGCAGGCCGCGCAAGACGCCGACGACCGGGCGCTGGCAGGCAATGCGCTGGCGTTCCTCGCCTACCAACACCCCGACCGGCACCAAGCTGTCGCTCTGGCCGAGGCGTCCTGCCGCATCGCCGCAGACGACCAGCCCGGCGAAGTCCGGGCGCTTCTTCACGAGCGGTACGCGTGGTCCTGCGCCCTCGCCGGCCGCGCCTTGGAGACAGAGCAGGCCCTCGAGACCGCCGCATCAGCGATCGCCGAACTCGACCAACCCACGGTGGACTGGGCCGCCTGGGTGGACACCGACGAGCTCGACATCATGCGCGGCCGATGCTGGACCGAACTGCGCCGGCCCCTGCGCGCCGTCCCCGTACTGGAAGGGGTGTTGGACCGGTTCAAGGACTCCCACGCGCGGGACAAGAGCCTGTACATGTCGTGGCTCGCCCAGTCGTACCTGGCGGCCGGCGAGATCGAGCAGGCCGCCACCGTCACCAGCCGCGCCCTGACCTTGTGCACGGGTGTCGCCTCGGTCCGCCCCCGCAGGCGCTTGGACACCGTGCTGCACGAGCTGAGCAGCCATGCGGGCGTGCCGGAGGTACGGGATGCTCTGGAACGGGCCCGTTCCTAGTCGCCGAGCGTCTTGTCCATCCAAGCCCGGTACCCGTCCGAGGACGCCAACAGAGGCAGGGCCGTGATCTCCGGGGTGCCCCACGGGTGATGCTCCAGCAGCACCGACTCCACAGCAGGGTACTTGTCGCCCCGGGTCTTCAGGACGAGCCGGAACTCCTCGCCTATCCCGAACTCGCCGTCGTGCCAGAACGCCGAGCCGACCGGGCCGATGATCTGCGCGCCCCCAGCCAGTCGACTCTCCACCACGATGCGCGCCAAGGCGACAGCTTGTTCCCGAGTCTCCGTGGCGGTGGCGACTTCGATGTACTGGTTGCGGTCCATAACCAGCAACATATGGGGTCATCGCGAACGAGAAAAGACGGGGCCGAACCCCGATGGGGTGATCCCCCGCCGCGCCGCACCAACTCGGCCGGACGCGGCGACTATCAAGATCACCATGCGCAAGTTCCGCACGCTCGGCGTGCTCGCAGCACTGTTCACCCTGCCCCTGACGAACGCCCCCGCGCACGCCGCCGAGGCCCCGGCTCCGATCACTGTGCCGTTGCACGACGCCATCGCCGCGCTGCCGGTTGCGCCGGCCGCCTCACACGACGGGTACGACCGGCCCACCTCGTTCCACCACTGGATCGACAGTGATCACAATCGGTGCCGTACACGGGAAGAGGCGCTGCTCGCCGAGGCTATCGAGGTGCCGAAGAAGGACAGTCAGTGCCAACTCACCGGCGGGCGCTGGTACTCGTACTACGACGACACGTACGTCACCGACCCCGGCAAGCTCGACATTGACCACATGGTTCCCCTTTCTCAAGCCTGGGAAAGCGGGGCCTCCACGTGGAGCCGAGAGCGGCGCGAGGCGTATGCGAACGACCTGGACGCGCCGCGCTCCCTGGTGGCGGTCACCGCGAGGTCGAACCGTGCCAAGGGCGATCGTGATCCGGCCGATTGGATGCCCCCGGTCCAGTCAGCAGCGGTGCGCTGCGTGTACTTGGTGGACTGGGTTGCCACGAAGTCCCGCTGGGGCTTGACCGTGGACGACGCCGAGGGGAAGGCGTTGAAGGACTACGCAGCCCAGTGCCCGAACCTGCCAGTCGCCTACACCGTGGTCCCGGTCGAAAACGATGCGGTGGAACAGGCTGCCGACTGACCTTTACCGAAGGGCAACGTCCCGCACCGAGCGGTTGCTAGCCCGCAGGTATAAGACCAGATGCGCTCTGACAGGAACGGCCCTCCACCTGCCGGAGGGTCGTTCTTCAACATTCTTATCCGCGTGCGCGGGTGCTGTCGGCTTCTTATGAACAGTCGGCCCATCGGGGATGCGACGAATGATCCGCAATATCGGGGCAGGGGCCGCATTCGCATAGCTTTGCGTTGGTGATCCTCTGTGCAGGTCAAGGCTTGTGACGGGTAATCCGATGTTGGCTGTGACCTCGACTCCTCTTTCGGTTAGGTGCCAGGTGGTCGGCATGCACGCTTGGTGGCTGAGGGAGTCGCGATGGGTAGCGTTGGCTGAGCTTGCCTCTGGAAAAGTGTGGTTGCAGGTGCAACACTGCGCTGAAGTGGGGGATTTGAGGTCGGGGAGGGGATCACGGGTGGCGGCGCCACTGAAGCTGACGCGGACACACCGGATATTGATCGGCGTGGTGGTCGCGGGAGCGGTCGTCATCGCGGCCATCGGCTTCGCGGGGTCGTACGCGGCCGTGCGCGAGCTCGCCGAGCAGAAGGGCTTCGGGAAGTTCTCGCTGGTCTTCCCGATCGGCATCGACGCGGGCATCTGCGTGCTGCTCGCCCTCGACCTGCTGTTGACCTGGATCAGAATCCCGTTCCCGCTCCTGCGCCAGACCGCCTGGCTGCTCACGGCCGCGACGATCGCCTTCAACGGCGCGGCGGCCTGGCCCGATCCGCTCG
>NZ_JAAKZW010000176.1 GCF_011044995.1 Streptomyces mesophilus | reverse complement strand
GGTCTGAGGTGGGGGGTGGGAAAGGGACCAAGTGTCCTGCGAGTTGACCGATTCGGCCGGTACGCGCTGCACGTTTGGTCCCCCTATGGGTCCGGCTCCCGCAGGGACCCCGGCCAACCGCCAGGCCGTCACTGACCTGCCTCGCCCGCCCTCTGCCGACCAACCGATCGCCTCACCCGACCGACAGCCGTCCCCACCCCTGCCCGGCCTCCCCGGTCAGCCCTACCCAGCGTCCGACCAGCCGCCCCGGGGCCGTCAGCCGTTCTCGGGACCCTCAGCCGTTCCCCACCACCGCTACCAACACGCAAGCGTCATCCTCCCGTTCCCCCCGCTCGCCGAACTCCTCCACCACGGCACGGACGCAGTCCTGCGCCGTGCGGGCGGTGGCGAAACGGGGGGCCAGGGAGAGGAGGCGGTCGCGGGAGGCTTCACCGTCGCGGTGCGGGGCGAGGCCGTCCGTGTGCAGAACCAACAGGTCGCCCGGTTCCAGCTGCTCGCCGGCCTGCTCGTAGACCGCGCCCGTCGTCGCGCCCAACAGGACGCCGTCGGGGGCGTCGAGGGCGCGGCCTGTTCCGTTGCGGAACAGCAGCGGGGCGGGGTGGCCGGCCTGGGACCAGGTGAGGACACGGGTGCGCGGGTTGTAGCGGCAGCACACCGCGCTGCCCAGGGCGGGCTGCGCGGAGGCGTCGAGGAGCTGGTTCAGCCAGCCCATCAGCTTGCCCGGCTCGGCGCCCGCGACGGCCATGCCGCGGACCGCGCCGAGCAGCATCGCCATGCCCGAAGTGACCGTCACCCCATGGCCGGTGAGGTCGCCGACGCTCAACAGCGTGTCACCGTCGGGGAGATGCATCGCGTCGTACCAGTCGCCGCCGATGAGCGCGCTGCGGGAGGAGGGCAGGAAGTGGGCCGCCAGGTCGAGTGCGTCGGGTGAGCCCTGCGGGAACCGCAGGGGGCCGCGCCACGGCGGCAGCACGGCCTCCTGCAGCTCGACCGCAAGCCGGTGCTCTGTCTGCGCGATGTGCCGCTGGCGCTGAAGCGAGTCACGGGTCTCGCGCAGGGCCGATTGGCTGCGCCGCAGTTCGCTGACGTCTCTGACCACCGCCCACATGGAGGCGGTGCTGCCGTCGGCGTCGAGCACGGGCTCGCCCATCATGTGCAGGGTGCGCACACTGTCGTCCTCACGCACGATGCGGAACTCGCCGTCGATGGGCCGGCCGTCGATCAGACAGTCCGTGACCATCTGCGTGAGGAGGTCCCTGTCCTCCGCGAAGACGAACGTGGGCAGCTCGTCCAGGGTGAGCGGCGGACGGTCGGGGGAGCGTCCGAAGATCTGGTAGAGCTCGCCGGACCAGACGACGTCGTCGGTGAGCAGATTCCACTCGGCGCTGCCCACCCGGCTGAGGAGCGAGCCGCGGCTCGGCCCGGGGGCGAGCTCGGCCTCCAGGCCTTCGAGGAGCTCCTGCTCGTCGGTGTCCAGAGGCGCGCCGTCACGCAGCTGCGCCAAGTGCTCGTCCAGATCGTCCAGTTGGTGTACGGCCAGCTCGCACAGGGCGCGCTGCCAGCGGCCCTGCGGGTCGTCGTCGTCCGTGAGCGTGTCCCGGCGCACCGCGTCGACCTCGCCACGCAGCCGGCGCGTCTGCTGAATCAGCGCGTCGACCGTGCCGCGCTCGGGCGGCTGTGCGGCGGGGCGGTCCGCGAAGATATGGGACGGCATCTCGTACTCCGATACAGGCGCGGTACGACCAAGTCTGACGGAAGGGCCGGTTATGACTGTCGCACAGGTCAGTGGGCCCCGTAAGGGATTTGGCAAGACACGATACGGTGGTGCTTCTGGCATATGCCAAAGTCCACCCGGAGGTACGCCCGTCGGGTTGGCCGAAAGTCAATCGGCCCCACCCTTAAGGGAATTGAAAGGCGCCGCTCCCGGCAGGTGGAGCGGCGCTTCGTGCGTCCAGCGGAACTGGCCGGTTCGGGTCCCTGCTCGTGCGCGCCCCGGACGCGGCGCTCCCGTCGCCCGTCACTTGTCGTAACCCTACAAGATCCGCTCTTGAGGCTCTGCGGCTGGTGGCATTCATCGGCGCCCTTGTTGTCTGGAAGTGTCGCCTTCAGGTGATCAAGATCCTGCGCCGTGCGACGGCCGGATCTTGTGGACTTCCTACTCACACCCGAGAAGGGGCGCGATATGTACGACGACGCGGTGGCCGTCACGGGACTCGGAGCGCTGACTCCGCTGGGCATGGATGCCCGTACGACCTGGGAGGGCCTGCTCGCGGGGGCCTCGGGAGTGCGACGGATCGACGAGGAGTGGGCCGCCGACGTGCCCGTGGGGGTCGCGGCGCCGCTGCCCGGTGACCCCGCAGAACTGGTCGGCCGGGTTCAGGCGCGCAAGCTCGACCGCTGTGAACAGGTCGCTCTGCTCGCCGCCCGTGAGGCCTGGCAGCACGCCGGTGCGCCGAAGGTCGACGGCACACGGCTCGCGGTGGTCATCGGCACCGGTACGGGAGGTGTGCTCACCACACTCGGTCAGGACGACACCTACGAGCGGTCCGGGGCGCGGCGGCTCTCCCCGTACGCCGTACCGATGTTGATGCCCAACGGTCCCGCGGCCTGGGTGAGCATGGAGCTCGGGGCGAAGGCGGGTGCGCATACGCCGGTGAGTGCGTGTGCCTCGGGATCCGAGGCCATCGCGCTGGGGCTCGATCTGATCAGGGCCGGGCGGGCCGATGTCGTGGTCGCCGGCGGGGCGGAGGCCTGTCTGCATCCGTTCACGCTCTCGGCCTTCGCGCAGATGAAGGCCCTCTCCACTCAGGACGAGGATCCCGAGGCGGTGTCGCGGCCCTTCGACGCGGGCCGCAGCGGATTCGTGATGGGGGAGGGTGCGGGGATCGTCGTTCTGGAACGCGCCTCGTTCGCCCGGGCCCGCGCGGCGCGCGTACACGGATGGCTGGCGGGCGTCGGCGTCTCGTCGAGTGCCGCGCACATCACGGCCTCGGACGCCGAGGGCCAGGCGCAGGCGATGCGGGCCGCTCTCGATTCCGCCCGGCTCGCCCCCGCCGACATCGGCGTCGTCCAGGCCCATGCCACCTCGACCCCGTCGGGTGACGTGGTGGAGGCGGAGGCGATCGCGACCACGCTCGGTGACGAGGTCGCCGTGACCGCGGCCAAGTCGATGATCGGCCATCTCTGCGGGGCCTCCGGTGCGGTGGCCGCGGTCGCGACCGTGCTCGGTCTGCGCGACGGCGTCGTCCCCGCGATCCGCAACCTGGACGCGCCGGATCCGGCGGTCACCCTCGACCTCGTCAAGGGCGGCCCGCGCAAGGGCGATTGGGGTGCGGCCCTGACGAACGCGTTCGGGTTCGGCGGGCACAACGTGAGCCTGGTGTTCGCCCGGGCGGAGTGAATCCGCGGGGCGCTCCTCGACCGAGGAGCGCCCCATGCAAGTCTGGCTGCAAGCAATTTGCGCACGACTGATTCAGTCTTGCGTCGTGCGCTGTACGGTCAGCGCATGACGAAACGACTTTCCAAGGTGGCCGCCTTCGCCGGCGTCAGCGAAGTGACCGTCAGCCGTGTGCTCAACGGCAGCCCCGAGGTCGCGCCGGCCACCAGGGACATCGTGCTCACGGCCCTGGACGTGTTCGGATTCGAGCGCCCCGCCGTCAGCCGCAGGGAGCGCGCACCGCTGGTCGGCCTGGTGGTGCCCGAACTGCAGAACCCGGTGTTCCCCGCGTTCGCCGAAGCGCTCGCCGGGCGGCTCAACAAGCGCGGGCTGATACCCGTGTTGTGCACCCGTACCGCCGACGGTGTCTCCGAATCGCACTACATCGACATGCTGCTCGGGCAGAACACCGGCGGCATCGTCTTCGTCGGCTCCAGCTACGCCGACGCCGGCGCCGAACAGGGCCGTGTGCTGCGCGAACGCCGTATGCCGATGGTCCTGGTCAACGCAGCCGACGAGAACCGCGAAGTGGCCCAGGTCGCGGCCGACGACACCCAGGCCGCACTCCAGGCGGCCCGCCATCTCGAAGCCCTGGGGCATGAGCGCATCGGCCTCCTTATCGGCCCCGTCGGGCATGTGCCGAGCGCCCGCAAACTCGCCGGGTACGCGGCGTTCTGGAAAGCGAAGGGTGTGCCCCAGAGCAACTGGCGGCCCTGGGTCGCCCACGCGATGTTCTCCATGGAAGGCGGCGCCACTGCCGTGCCGCGCCTCGTCGATGCCGGGGTCACCGCAGTCGTTTGCGCGAGCGACACCCTCGCCCTCGGTGCGATCCGCGGCGCACGCCGCCTCGGCCTCGTCGTACCCAGGGATTTCTCCGTGGTCGGCTTCGACGACTCGCTGTTCATGGTCGCCACCGACCCGCCGCTCACCACCGCACGCCAGCCCGTGCAGGCCATGGCGGACGCGGCCGTGACCGCGCTGGTCGCGCAGATGGACGGCCATGTAGTCGACGACGAACCCATCCTCTTCGAAACCGAGTTGATCGTCCGCGGGTCCACTGCTTCGAATCTTGCGCAGAGACGTTGACTTCTTGCGTGAACCGGTTCTACGTTCTGCGTCAACGCTGGGGCGCCGACCGGGACAGTCGGCAAGGATCCGCTTTCCCAGGTAGCAGGAAGGCAGCACACCCATGACTTTCACGTCTGGCTTCGGCGCGCGTCGACGCGCCGGCATAGCCCTCGTCGGCGCGATGGCCCTCGGCCTGACCGCCTGCGGCGGCTCCTCCTCGGGCGAGGGGGCGGGCAAGGACGGTGTCGTCACCCTCGTGGTCAATGACATGCCGCCCAAGACGCAGCCGCTCGACCGCAAGATCTTCGAGGCCGATGTGAAGGCCTTCGAGAAGGCCAACCCCAAGATCGATATCGATCCGCGCGAAGGCCAGATGGACCCGAAGACCTTCGCGGCCAAGCTCGCGGGCGGTCAGCTCGAGGACGTCTACTACGTGTACTTCACCGACCCGGCCGGACTCATCGAGCGACGCCAAGGCGCGGACATCACCCCGTACATGAAGGACATCCCGTATCTCGACAAGATCCGGCCCGAGTTCCTCGACGTGTTCAAGGGCAAGGACGGCAAGGTCTACGGGCTGCCCAACGGCCAGTACTCGCTCGGCCTCGTCTACAACCGCGACCTGTTCGAGAAGGCAGGACTCGACCCGGACAAGCCGCCCACCACCTGGGACGAGGTGCGCAGCGCCGCCAAGAAGATCAGCGATCTCGGCGACGGCACCGTCGGCTACGCCGAGTACAGCAAGAACAACCAGGGCGGCTGGCACCTCACCTCATGGATCTACTCCATGGGCGGCGACGTGGCGGTCAAGGACGGCAGCAACGGCAAGTGGCAGTCCGCCGTCGACAGCGACGCCGCACGCAACGCGCTGCGGATGCTGCACGACATGCGCTGGACCGACGACAGCATGGGCAGCCGCCAGCTCCTGGAGATCCCCGACGTCCAGAAGATGATGGGCGCCGGCAAGCTCGGCATGTATATGGCCGGGCCGGACAACGTGCCCACGATCGTCAAGCAGTTCGAGCGCCAGTACAAGGAGTACGGGGTCGGCGCGCTGCCCGGACAGGCGACGCTCGGCGGCGGCAACGGGTTCATGTTCAACCCCAAGGCCACGCCGGAGAAGATCAAGGCCGGTCTGAAGTGGCTCCAGTTCAAGTACCTCAACCCGGACCGCACCGAGTTCAACGACAAGCGCGTCATCAGCAATGACGTGCCGGTCGGTCTGCCGCTCGACCGCCTGTACACGGACGATGTGCAGGCCAAGGTCGATGCCGTGCACGCCAAGTACGCCAATGTGCCCACCGAGAACTTCAAGCCGTTCACCGAGCGCAACGGCGGCCTGGAGCAGAAGGTCGAGCCGCCGAACGCCCAGCAGATCTACACCGTGCTCGACGGCGTGATGCAGTCGGTCCTGACGAAGAAGGACGCGGACATCGACCAGCTCCTGAAGGACGCGTCGAAGAAGGTCGACGCGCTCCTCGCGACGGTCAAGTGACCGATGGCGACCACCGACATGAAGACCACGGTCCGTCCGGAGGGCGCCGGCGCCCCAGCGGCGTCCTCCGGCAGGCCCAAGGAACCGAAGCCCGCGGGCACACCCAAGGCGGCCCGCTCGCACCTCGCCCGCCGTATCCGCGAGAACCTCATCGCGTACGCCTTCCTCGGCGCCGGCCTCGTCGTCTTCGCCGCCTTCTCCTGGTACCCGATCGTTCGCGGCTGGCTGCTGGGCTTCCAGCAGGTCACGTTCGCCCAACCCGCCCAGTGGGTGGGCCTGGACAACTTCCGCCGGCTTTTCGACGATCCGCTGTTCGTCACCGCCTGGCAGAACACGGCCTGGTTCACCGCGCTCGCGCTGGTCTTCGGCTTCGCGGCGCCCCTTGCGACGGCCGTCGTCCTCAACGAGTTCCGCAGCGCCCGCGGCTATCTGCGGATGACGGTCTATCTGCCGGTGATGCTGCCGCCGATCGTCACGATGCTCCTGTGGCGCTGGTTCTACGATCCGGGCCCCGGCCTGTTCAACAGCGCCCTCGAAGCGCTGCATCTGCCGGCCCAGCAGTGGCTGGAGTCCGAGAACCTGGCGATGGTCTCACTGGTCCTGGTCTCCACCTGGGCCAACATGGGCACCACCACGCTGATCTACCTGGCGGCGCTCGGCGGCATCCCCGGCCAGCTGTACGAGGCGGCCGAGCTCGACGGAGCCTCGATCAGGCAGCGGCTCTGGCACGTCACGCTGCCGCAGATGCGCTTCATCCTGATGATCACGCTCCTGCTCCAAGTGCTCGGCACCATGCAGGTGTTCATCGAGCCGTACATCCTGACCGGCGGCGGTCCGAACGACGCGACCGTGACCGTCCTGCTGCTCCTGTTCCGGTACGCGTTCGTCTACAGCGACTTCGGCCTGGCGAGCGCCATGAGCATGGTGCTCTTCGTGGTGCTCGGACTGTTCTCGCTGGTGTATCTGCGGCTGACCCGGAGCAAAGGCTGATGACCCGGAGCAAAAGCTGATGGCCCGGAGCAAAAGCTGATGGCCCGGAGCAAGGGCTGAGAGGAACGACGATGTCCGACACCGCGGAACGCACCCTGATCGCGCCGAGCGAGCTCAACCGGCGCACGGGAAAGTTCCTTTACCGCTTCGTGCTCACGACCACGCTCATCGGCTTCACGGTCGTCTTCGTCTTCCCGCTGTACTGGATGGCGAGCGGCGCCCTGAAGTCCTCGCGTGAACTGGCCGACCCGAGCCCGACGTTGTTCCCGGGGAGCTTCCATCCGGAGGCGTACACCGAAGCCTGGACGAACACCGGGCTCGGCAAGCACTTCCTCAACACCCTGATCCTGGCGCTCGGCGCCTGGCTGATCCAGCTGATCATCGATGTCGCCGCGGCATACGCGCTGTCGAAACTGCGGCCGGTGCTCGGGAACATCGTCCTCGGCATGATGCTCGCGACGCTGATGCTGCCGGTCTCCGCGCTGCTCGTCCCGACCTATCTCACGGTCACGGACGTCCCGCTGATCCATCTGAATCTGATCAACACCCCATGGGCGATCTGGCTGCCGGCCGCTGCCAATGCCTTCAACATCTTCATCCTGAAGCGGTTCTTCGACCAGATCCCGCAGGAGCTCATGGACTCCGCACGCATCGACGGCGCAGGGCCGGTGCGGGTCCTGGTGTCGGTGATCCTGCCGCTGTCGCGCCCGGTCCTCGCCGTGGTGTCGATCTTCGCGGTGGTCGGGGTGTGGAAGGACTTCCTCTGGCCGCTGATCGTGCTCCCCGATCCGGCGAAGCAGCCGATCACGGTGGCGCTGAGCCGGCTGTCGGAGTTCCTGCCCGCCAACCAGCTGCTCGCGGGCATGGTCATCGCCAGCATCCCGCTGCTCGTGCTCTTCCTGATCTTCCAGCGCCACATCATCGCCGGTCTCACGGCCGGCAGCCTCAAGGGCTGAGCCCACCTCGAGCCACCCCCTCAGCCGTCCTGTGCACCCCCACACGGAAGGACGCTCCGCCATGCCCGAAAACACCCCCGCACGACCAAGATCACTGCTTCTCGTCCCCGGACTCCTGCTGAGCCTGCTCGCCGCACTTTTGCTGTACGGGGCACCGGCAGCGCACGCCGCCGATGTACTCCAGGCCGAATCGGCCGCGCTCTCGGGCGGCACGAAGGCCGAGAGCGAGCACCCCGGATACACCGGCACCGGCTATGTCGGCGGCTACACCGACGGCAACAAGGGCAGCGCCTCGACCTCGTTCACCGTCAGCTCGCCCACCGCCGGATCAGGCTCCGCCAGGATCCGGTACGCCAACGGCACCACGGCGACGATGACACTCAGCCTGTACGTGAACGGCACCAGGGCAGGTCGGGTGAGCCTCCCCGCCACCGCGAACTGGAGCACCTGGTCCACCGTCGAAGCGCCCGTGGACTACCGGCAGGGCGCCAACACGCTGGCCCTCACCTTCGCGGCCGACGACAGCGGCAACATCAACCTCGACAGCCTCACCCCCGCCCCGCCCTCCGCAGGCGGCGGCGGAAGCCTGACCCACGAGGCCGAGGAGGCCTTCTTCTCCGGCGGCCCGGAGAAGTCCACGTCCGTGAGCGGCTACCAAGGCTCCGGCTACCTGGACCGCTTCAGCACGCACGGCTCCCGCGCGGTCTTCTCGGTGACGTCCGCAGCGGCGACCGAGCACACCGCACAGATCCGCTACCGCACCCCGGACGCGGGCCAGGCCACCGTCTCCCTCACGGTCAACGGCACCCGCCTGCGGCAGCTCACCCTGCCCGGCACCTCCGGCTCCTGGCAGACGCTCAGCACCGGCGTCCCCCTGCGCGCCGGTCTCAACACGGTGACCCTGCGCACCGAATCCGGCGACAACGGCGGCTTCCAGCTCGACGGTCTCGACCTGCCGACCGCCGCCGCGAACGCGAGCCGCGGCGCGAGCCTCCCGTACACCTCGTACGAGGCGGAGTCGGCCACGACCAACGCCTCGACGATCGGCCCCGACCGCACCTATCTCCAGGTCCCGTCCGAGGCCTCCGGCCGCAAGGCCGTCGTGCTCGACGCCACCGGTGAGTACGTCGAGTTCACGCTCACCAAGCCCGCCAACGCCCTGACCCTGCGCTACTCGATCCCCGACAGCGCGGACGGCACCGGCATCGACAGGCCCCTGAGCCTCTACGCCAACGGCACCCACCTGCGCGACCTCGACCTGACCTCCAGGTACAGCTGGGTGTACGGCGCCTACCCCTACAACAACGACCCGTCCGGCGGCTCCCCGCACCGCTTCTTCGACGAGACCCGGACGGTCATCGGCGACTTCCCGGCCGGTACGAAGCTCAGGCTGCAGAAGGACGCGGGCGACACCGCACCCTCGTACACCGTCGACCTGATCGAGACGGAGACGGCCCCCGCCGCCTATGCGATGCCGGCCGGCTACGTCTCGGCGACCGGCCTCGGCGTCACCCCGGACGACGGCGGCGACGACACCTCCGCCCTCAACTCCGCGGTGAACACGGCCAAGTCCCAGGGCAAGGGCCTGTGGCTGCCGAAGGGCACGTACAACATCTCCGACCACATCAACCTCAGCAGCGTCGCCGTACGCGGTGCGGGGGAGTGGCACACGGTGGTGCGCGGCAAGGACAACAAGGGCGGGTTCTTCGGCCGCGGCGGCACCAGCACGATCCAGGACCTGATGTTCGCCGGCGACGCCACCCACCGCGACGACGCCGGCGGCCACACGGCGATCGAGGGCGACTTCGGCAGCGGATCCACCGTGCAGAACGTGTGGATCGAGCACGCCAAGGTCGGCCTGTGGATCGACGCGCCGACCGACGGTCTGCTCGCGACGGGGCTGCGGATCCGCGACACCTTCGCCGACGGCGTGAACCTGCACAAGGGGACGAAGAACAGCGAGGTCTCGCAGAGCAGCGTCCGGGGCACCGGCGACGACGGACTCGCGATGTTCTCCGAACAGCAGGCCGTCACCGACTGCGCGTTCCGCTTCAACACCGTGCAGCTGCCGATGCTCGCCAACACCGCTGCGGTCTACGGCGGCAGCGGCAACCGCGTCGAGGACAACCTCCTGTCCGACACCGTGAACGCCTCCGCCGGCGTCGCGATCAGCACCCGCAACTTCCCGCCCGCACCGCTGCCCTTCTCCGGACCCACCATCGTGGCCCGCAACACCCTGGAGCGGACCGGCGGTTACGAACCCAACTGGCAGTCGAAGTTCGGCGCGATCTGGATCTACGCCGACCACTCGGACATCACCACACCGGTACGGATCGAGAACAACGACATCCTCGACTCCACGTACAGCGGACTGCTCGTGTCCTGGCAGAAGTCCGTCGGCGATCTCACCGTCGAGGACACGAGGATCGAGAAGACCGGCGCGTACGGCATCGAGATCAACGCGGCCGGAGCCGGCACCTTCTCCGGGGTCACCGTCACCGGCACCAAGGACGGCGGACTCTCCCTCGCGGGCGGCTTCCAGATCACCCGCGGATCCGGCAACTCCGGCTGGTAGCACCACCTTCGTACGCCCGACGGGTCCGGCCGACGAGGCCGGACCCGCCCACCCTTCTGAGGAGCACCTGTGACCTTGACGCCCGCACCCGCCTGGTGGCGGCACGCCGCGATCTACCAGATCTACGTCCGCAGCTTCGCCGACGGCAACGGCGACGGCATCGGAGACCTGGCCGGAGTGCGGGCGAAACTGCCGTACCTGCGCGAACTCGGTGTGGACGCCCTGTGGTTCAACCCCTGGTACGTCTCACCCATGGCCGACGGCGGCTACGACGTGGCCGACTACCGCGACATCGACCCGCTCTTCGGCACGCTCGCCGAGGCCGAGTCGCTGATCGACGAGGCACACGGGCACGGGCTGCGCGTCATCGTCGACCTCGTGCCCAACCACTGCTCCGACCAGCACCCCTGGTTCCGTCACGCGCTGGCCGACGAACCGGGCGCGCGGGACCGCTTCTGGTTCGTCCCCGGCAAGGGCGCGTACGGCGAACTGCCGCCCAACGACTGGCAGTCGTACTTCGGCGGGCCCGCCTGGACCCGTATCACGGAGGCGGACGGCACGCCGGGCCTGTGGTATCTGCACATGTTCGCGCCCGAGCAGCCCGATCTGAACTGGGAACACCCGGACGTACGGGCCGAGTTCGAGGATGTCCTGCACTTCTGGCTGAGGCGCGGTGTCGACGGCTTCCGTATCGATGTCGCCCACGGGCTCGTGAAGAAGCCCGGCCTTCCGGACGCCGGCCCCGACCCGGACCCGACCGACCTGCCGTACCAGGACGTCGACGAGGTGCACGACGTGTACCGCGCGTGGCGGAAGATCCTCGACTCGTACGACGGTGAGCGCACCTTCGTCGGCGAGGTGTGGCTGCCGAGCCCGGAGCAGTCCGCGCGCTATCTGCGCCCCGACGAACTGCACTCGGCCTTCAACTTCGACTTCCTGTGCTGCCCTTGGGATGCCACCGCGCTGCGTGATGTCATCGACTCGACGCTCACCCTGCACGAGCCGGTCGGCGCCCCACCCACCTGGGTGCTCTCCAACCACGACACCATCCGCCATGTGACGCGCTACGGCCGCGCGGACACCTCCTTCGACATGGGGGACAAGCGGCTCGCCGACCCGAGCGATGTGCCACTGGGCCGGCGCCGGGCGCGGGCGGCCGCGCTCCTGACCCTTGCGCTGCCCGGCGGCGTGTACCTCTACCAGGGCGATGAACTGGGCCTGCCCGAAGTCCAGTTCATCCCCGACCACCTCATTCAGGACCCCACCTTCATACGCTCCGAAGGACGCGACCGCGGACGGGACGGCTGCCGGGTCCCGCTGCCGTGGACGGCGGCAGGGGAGACCCTCGGCTTCTCCGAGGGCGGCGCGTCCTGGCTGCCGCAGCCCCCGGAGTGGACCGCGTGGAGCGCCGAACGCCAGCACGCCGACCCCGACTCGTTCCTGCGGCTGTACCGCGAGGCGCTCCGGCTGCGCGCGGAACTGTTCGCGCCCCTGCCCGAGACCCTGGAGTGGCTCGACAGTGGCCCGGACACCGTGTCCTTCGCACGGTCGTCCGGGATCCGATGCCTGGTCAACGCGGGCGCCGACCCGATCGAGCTGCCTGCGGGGATGGACGTGGTGCTGAGCAGCGGGCCACTTGAGGACGGCCGGCTGCCGGGGGACACCACCGTGTGGTTGCGCCCGGCGCAGTAGACGTCGTCGGCCGGCCGTTGCGGACGCCGGGGGTCAGCCGTTGGGGTAGGCCTCCGCGATCAACTTCCGCTGAAGCATGGTCCACTGCGCGGTCATGTCGCTCACCAGGTACAGGTCACGGCGGCGCGTCCAGGCCTGCCCCGACTGCGGATCGTACGTCTGCGGCATCGCGAATCCACGCGGCGCGAAGGCGCGCATCCCGCGGCCCTCGGTGGTGAGGACACAGCGCTTGTGATGGTCGCGGAAGCCGACGACACCCGCCGTGCCCGTCCCGCCGGGCAGATCCTTGCGGGCCTCGGCAACCTGCTGGGCCACACCGTCGGTGCTGAGATAGGTGATCGTCCCGTCGGGGGCGATCACCGGCTCGATCGAAGTGACGTTCTTCATCCGGTACTTGGACTCCAGGAACCGGGCGATCTCCCACTGCGCGTACACCGGTATGTCGCGCCGGGCACGGATCCGGGCCACGGTGTCGGCGAGCTCCTCGTTCACGGGACCCGGCTCGAACAGCACCTTCGTGGGGTCACCGCCGCCGGCCGGCGGCCGATTGCCGAAGCCGTACGCGACGATGAAGTCCAGCTCGTCGAGCCGTGCGGCCGGGGGCTCCCAGTCGAAGCCGACGTCCTCGACCAGCGGCGCCAGGATCCGCGCGGTCCGCCGGTCACCGTCGAGGGCCTCGGTGAGAGCGGCGAGCAGGGCGCGGCCGCGGTGCTCCTCGCCGACACGGCCGTCCGCATGGGCGGCGCCGGCGGTGGCGGGGACGGCAAGGGCCGCGGTGAGCGCGGCGGTGAACAGGCGTCGGTCCATGGGTGGTTCCTCACAGGCGTGGGTCGGTCTGCCGGACCGCAGCCTCGACCACCCGGCCGAGCGGCGTCCGAACTGCGGATGACGTGCAGTCGACCAGGTGCCGCCGAGTTGATCAAGAGCGGCTCCGGTACGCGAGCGAGGCGCGTGGGAGGCGGGCGGGCGTCGGGGTGGCCCGGCGCCGTTCCCTTCCGGGATCCGGCACCGGGCATTCCCCCGTGTATCCCCCGTTCCCACCCGTGAGCAGATCCTGGCAGCGCACGCGGCTTGATCGCATTGCCGGGATCCGGCAGTCTTTACGCGTTCTTGATGCCGGGGTCGCGCCGTCGGGCGTGGGGAGCGCTGTGGGCGAGCCCGGCAGTCGTACGCGCATGAGGGTGGGGAAGCCGATGGCCCGGGTGGAAGAGACCGCGGAGTACCTCGACGGCTATGCCGAGTTGCTCGCGGCCGTGTCCACGACCGGCCGGCGCCTCACCCGGGACGAACTCGAACTGCGCCGCACACTCGGCGAACGGGCCGCCGAACAAGGGCACGCCCTGCGCGGACTCGTCCAGGAGCACCTCGCCGCGACCCGGTGCGCCTGGCCCTTGGTGGTACGGCACGCCGACAGCGTCCTCGCCGCGGTCGAGCAGGCCGTCGACGCCTTCGCCGAGGGGTACGAGCGCGCCCAGCGCCTCGCCGTACGCCGGGAGGAGGCGGCGCGGCGGGAGTTCATCGACGATCTGCTGCACGGACGCAGCGACCTCGGACGGCTCGCCGAACGCGCCGAGCGCTTCGGGCTGCGGCTCGCGCATGCGCACGCGGTGGCCGTCGCCGCCGGGCCGGACGCGTACACGGAGACCGATCCCGTGGGGCGCGGCGTGGCTGCCGCGCTGCACGCCCGCTTCGGTGACCGGTCGATCCTCCTGACCACCAAGGACGACCGGCTGATCTGCATCGCCCCCGGCGACCAGACCGAAGTGCTCACGTACTTCGCCGAGCAGGCGCACACGGCCACCGACGGCGGCCAGGTCGCGCTCGGCCGTCCGCACCCCGGCGCCGGCGGTGTCGTGCGCAGCTACGAGGAGGCGCTCGGCGCACTCGACCTCGCCGAGCGGCTGCACCTCGACGAACCCGTCCTGAACGCGGCCGACTTGCTGGTCTACCCCGTGCTCACCCGGGACCGCGAGGCCATGGCCGATCTCGTACGCAGCGCACTGGGGCCGCTGCAGGAGGCGCGGGGCGGGGCGGGGCCGCTGATCGGGACGCTGATGGTGTACTTCGACGCGGGGTGCGTCGCCGCGGAGGCGGCACGCCGGCTCAGCCTGAGCGTGCGGGCGCTGACGTACCGGCTGCAGCGGATCCATCAGCTGACGGGCTCCGACCCGGCCGACCCCGTACACCGCTACACACTGCAGACCGCGGTGATCGGCGCACGACTGCTCGACTGGCCGGCGAAACCGCTCTGACAGACAGGTGAGCTGCTCCTTTACGCCTCCGAAGCGGCCGACCTCAGCACCGGCGGCTGCCTCACGCCTCCTGAGCAGCGGACCCAAGTGCCGGTCGCTTCCTCACGCCTCCTGAGCAGCCGACCCAAGCGCCGGCCGCGCCACCCGCGAGTGCAGCGCCGCCATCCCCGCGACCGCGGCCCCCAGCAGGGCGAGCGCGACCAGCGCGGGCACCACGGTCACCAACGGACCGCCGACCAGGCAGAGTCCGCCGCCGATCAGCAGCACCAGCGACCCCCGGCCCGACACCCGGGCCAAAATCGCGGCCGAGGCCAGCAGATACAGCCCCACCCCGCCCGGCAGCGCCCACGCGACGATGCCGTGCAGCGGCTCGGACAGGTCGTAGTGCTTCGTGTCGGCGATCTGGTGCAGCGCGACCTTCATCCCCAGGGCGCAGAGCACGATCCCCGCGATCAGCGGCAGATGGAGATACGTGTACACCTCGCTCGCGAGCTTGGTCCGCTCGGCGCCTTCCGCGCGCGCGATGCGGTGCTCGGCCGGCTCGGCGACCTTGCGGAAGTACATCCACCACATGCCCGCCACGACCAGGATCCCGAGCGCCGCCGCGGCGATCACCGGGACGGTCAGCGCATAGTCGCGCATGCCGATGCCCATGGCCACGATGGATTCGCCGAGGGCGATGATGACGATCAGGCCGTGCCGTTCGGCGAAGTGCCCCGGCGAGGCGACCCGCCAGCCCGAGCCCCGGGTCAGGAACACCATCGCGTAGTCGAGCACCATCGCCCCGGCCCAGATGAGGATCTGCGTGCGGCCGTCGAACGCCGCACCCACCAGAAGCAGCGCGAACGGCGGCGCCACCGACGTCAGCGCGATCCGGCGCACCGTCGACCGCAGTGCGGGGTCGTCCGGCGCCGAAATCCAGTACGAGACGAGATGCAGCAGGCGTACGACCCCGTAACAGAGGACGAACACCAACGGCGCGTCCACCCCGCCGTGCTTGTCGTCGTACACCTCGGGCAGCGCGAAGGAGACGACGAGCATCACGCCCATCACGGCCACGAGCACCGCGAACAGTGCGCCCGCATCGGCCCGCACCACATTGCCGAGCCACGAGAAGCAGCACCAGCACCACCACAGCAGGGCGAGCACCACCAGCGATCCGGCGATGCGGCCCGCGGTCGTGTGGGCCGCCATCATCGCGGTGACCTGGGTGATGGCGTAGACGAAGACGAGATCGAAGAACAGCTCGGCCGGGGTGACCTTGTGGTCGTCCCCGGTCGGTATCAGATGCGATGAACTCTTGCCCGCCGGCACTGGTCCCCCCAGGTGGCACGTGGCGCGGCACCTCGCCGAGCCGCTTCCCGGGAACCCTACAACTCGCCGCGGGGCCTCAGGCGAGCACGGCCGGGCCCTGCCCGCCGCCGTCGTCCGGCTCGCCGCGCACCACGTCGAATTCGCGCTCGAGGCCGGTGAGTCGGAGCACCCGATGCGGCTGGCCGTGGGCGCGGACCAGACGCACCGTGCCCTGACGGTCCGCCACCCGGTGCCGTATCCCGAGGAGCAGCCGCAGCCCGCCCGCGTCGAGAAAGGTCACATGGTGCAGATCGATCACGACCTCGGGTCTTACGGCGCCGATCAACCGGGCCGCGCGCGGGGCCAGTTCCCCGTCGGCCCAGATGTCGAGCTCTCCGCTGAGCAGCAGGAAGAGGGTCGTGCCGGCCGTGCGGTGCTCCAGGCCGAACGTGAAGTCCGCGGTCCCCATGGCCACTCCCGAGGCCCCCATCCTGTGACGCGGAGTGACGAATGCCCTCCGCGGGCTGCATCGGTACGGGCGTCGGCCGTCACAAGCGGAAGGTGCGGCGGTGCGGCGCCACTCGTGTCATCCCCGCTCAGCGCCGTCCGTACCCCCAACGGAGCAAGGAATAACGGAGGTTGGGACGATTCGCGAGGCGCGACGCAGTGGTGACGGTGCGTTAGTTTCCGTGATCTGGCGGAGTGCCCGGATAAGGTGCCGCAGTGCTGCACGATCGAGAAGCGGACACCGGGCCCCGCTCCAAGCCCCGAACGGCCCCGGTTCTGGCGGCCGTCGCCCTGGGCGGCGGCCTCGGGGCCACGGCCCGCTACGCCGCGTCCCTGCTCTGGCCGACCGGCCCCGGGGCCTTCCCCTGGACGACCTTGTGGGTCAACGTCATCGGCTGCGCCCTGATCGGCGTCCTGATGGTCGCGGTCACCGAGACGGGCCGGTCCACCCCGGCCCTGCTCCGCCCCTTCCTCGGCACGGGAGTCCTCGGCGGATTCACCACCTTCTCCACGTACGTGGTCGACATCCAGCGCCTGATCGACCACGACCACTCCGGCACGGCGCTCGCCTACCTGGCCGCCACGCTCGCCGCCGCCCTCGTGGCCGTCTCGCTCGCGGCCGCCGCCACCCGCAAGGCCCTGGGAGTCCCCGCGTGAACTGGCTCCTCGTCCTCACCGGCGGCATGCTCGGCGCCCCCCTGCGCTACCTCACCGACCGCGCGGTCCAGTCCCGCCACACGACCGGCTTCCCCTGGGGCACCTTCACCGTCAACATCGCGGGCTCGCTCGTGCTCGGGTTCCTCACGGGTGCGGCCCTCACCTCCCACACCCTGCTGTTCCTCGGCACGGGGCTGTGCGGCGCGCTCACCACGTACTCCACTTTCTCGTACGAGACGCTGACCCTCGCCCGCTCCGGCGCAGCCCTGCACGCGACGGCCAACGCCCTCGGCAGCGTCCTCGCGGGCTTGGGCGCCGCCTACGTCGGCCTCGCCTCGGCCCAGACCCTCTACACCTGACGTCCACGCCCACTTGTACGCCGCCGCTGCTTGGTGGGGGCGCGGTCTCGTTGCCGGGTGCGGGCCGGTTGCGCCTGCGGCGGGCACCTTTTCCCCTACCCGCCCCTTCCCGAAACTGGGGGCGAAGCCCCCAGGCCCCCGTATCCGAACTTCGTTCGGATGTCCTCAAACGCCGGACGGGCTGGAGTGGGACGGCCCGCAGCCGCGCGACGGCGGAAGGGGACGGGGTGGGGTGCATTGTCATTCGGGCGCCCCCGACGTTGGCGGCGTCCCTTCACGGGAACGGTGCCATTGCCCGAATGAGCAAGCACCCCACCCCGTCC
>NZ_JAAKZW010000175.1 GCF_011044995.1 Streptomyces mesophilus | reverse complement strand
GTCGTGGGGTAGTTGGAGGGTGTACGCCCAGGGGGCTGGCATTACGGTTGCCATCTGAAGTGTCCTTTCCGGTCGGGTGGTTGAGGGATGCGGTGGCTCTGCCGCGGCGTCCGCGGTGCTCTTCCGGTGGACTCAGAGTGACATAAACTATTTGCGGATCTCGCAATTGCTTTATGTCTTCATTCGTGTGGGTGACAAGGGAGTTGAGCCATGGCTCCGCGTACCGCCGCCTCGGTCCGACGCCTCCGACTGGGCACGGAACTGCGCCGACTCAGGGAACGCGCCGACCTGTCCGCGACGGAAGCGGCGCGCGAACTAGGCGTAAGTCAGGCGCAGTTGAGCAACATCGAGGCGAGCCGGTTCGGGGTCAGCCCTGAGCGTCTGCGGTCTCTGGCACGCATCTACCGGTGTTGCAACGAGGACTACCTCGACGGGCTCGTCGAGTTGGCCACGGAGCGGAAGGGCGGGTGGTGGGAAACGTTTCGGGATCATCTGCCCGGCCCACTGCTCGACATCGCCGAGCTGGAGCACCACGCCACGCGGCTGTACTCCGCCACGACCGCGCACATCCCAGGGCTGCTCCAGACCACGGATCACGCACGCGAGATCTTCCGCCAAGTGGTGCCGGAGTTCACGCGCTCCGACCTCGAACACCGCGTCGGCTACCGACTCCAGCGTCAGGCGGTCCTCGACCGCGAACCGCCCACCCCGTTCCGGGCGATCATTCACGAGGCGGCACTGCGCGTACCCGTAGGCGGCAAGTCCGTCGCGAAGGAACAGCTCCAGCACTTGCTGGACCAGAGCGACCGCAAGCACATCGCCGTCCAGGTCATCCCGTTCGCGATCGGCGCCTATCCAGGGTCGGGGCAGACGATCTACTACGTGTCGGGCCCCGTCCCCCAACTCGACACCGTGTCATTGGACCAATCCCACGGGCCCGTACTGGTGGACGCCGAAGCCCAGTTGGAGTCGTACCGTCTCCTGCTCGACCGCATGACGTCCGTGGCCGTCAGCGCCACGCAGTCCCGTGACCTCATCCACGCCATCCGCAAAGAATTGTGAGGCAGCCATGCCCGACTGGCAGAAGTCGTCCTACTGCGGCCAGGGCGAGTCATGCGTCCACGTAGCCGCTGATGACGCGACCGTCCTGCTCATGGAGAGCGCCGATCCGAGCGGCGCGGTACTCCGCATGCCCCAGAACGAGTTCGCCGACCTCCTCGCCGACATCAAGGCCGGCGCCCCTGCCCCAACCGCCCCCGACGGAACGGTTCGCCTGGGACCGGTCACCACCACCACGGAAAGGTGGCACGCCTTCCAAGAAGGCGTCCGCCACGGGGAGTTCGACCACTTCGCGGGCACCCCGCATGCCACCGTGGCGTAACGATCGGAACAGCCTCGTGACCGTGTCGGTGGAGCGGGCGCTTCCGCTGGGGTCGGTGGGTCAGAATCCTGCCACCGCCCCCAGGATCGCGACCACAGGAGCCCGCCATGCCCCAGCCCCAGGTCATCCCCGTCACGCTCACACCCCAACAAGCCACCACGGGCGCGATATTCGAGGTCGACCAGGGCGGGCAGCGCATCGCCCTCCAGATCCCGCCCTGCCGCCACGGCGACCAGATCCGTATGACGGTCGGCGCCTCCGAGGTCATCCTCCAGATCCAGGTCGACATCTTCGGAGGCTCGGGGGCGCAGCCGCCCACGAACCCCTACGGAGGAGCGCCGACCCGGAACGCCCCCTCGGCCGGCTCGCGGGCCAAAGCCGGGGTCATCAAGGTCGTCCTGGCCGCAGCCGTCGCGGGCGTGCTGTTCCTCGTCATGAACCTGGGCGATGACGACGACAGCAAGAACACCGGCTCCGGCAGCCCCACCACCTCCGCGTCCACCCCGGCCGCGAGCGCCCCGCCCACGGACGCCGCGTCCCCGTCCGAGAGCCCGGCCCCGGACCCGTACGACCAAGGCACCTGCCTCAACGGCACCCTGCCCGACTCGGAGACCGCCCAAGAGGTGAACGACGTCGAGGAGGTCGACTGCTCGGCGAGCGACGCGCATTACAAGGTCATCCAGACCTTCCCGATGACCTCGGACCTCAACGAGTGCAACGCCAACCCGAAGACCCAGTACGCCTTTTCCTCGCAGTACACGATGAACGGCGCCGTGATCAGCGAGTACGTCTACTGCCTCGAGGGCATCGGCTCCTACGCCCGCAGCTGATCACCGCTCGGGCCGTACGGCACAATCGGGCCGTCCCACACCCAGCTCCGGGGGAGAAACCGCATGGCGCCCAAGGTCATACCGATCACGATCACGGCCGAGCAGGCCGCCACCGGCGTGGACCTGCCCGTCCAGGGCAGCGGCATCAACGCCACCTTCCAGATCCCGCCCTGCCGCGACGGCGACCTGGTCCCCGCCTACCTGGCGGGCAACGAGGTCCGGCTGCGCATCGTCATCGTCAAGGAGCGTTCGCGCCCCAACGCCGCGATCGGCCGCTTCCTGGGTGCGTTCGCCGTGATCGCCGCCGTGGCGGGCGTCGTCGTGGTCCTTGTGCAGCGCTGAGCGGGAAGTAACGAGGGACGCGCCGAAAGGGCACGAGTTCCGCCGCCACGTCAGCTCATTGCCCCACGTCACCACCCGTGATACACAGAGTGACCATACGGAACGCCGTATACCGCCCGGGTCTCCCCCAAGGGGAGTACCGGGCGGTATTCGTCGGTCCGGCACGCCTCCGGGACAACTCTGGCAACTGATGGCCGTAAGTCGACATGCGCCGGGCAAATCTCGGAGACAATGATGCCTGGCCTCTGCGCACCGGCAGGGGGTGCGGGAACTACCCACAAGGGGCGGTGAGTTACATGCTTCTGGCAGCCGAAAAGGGCGACATCACCACGATCATCGGCGGGATCGCCCCCGACTGGGGGCCGTTCGGGACTCTGGGCGGCGAAGCCCGCGTGATGATCGAGGTCGTGATGGCGATCGCCATCCTCATCTGTCTCGGAATCGCGATCTGGGGCGCCGCGAAGCAGCGCATCGGCGCGACGGCCCTCCGGGACACCTTCAGCGCCGAGCAGGGCAAGGGCCTGATCGTCGCCGGCCTGACGGGCGTCTTCATCATCGGATCGCTCGGCACACTCTTCACGATCGTGTACGGGATGGCCGTCTAGACGCCTCCCCCGTACCCGAGTTCGCAGTCGCCGACCGGGGCACCACCGACTGTTCCCGGCCACATTCCCATTCATCCCGTCGTGCCCACCGGCTGAGGTTGCGTCTCCCTGATGTCCAGTCACCACTCCGCGCACACGCGGCGACCGGCACGGCTACCGTCGTACTGCGCGGTTCTGCAATCGGTTGAGGGGGCGTACGCGTCATGAGTCTTGGCGGCGGTTACGACGACGAGCGTCCCGGTCCCGAGGACGGCGTCTTCTACGGCGGTACGGGGACGACGCGGACGCGCCTGCCGGAGGGCGACGACGCTTACGGAGGGCCACGGAGGCCGGCCCGGGCCTCGCGGTCCCTTGTCACGGTGGTCGGTGTGGTGGTGCTGCTGATCGCGGCGATTGCCTTTGCCAATCAGGGGGGTGAGTCCTCCGACGGCGGCGAATCGGGGGGCTCCAAGCCGGGGGCCAATCCGACGGCTGCGTCCGGCGAGGATGCGGTGACGCAGAAGGACGGTGGCGTCCCGGTCGGCTTCAAACAGTCGCGTACGGGTGCGCAGAGCGCCGCCGCCAACTACCTGGTCGCGCTTGGGTCCGACGGCATGTACCAGAAGGACAGCCGGGACCAGATCGTCGCCGTCGTGTACGACCCGCCGGTGCAGCGCGACCGCATGCGCGAACTCGACAAGGTCTACTCCGACCCGAAGTTCCTCACGAGCATCGGGCTGAACGAAGACGGAAAGGCCCCTGCGGGCCAGACGTTCGTCACCCGCTTCAGTCCGGTGGGCAGCAAGGTCGAGTCGTACAGCGGCAAGACGGCGACCGTCTCGGTCTGGTACTCGGCCCTGTTCGGCCTGGCCGGTGAGGGTGCTCAGAACCCGGTGACCGAGAGCTGGTACACGAACACCTTCACCTTGCGCTGGGACGGCCACTGGAGGGTGGTCGACTTCAAGCAGAAGGACGGCCCCGTCCCTGTGGGCAAGGACCAATCCGCGTCCACCGCCAAGGACATGTCCGACGCGGTCAAGGAGTTCGGAGGGTTCACGTATGCCCGTTAACCATCGCCGCCGCATCCTGACCTTGGCCGCCGTCGCGGCAGCAGCGCAGACCGCGGTCTTCACGCTGGCCACGCGGGCCATCGCCGCGCCCACACCGGACCCGAGCGACGACCCCTGCGAGCTGATCCGCGGCCCCGCCAAGGAGTACTGCGAAAACGGCCGCTCCGGCTCATCCGACGCCCCCAAATCCCCCGCCGACGACGCCCTCAACACCCTCGACCCCCTCAGCTCCCTCGCCAGAGGCTGCGCCGACGCCGCCAGCTGGACCGTCGACAAGCTCAGCGATGCCGTGTCGAAGACAGCCGAAGTCGACTTCACCAACGACAAGTTCCTCCAGAGCTACGCCGTCGTCTTCGCCGCCTCCACCATCCTCACCCTCCTCCTCTGGCTGCTCGCCGTCGCCAAGCGGGCCGTGCGAGGTGTCCCCCTCACCACGGCCATCGGTGAAGCCATCGGGTTCCTGTGGCTGACCGTCCTCGCCTCCGCCTTCACGCCGCTGATCCTCTACACGGTCGTCTCCGCCACCGACGGCATCACCGATGCGATCGCGCAGGCCACGGGGAACCAGACGGACGCGTTCTTCGGGACCTTCTCCGAGGCCCTGAAGAAGGGCGAGAACATCGGCGGCGGGCCGATCATGCTGATCGTCGTCTCGCTCGTGTCGATCCTCGCGGCCGGGGTCCTCTGGCTGGAGCTGGTCATCCGGGCCGCGCTCCTCTACGTGGGCGCGCTGCTCGGGACCGTCGTGTACGCCGGGCTCGTCGACAAGAACCTCTGGGGCCACGTACGGCGTTGGGCCGGGATCATGATCGCGGTGATCCTCGTCAAGCCGGTCATCGTCATCGTGCTCGGTCTGGCAGGGGCGCTCAGCGACGAGGACGGTCCGAACGCGTTCTCCGCCGTCGTCTCCGGCCTGAGCATCATCCTGCTCGCCATCTTCGCCAGCGCGATGATCTACCGCTTCGTGCCCGGCTTCGGCGACGAGATCGCCGCAGGCCGCAACAACCGCATCATGCAGGGCGCCGAGGGCAAGGCCGCGGCCGTGATCTCCTCGCCCGCCGCCCTCGTCTCGCAGGGCATCAAGACCCACAGCTCGCGCGGCCGTGGCGGCGGCGACCAGGGCGGCCAGGCCAGGCCGTCCAACCCCGCCTCCGGCGGAGTCGCCGCCCACAGCAGCCGCGGATCGGGCGGCGGCGGAACTGTCCCCTCCGCCGCACCCCCGCCCCGTACGACTCCGAGCACGGGCACCCACAGCTCGCGCGGAGCCGGACCCGCAGGAAGCACAGCAAGCCGCACCAGCAACCGCTCGGGAGGTGAAGGGCGTTGACGACCCAGTCCCATACGGTCACGCCCCGCCGCACCTATCTCATCGGCCGCGCCCGGCCGAACGCGATCATCGGAAAGAACCGTGAGACCGGCGAGATCGCACTGATCATCACGGGTGCGTTCCTCGGCATGATGTGCGGGCTCCTCGTGCCCGTGCTCAGCCTCAGGATCCTGCTGCTCATGGGCTTCCCGATGCTCGCGCTCGCCACGGTGTACGTCCCGTACAAGGGCCGCACGATCTTCAAGTGGTTCGAGATCAACCGCAGTTACAAACGCACCCTGCGCCAGGGCACCGCCTACCGCTCGGGCGCGCCCGAGGCCGGTGTGCGGATGGACGGGCGCGAGATCGAGGTCGGTCCGCCGCCCGGGATCGGCCGGATCACCTGGCTCGCCGCGCCCTTCGGTCCTGACGAGATCGCCGTGCTGCTGCATGCCGACCGCCGTACGGTGACGGCCGCGATCGAGATCGAGGGCCCTGGCGTCGGCCTGCGGGACTCCGAGGACCAGGAGGCCCTGGTCGACCGCTTCGGCACACTGCTCAAGCACGTGGCCAACGGCGACGGCTTCGTCACCCGCCTCCAGATGCTCGCCCGCACGCTGCCCGCCGACCCCGACGCGCACGCCAAGGACGTCACCGTACGCGGGGACGAGAAGGCGCCGGTGTGGCTCCAGGACTCGTACGAGCAGTTGCAGTCCATGGTGTCGACCAGCAGTGAGCAGCACCGCGCCTACCTGGTGGCGTGCATGCACTACAGCCGGGAGCTGGCGGCCGAGGCGGCGGCGATGGCGAAGGCCACACGCCCGCTCGCGGGCCGCAAGGTGGACAAGGACGCCGGGCTCGCCGTGGTCATGGCGCGTGAGCTGACGGACATCTGCTCGCGGCTCCAGGAGGCGGACATCCGCGTACGGCAGCCGCTCGGGCAGGGGCGCCTTTCGAGCCTCGTGCACTCGATGTACGACCCGGACCACCCGATCGACCACATCCAGGCCATGACCAAGCGCAATGCCTGGCCGGCCGAACTGGACGCCCGCGAAGCCACGTATCTGACGGCGAAGACCCGGGAGTCCTCCACGCGCGCGCCCTGGTGCCATGCGACGGCCTGGGTGAAGGAGTGGCCGATGACGCCGGTCGGCGTCAACTTCCTTGCCCCGCTGCTCGTCCACACCCCGGACGTGATCCGGACCGTGGCCGTGACGATGGACCTCGAACCCACCGAGATCGCCATCGAGCGGATGCTGACCGAGAAGACCAACGACGAGGCCGAGGCCTCCCGTCAGATGAAGATGAACCGCACGGTCGACCCGCGCGACATCGCCGCCCACTCCCGCCTCGACCAGCGCGGCGAGGACCTCGCAAGCGGTGCGGCGGGCGTCAACCTCGTCGGCTACATCACCGTGTCCTCCCGTAACCCCGAAGCGCTGGCCAGGGACAAGCGGACGATCCGCGCCTCGGCCGGCAAGTCCTATCTCAAGCTGGAGTGGTGCGACCGCGAGCACCACCGGGCCTTCGTCAACACGCTGCCGTTCGCGACCGGCATCCGCCGCTAGCCGCCGCCGAAGCCGTCGTAAGGGGCCCACTCATGCGCGATCCGCTGACAGCGATCACGGATGCATTCACCGCCTTCCTGTTCGGCAAGGTGGAGACGACCCGACTGCCCGTCCGCACCTCCACCGGCCAGGCGCAGGCGGTCTACCTCCCGACGGCCGCCCCGGGACTCGGGGACTCGGGCGTGATCATCGGCCGCGAGGTGTACTCCGGCAAGGGCTACATCTACGACCCCTTCCAGTTGTACGGGCAGCAGCTGCCGGCTCCGCACTGGCTGGTGCTCGGGGAGTCCGGCAACGGCAAGTCGGCCCTCGAGAAGACGTATGTCCTACGGCAGTTGAGGTTCCGCGACCGTCAGGTCGTCGTGCTCGACGCGCAGGGTGAGGACGGGGTGGGCGAGTGGAACCTCATCGCCCAGGAGCTGGGCATAACGCCGATCCGGCTCGACCCGACGGCCGCCCTGGACATGGGGATCCGGCTCAACCCGCTCGACCCTTCGATCACGACCACCGGTCAGCTCGCGCTGCTCCGGACGATCATCGAGGTCGCGATGGGGCACGGGCTCGACGAGCGCTCGGGCTTCGCCCTGAAGGTCGCGCACGCGTACGTCAACGAGACGATCGTGGAGCGCCAGCCCGTCCTGACCGACATCGTGGAGCAACTGCGCCATCCGGAGCCGGAGTCGGCCGAGGCGATGAACGTCGCCCTCGAGGACGTACGGGCCTGGGGCCTGGACGTCGCCCTGGTCCTGGACCGCCTGGTCGACGGTGACCTGCGGGGTATGTTCGACGGGCCGACGACGGTGGGCATCGATCTCGATGCCCCGCTGATCGTCTTCGACCTCTCCCACATCGACCGCAACTCGATCGCGATGCCGATCCTGATGGCGATCGTGGGCGTGTGGCTGGAGCACACGTGGATCCGGCCCGACCGCAAGAAGCGCATCTTCCTGGTGGAGGAGGCGTGGCACATCATCAACTCGCCGTTCGTGGCGCAGCTGTTCCAGCGGCTGCTCAAGTTCGGCCGGCGCCTCGGTCTCTCCTTCGTGGCCGTGGTGCACCACCTGTCGGACGTGGTGGACGGTGCGGCGGCCAAGGAAGCGGCCGCCATTTTGAAAATGGCGTCCACACGCACGATTTACGCCCAGAAGGCGGACGAGGCGCGGGCCACCGGAAGGGTCCTGGGTTTGCCGCGCTGGGCCGTGGAGATCATTCCCACGCTGACCCCGGGCATCGCGGTCTGGGACGTCAACGGCAATGTCCAAGTCGTCAAGCACCTCATCACCGAGATGGAACGGCCGTTGGTGTACACCGACCGCGCCATGACGGAATCCGGTGCGGACCAGGTCGCCTCGGCCTCCGAGGAACTCCTCGCCGCCGAACGGGAGGCGGAGGAGCGGGCGTTGGCCATGGAGTACCAGATGGGGTCGCAGCAGATGGGTTCGTCCTCAGAGTCCACGGTGGCGTGAGATGCGATACGAGCATGAGCGGGGGTATCACCGGGACCGCAGACCGGAATCGGGCGGAGGCATCCCTGACGGACTGCTCGTGGGGCTGCTCGCGTTCGTGCTCGGCCTGTCGGTCCTGGTGTGGACGGCCACCGGGTTCGCGGGGCTGCTCGCGCACGGGTCCTGGCCTTCGGGTGTGACCTTCGGGCGGACGCCGTTGGCGATAAGGCACTTGGTGGGCGCACCGCATGATGTGACCGGCGCCTGGCCCTCCACCCCCGCCTCGGAGCTTTCCGGGTACGGGCTGATGTGGGGCCTGGTGATCGGCCAGGCGATGGTGCTCGTGGTCCTCACGGTGTTCGTGATGGGGACGTGGACGCGGTGGCGTGCGGTGCGTGCTCGGGAGCGGGCTGCCGCCGGTGCCGCCGCTCACCCCGAGCCATCTGCTTCCGCCGAGTCCCCGGCTCCCTTCGCCTCCCCTCGGGGCGTCGAAGTGGGTCCGCCCACTTCATCCCGCGACGGAGTCGCGGAGCAGCCCGTGGCGCCGGAGGCGTCAGTGCCCTTGGTGCCGGAGGCGCCGGTGGAGCGGGTGCCGGAGGCGCCGGAAGCACCGGCCCCGGAGGGGCCGTCCGCCTTCCCACGGCAGCGCAAGCCTCTCGTACTGGGCGACCCACAGACCCGTAAACCCTTGGCCGTACAGGCGATCCAGGACGCCGAGGGCGCAGCCGTCATCGTCACGAGCGACCCCACCGTCTGGGAGGAGACCAAGGACGCGAGGGCCAAGCTCGGCCCCGTCCTCCTCTACGACCCGGGCCACCTCTGCGACACCCCGGCCCGTATGCACTGGAACCCCGCCGTCGGCTGCGAGGACAAGCAGACCGCGCGGGAGCGAGCCGAGGCCCTGCTCGCCCCGGTCCGCCCGACCGCCAAGCTGGACGCGGCCACGGCCGCCACCGCGGAAACGCTGCTGCGCAGCTACCTGCACGCCGCCGCCCTCGACAGCCGCGCCTTCAAGCACGTACACCGCTGGGCCCAGGGCAGCAACGTCCAGGACGCGGTCCGTACGCTCCGTACCCACACCAAAGCCGCACCCGGCTCGGCGGGTGAACTCGAAGCCCAGCTCACCGCGCACCCCGAACGCCGCGATATGGCACAGGAGTTGACCGCACGCGCCCTGTCCTCGCTCTTCTCCATCCACATCCGCGAGGCGTGCACACCCAACCGAACAGATGCCCTCACCCTGGATTCCTTCGCCGCCGAAGGGGGCACGCTTTACGTGGTGGGTGAAGCCATCGAGGATCCACGGACGCAGCCCGGTGCCATGCCTTTGCTCACCGCACTCGTTTCGAGCGTGGTCGAGCGCGGCCGGCGCATGGCCGAACGGTCATCCGCCGGTCGCCTCGACCCACCACTGACCTTGGTTCTCGACGATGTCGCCGCGGTGGCTCCGCTTCCCCAGCTCCCGGAGCTGCTCACGCCCGGCACGGAGCACCAGGGTCTGGTGACACTGGCCCTGCTCCGCTCCCGGGAGCAGGGCCGCTCGCGCTGGCCGGACGCCGAACTGCCGGTCTAGTCACTCGCCCGAGGACTTTCCGTACAGCTGGAGGAAGAGCTCGACCCCTTCCCGTACGAGCCGCTCGAACTCCTCGGGCGCGAGCGGCAGCGCCCCCTGAGCCGACTCGGCCGACACAGCACCCCCGGTGAACAGCGCCAGATGCCGGGTCGCCCGGTCCGCGTTCTCCTCGTCGATCGCGAGCAGTCCCGCACGCCCGGCCGCCAACAGATGCTCCTTCAGCGCCTGTTGGGTCGCCTTCGGCCCGACCCGGCGCCACTCCTCCAGTACGTCCACGGGCAGCCGGCTCGCCTCGGGGATGATCTGCCGTACGAGAGCGAAGTGCTCGGGATGCGTCTCGATGCCGCCGATCCACTCGAGCGCCATGTCGTACAGGTCGGTCTCGGGGTCACGGAACTTGTGGAAGTGCCGGGCGAGCAGCTCCTGTTGGGCCGTCGTGACGGCGACGGAGCTGTCGAGCAGCACCGCGCGGAAGAGGCCCTCCTTGTCCCCGAAGTGGTTGTAGAGCGTACGGCTCGACACCCCGGCCTCCGCGGCGATCGCGTCGATGCTCGCCCGCGTGTAGCCCTCACGCCCGAAGACGGCCCGGGCACCCTTCAGGATGGCCTGTCGCTTCTCCAACATCCCTTTACGCAAAGGCTTTTGCCCGGTCTCGCCCTGCTTCGTCATGCCAAACCTCAACCTGGGTTGACCCGAAAATTACAATGACCGTTGTAATAGCTACAACGCTCGTTGTAGTTTATCGCCATGGCAACCGCAGCGCACACCCCGGCGCCCAGGGGCAGGACCACTCTGGCCGTCGTCCTCCTCGGCCTCTTCACCCTCCCGATGGCCATGTCCGGCACCACCGTCGCCCTGCCGAGCATCGGCGCCGACCTCGACGCGAGCGGCGGGGCCCTCAACTGGGTGGTGACCGGCTACTTCCTGGCCGCCTCCTCCTTCATGCTCGTCGCCGGTTCGCTCGGCGACCTCTACGGCCGCCGCCGGCTCTTCTCGCTCGGCGCGCTCCTCTACACGATCAGCACCATCGCCTCGGCCGCCGCCCAGAACATCCTGCTGCTCGACATCGCCCGCATCATGGTGGGCATCGGGGCGGCGGGCGTGATGGCCACCGGCACCGCGCTGCTCGCCACGATCTTCGAAGGACCCGCCCGCACCAAGGCGTTCGCGCTGGCCGGCACCACGGGATCCGTCGGCCTCTCGCTCGGTCCGACCGTCTCCGGTTCGATCGTGGACGCCCTCGGGTGGCGCACCACCTTCCTCGCCTACGCGGCCGTGGGCGCCGTGATCCTCATCGGTTCGGTCGTCCTGCCGGACGCGCGGGCCGCCATACGCCCGAAGGTCGACAAGGCCGGGGCCGCGACCTTCATCTCCGGGCTCGCCCTCACCCTGTTCGCGATCACCCAGGGCCCGCAGCAGGGCTGGGGCTCGCCCGCCACCCTGCTGCCGCTGGCCCTCGGGCTCGGGCTGCTCGTCACGTTCGTACGCCTTGAGCGGCGGCTCGCGGCCGCGGGCGGCCGGCCCATCCTCGACATCTCGCTGGCCGCCGACCGCAAGTTCATCGCCTGGCCGCTGGGCTCCTTCGCGCTCGGCGCGGGCACCGGGGCGGCGATGGTCTTCCTGCCCACGTATCTGCAAGGGACCAGCGGGTTCAGCGCACGCGAAGCCGGACTCGTGCTGCTCTTCCTGAGCGTCCCGATGGCGGTCATGCCCCAGATCGGCGCACGGCTGGTCAACCGCGGCGTGACGGTGCGCACCCTGCTCCTGACCTCCCTGGTCCTGATCGCCGCGGGCAACATCTGGCTCGGCGCGGTCCTCAACCCGGGGATGGGCACCGCCCCGCTCGCCGCCCCGGTCCTGATCCTCGGCGCCGCCACCGGTCTCTCCTTCGGCATCATCGACGCCCAGGCGCTCACCGCGGTCGACGCCTCCCGTACGGGAATGGCCTCGGGCTTCCTCAACACAGTCCGCGGCGGCACGGGAGCGGTGATGCTCACGGTGTTCGGCGCCCTGCTGCTCGCGCTGCTCGAAGCGCGGGCCGGCTCGCCGGAGGCGGCCGGGCGGATCTCTTCGGGAGTGGCCCAAGAGGCCCTTCAGGCACAGCAGTTCAGCGAGTCGATGCGGCTCGGGCTGTGGGCGGTGGCCGCTCTGGTGGCCGTACTCGCCCTGGCCGTGGCGGCGCTGACGCGTACAAGCACCCGATCCGGCACACAGAGCCCTGACCTTACGAACACCGACCCGGCACCGCTGGCGAAAGCCACAACACTGCAGACTCGCTGATCACCCCTCGCTTCAACTGTCCGTATAGCGAACAAACTTGACCATGAGGAGTTCCACCATGTCCACCACGTCCACCACGCCCTACCGCCTCGCCGTGATCGTCGGCTCCACCCGTGACGGCCGCTTCGGCCCGACGGTCGGCCAGTGGTTCACCGCGCTCGCCGAGCAGCACGCCGGCGCCGAGCTCGACGTGATCGACGTAGCCGATCTGGAGCTGCCGGCCTGCCACCCGAACTGGGGCACCGAGCGCACCCCGGCGCTGACGGAGCTGGCCGCGCGCGTCGAGGCCGCGGACGCCTACGTGGTGGTCACCCCCGAGTACAACCACAGCTATCCGGCCCAGCTGAAGCACTTCATCGATCTGCACCGCACCGAGTGGAACGCCAAGCCGGTCGGCTTCGTCTCGTACGGCGGTGTCTCCGGCGGTCTGCGCGCCGTCGAGCACCTGCGCCAGGTCTTCGCCGAGGTGCACTGCGTGACCATCCGCGACGGCGTCAGCTTCCACGGCGCCTGGGACCACTTCGGCGAGGACGGCAAGGCGCACGACCCGCAGGGTGCGGCGGGCGCGGCCAAGACGATGCTGGACCAGCTGGACTGGTGGGCCCGCACGCTCCGCGCGGGCCGCGCGGAGCGCCCGTACAACTAAGGCTTTCCCAGCACCATTTCGTACTCCAGCTTCGAGGGGTCGGCCTGCAACGGGACGACCCCTCCGCTGCGTTCGAAGCCGATCTTCTTGTACGCGGCCTGCGCCCGGTGGTTGTCCTGGTGGACGAAGAGCCGTGCCCGCTGCACACCCTCGACCGACCAGGACCACTCGGCGGCAGCCTCGAACAGCCGCTGCACCAGGCCGCGTCCGCGGTGCTCGGGGTCCACGTAGACACCTACGAAGTGCGCACCGGTCACCGGCAGCACCACACCGAAGAAGTCCTCCCGGCCGGCGTGTTCGATGATCGACACTGTCGCCCCGACCCAGATCCCGTGCTCATCCACCGCCACGAACTGGCGTCCGTCCAGGCCGTGGGAGTTACCGGCAGCCCGGTCCTGCCAGAACTCGTCCGGCCGGGCCAGCGCCGCCTCGTAGGTCTCGAGGTAGGCGATCGGGGCGGCCGGGTCCTGGAGGGCGAGCAGCCGCAGGTCCTTGACCTGCTGCCACTCCTCGGCCCGTACGGGGCGTATCTCGTAGCTCATACGGAGATCGTCGCCGCAGGTCCGTGCGGACCGCAAGCAGGTATCACGTACACGTCGCCAGGCAGGTATCACGCACGCGTCGTACCCGGGTACTACGAGCGCGGCGCAGGTCCCGTCCCCGGTCCGACGGAACAACGGCTCGCGCTCCATAACGTCGTAGACATGATTCGAGCCAACGGACTCACCAAGAAGTACGGCGACAAGACCGTCGTCGACGACCTGAGCTTCGAGGTCAAGCCCGGCACCGTCACCGGCTTCCTCGGCCCCAACGGCGCCGGCAAGTCCACCACCATGCGGATGCTGCTCGGCCTCGACGCCCCGACCCGCGGCACCGCCACCCTCGGCGGCCGCGCCTACGCCGGCCACACCGCACCGCTCACCGAGGTCGGCGCCCTCCTGGAGGCCCGCTCGGTCCACCCCGGCCGCAGCGCCCGCAACCACCTGATCTCCCTGGCCCTCACCCACGGCATCCCGGGCTCCCGCGTCGACCACGTCCTCGATCTGGCCGGCATCACCGAGGTCGCGGGCAAGCGCGTCAAGGGCTTCTCGCTCGGCATGGGCCAGCGCCTGGGCATCGCGGCCGCGCTGCTCGGCGACCCGGCCACGGTGATCCTCGACGAGCCGGTCAACGGCCTCGACCCCGAGGGCGTCCTGTGGATCCGCAACCTCCTCAAGTCCCTTGCCGCACAGGGCCGTACGGTCCTGGTCTCCTCGCACCTGATGAGCGAGATGGCCCTGACGGCCGACCACCTGGTCATCATCGGCCGCGGCAAACTCCTCGCAGACACGACGGTCGATTCCTTCGTACGGGAAGCAGGCGCCGGAGCCGTCAAGGTGGTCACGCCCTCGGCCACGGAACTCGCCGCCCTCCTGGCCGGCCCTTCCGTGACGGTCACCAGCGAGAGCCCCGGAACCCTGGACGTGCGCGGCACGGACGCCGAGCAGATCGGCCGCACCGCCGCCGCCCACGGCATCCCCCTCTACGAACTCACCCCGCGCGCCGCCTCGTTGGAGCAGGCCTTCATGGACCTGACCCGCGACTCGGTCGAGTACAACACCACTGTGATCTCCGAGACCTCCGTGAAGGGACACGCAGCATGAGCACCGCCACCGCACCCCGGGCCGGCATCGCCCCCCGGAAGGCCACCGCGTACCGGGTGACGTTCGCCCGCGTCGTCCATTCCGAGTGGCACAAATTCCGTACCCTGCGCTCCACTTGGATCACCCTGATCGGCTCGTCCGTCGCGATCCTCGGGGTCGGCCTCACCATGGGTGCCACCTACGAGGCGGGCGGCGGCGACAGCGACGTCGACACTGTCCTGATGCTCCTGTTCGGGTTCCAGCTCGCCCAGCTCATGATCGCCGTCCTCGGCGTCCTGGTGACCGCCGGCGAGTACTCGACCGGCATGGTGCGCTCCTCGCTCACCGCGGTACCCACTCGGACGCCCGTCCTGTGGGCGAAGGCCGCGGTGTTCGGCGTCGTCACCTTCGTCAGCACGCTCGTCACGGTCCTGCTGACCTTCCCGCTCGCCCAGCTGTTCCTGACCGGCTCGGACAAGGAGATGGCGCTCACCGACCCCGGTGTGCTCGGCACGCTCGTGGCCGCCTCGGCAGGCCTTGCCCTGCTCGGCCTGATTGCCCTCGGCCTAGGTGCGGTGCTGCGCTCGGTGCCCGGCGGCATCGGCGGCTTCATCGGGCTCGTCCTGATCGTCCCGGTGATCCTGGACATGCTCCCGTACACCGCCGTGCAGGACGCCGTGCGCTACTTCCCGGCCAAGTCCCTCGAGTCCCTGACGATGCTCCACCCGACCCCCGACGCCTACCCCTCCACGGGTGCCGCCCTGCTCGCCCTCGCCCTATGGGCGGTCGCCGCTCTTGGTGCCGGTTCGCTGCTGCTCAAGCGCCGCGACGTATGAGGATGAACCTGTGACCACCGAACAGCACGTCCCGCCGGGCGCCCAGGGCCAGGAATGGTCCTCGGGCGCCTCGGCGCTGACCCGGCACATCCAGCGCGTCCTCCAGCGGATCAGGGTCTTCGACCGACGCCGCCCGCTGGTGTGGAACCTGCTCTTCACAACGTTCTTCGTCATCGCGGCGATCATCGACTACGGGGCCGGCGGCTGGAAGACGATCGCCGCGAACGCCGACGTGCCCGAGCCCCTGGTGTTCTCCATGAGCCTCGGCCTGTCCGTACCGCTGCTGTGGCGGCGCAGCCACCCGATGCCGGTGCTCTGCTTCATGACCGCGGTGGCGCTGGTCAACTCGCTGGTGGGCGCGATGCTCCAGGCCTCGCTCCTGATGCTGTTCCTGCTCTTCAACGTAGCCCTGCGCAAGCCGCTCAAGACCCTCGGACTCGCCGCCCTCCTGGTCATCGCCCCAATAGTCGTCGGCACACTCCGCTTCCCGAAGGACGCCTGGGACAGCCAACTGGTCCCCGCCTTCTGGTCGATCGCCCTGGTCGCACTCCTCGGCATCGCCGTCCGCACCCGCCGTGACTACACCGGCGCCCTCGAAGACCGTGCCCACCGCCTCGAGATCGAACGCGACCAGCAGGCCCAGCTCGCCGCCGCGGCCGAACGCACCCGTATCGCCCGCGAGATGCACGACATCATCGGCCACAACCTCTCGGTCATCACGGGCCTCGCGGACGGCGGCGCGTACGCGGCACGCAAGAACCCCGAACGTGCGGTGCAGGCCCTGGAGGCCATCGGCACCACAAGTCGCGGGGCCCTGACCGAACTGCGCCGCCTCCTGGACGTCCTGCGCGAGGAATCCCCCGCCGCCGAACTGGCCCCGGCCCCGGCACTCTCCGACCTCGACTCCCTCATCGAGGGCGTACGTTCGGCAGGTCTTCCCGTCCGTACGACGGTCAAGGGCTCACCGGCCGCCCTGCCCCCGGGCATGGAGCTGTCGGTCTACCGCGTGATCCAGGAAGCCCTCACCAACACCCTGAAGCACGGGGGCCCTTCGGCGACCTCCGACGTACTCGTCTCGTACGCCACCGACGCGGTGACGGTGACCGTCACGGACACCGGCCGCGGAGGCACACCGGATCCCGACGGGACCGGCCGCGGACTGGCAGGGATGCGGGAGCGAACAGCCCTCTATCAGGGCACACTTGAGGCCGGACCCCGGTCGGCAGGCGGCTGGCGGGTCCACCTCCGCATCCCGATCCCGCCCACTCCTCCGTCTCCATCTCCGACCTCGTCCCCGTCCCCGGAAGGCCCCACTCCGTGACGACCGTGCTCATCGTCGACGACCAGCCCATGCAGCGCTTCGGCTTCCGCATGCTCCTGGAGAGCCAGGACGACCTGACGGTCGCCGGCGAAGCGTCCAACGGCGCCGAGGCGGTACGCCTGGTCTCCGAACTCCGCCCGGACGTCGCCCTGATGGACATCCGCATGCCGGGTCTCGACGGCATCGAGGCCACCCGCCGTATCGTCGCGGCCGGCGACCGGACCAGGGTCCTGATCCTCACGACGTTCGACCTGGACGAGTACGCGTACGCGGGTCTGCGGGCCGGAGCCTCCGGCTTCCTGGTCAAGGACGCCCAGCCCGAGGAGCTCCTCGCCGGCATCCGTGCCGTGGCCTCCGGGGACGCGGTGGTCGCCCCGAGCCTCACACGCCGGCTCCTCGACGCGTTCGCGGAGAAACTCCCGAAGCCGGGTGAGCCGGAAGCGGCCGCCCAGGACTCCCGTATCACTCAACTCACCGAACGGGAACGGGAGATCCTCACGGTCATAGGCCAGGGCTGGACCAACTCGGAGATCGCGGAACGCTTCCATCTCGCGGAGTCGACGGTGAAGACACACGTCGGCCGCATTCTGGCGAAGACGGGGGCACGGGACCGGGTGCAAGCGGTGATCCTCGCTTATGACACCCGCTTGGTAGAACCGTCCTGAAAGAGCGCATAAATACAAAAAGGCCCCCGCACAAAGTGCGGGGGCCTTTTCTTTAAAATTAGTTCGGCGGCGTCCTACTCTCCCACAGGGTCCCCCCTGCAGTACCATCGGCGCTGTGAGGCTTAGCTTCCGGGTTCGGAATGTAACCGGGCGTTTCCCTCACGCTATGACCACCGAAACACT
>NZ_JAAKZW010000174.1 GCF_011044995.1 Streptomyces mesophilus | reverse complement strand
CCCGCACCCACCCACCGCCCACTACCCAGCCGGCGGCAACTCCCCGGACCCCCGCGCAATCAACCGCGTCGCCAACTCGATCCGCTCCGGCGCCACATCCTGCGCCCCGTCAAGCCGCCTGAACAACCGCTCCGCCGCCGTCCGCCCCAACGCCGCCGCATCCTGAGCGATGACGCTCACACCGGGCTGCAACAGATCCGCCAGCTCGAAGTCGTCGAACCCGACGAGGGCGACCGGCCGGGAAAGCCCGGCGAGGACCCGTACAACCGTGACCGTCACACGGTTGTTGCCCGCGAATATGGCCGTCACGGGCTCGGGCCCCGACAGCATCGCCTCGGCCGCCGCACGCACCCGTCCCGCATCGGTCGTCCCCAGGGACACCCACGCCTCGTCCTCGGGCAGACCCGCGTCCTCCATCGCCGCACGGTAGCCGCGCAGACGCTCGGCGGCCGTGTGGATGCGCGGCTGGTCGCCGATGAAGCCGATCCGCCGATGTCCGTGGGCGATCAGGTGGGCGACGCCGTCCCGCGCTCCGCCGAAGTTGTCCGAGAGGACCGTGTCCGCCTCGATCTGCCCGGCGGGGCGGTCCACGAACACCGTGGCGACCCCGGCCTTGATCTCCGGCTCGAGATAGCGGTGGTCGTCGCCGGCGGGAATCACCACCAGACCGTCGACCCGGCGCGCGCACAGCGCGAGCGCCAACTCCTGTTCCCGGTCCGGGTCCTCGGCGCTCGACCCGTTGATCAGCAGCGCGCCGTGTGCCCGCGCCACCTCCTCGACCGCGCGGCTCAGCGGCCCGTAGAACGGGTCGGCGAGATCCTCCAGTACGAGACCGATGCTGGCGGTCCGGCCCTTGCGCAGCACGCGTGCACTGTCGTTGCGCCGGAAGCCCAGCGCCTCGATGGCTTCCTGGACCCGGCGTTCGGTGTCGGGTGTCACGCCGGACTCTCCGTTGACGACCCGGGAGACCGTCTTGAGGCCGACTCCCGCGCGCGCGGCGACGTCCTTCATGGTGGGCCTGTTGCCGTAGCGGCTCTCGGTCCCCCTGGCTGTTTCCGCCACGTATGCCGTCCTGTCCTCAAGTGCTCGGTGCGCATGCTGATCAGCCGTACGCGCCACCTGGCCGAGCCTGAAGGGCAGGGCCTGGAGGGTTCGCATACGTGTGGCGTCGAGCATAGAGCCTAGACAACGTTGTCAGCCCGGGAGAGACTGTCGACCTGCCTCTGCGACCTGGAGAAGTGGAGTCTTTGGGGGCCAGGGGGAGCTCTCACCGACCAGGAGACCGACCGTGATGCAGAACCACCTCGTCGCCGCGCTCGACATCGGCGGCACCAAGATCGCCGGTGCGCTCGTGGACGGCGCCGGCCGGATCCTGGTCCGTGCGCAGCGTCCGACGCCCGCGCAGGAGGACGGTGACACGGTGATGCGCGCCGTCGGGCAGGTGCTCGGCGAGCTCACCGCCTCGCCGCTGTGGGCGCGCGCGGAAGCCGTGGGCATCGGCAGCGCTGGTCCCGTGGACGCCTCGCTCGGTACGGTCAGCCCGGTCAACATCCCCGGCTGGCGCGGCTATCCGCTGGTGGAGCGGGTCCGGCAGCTCACCGGCCGACTGCCCGTCGAGCTGATCGGCGACGGGGTCGCGATCACGGCGGCCGAGCACTGGCAGGGTGCGGCCCAGGGGTACGACAACGCGCTGTGCATGGTCGTCTCCACCGGCGTCGGCGGCGGCCTCGTGCTCGGCGGGAAGCTGCATCCCGGACCGACCGGCAACGCGGGCCACATCGGCCACATCAGCGTCGACCTCGACGGCGACCCGTGCCCGTGCGGCGCGCGCGGCTGCGTCGAACGGATCGCGAGCGGACCGAATATCGCCCGCCGCGCGTTGGACGGCGGCTGGCAGCCCGGCGCCGACCGCGACACCTCGGCGGCGGCGGTGGCCGCGGCGGCGAGGGCGGGCCATCCGGTCGCACTGGCCTCGTTCGAGCGGGCTGCCCAGGCGCTCGCCGCGTCGATCGCCGCGACGGCCACACTGGTCGAGATAGAGATCGCCGTGATCGGCGGGGGAGTGGCGAAGGCCGGCGATGTGCTGTTCACGCCGCTGCGCCGCGCGCTGCGCGACTACGCCACGCTGTCCTTCGTGCAGAACCTGACCGTCACTCCCGCGATGACCGGGACCGATGCCGGCCTGGTCGGCGCGGCCGCGGCGGCGCTCGGAAGCGGCGCGCGGGTGGGGGCGGGCGCGTCCGCATAAGAGCGAGCCCACCAGGGCGTGTATCGGAAGTACCCGGGGGTGCCTCCGATCCGGTGTTTCGCGAGGCCGTGGCATCCTTGGGCCGTGTTCTCATCCGGCCATGCGGGCGCTGTGTTCTTCGATGTCGATGGCACCCTCGTCCCCGGCACGAGTTCGTCGGTCTTTCTGGCCGGCTTCCTTGGTCATCGGGACGAGTTGGCCAAGGCCGAGGATGCCTACGCCTCCGGCGCCCTGGACAATCGGCGGGTCTCCGACCTGGATGCCGCGGGTTGGGCTGGGGCTGCCGAAGACCAGGTCTCTGGCTGGCTCGACGGGCTCCCCTTGGTCTCGGGCATCACGGAGACCGTGACCTGGTGCCGGCAGAACGGGTTGGTGCCCATGCTGGCAACCCTCGCCTGGTCGCCGGTCGGCAGTTACCTGACTGACCGCTTCGGCTTCCATGCGTTCAGCGGCCCCCGGCTGGAGACGGCGGACGGCCGCTTCACGGGCCGGGTGGCCTGTCACTTCGACGAGTACGACAAACGGGATTTCGCCCTCGCGCAGGCACGGGAGTTGGGGCTGGCTTCCCGCTCGTGCGCGGCCGTCGGGGACAGCCGCTCCGATCTGCCGCTGTTCGCATCCGTCGGGTTGAGCGTGGCGTTCAATGCCTCGGCAGGAGCGCGCGAGGAGGCGACCGCCACCGTGGACGACGAGGACCTGCGGGGCGTGCTTCCGGTCTTGAGCCGCCTGCTCACAGCCAGTCGTTGATGGCCGCAATGAGGACGGTTGCCTGGCTCGCAGCGGACCGCGAGTTGATCGTATCTCGTGGCCACGGCGCCCCAGCGCTCCGATCATTTTTCTGAACCGGGGTGACGGGTGCGAACGTGACGGATCGTCACTTTCCTCCGCACTCACACCGGTTGTCGGCGGTCATGTCTGTGCCATGCCGCGCGTTTACGGTAGGCGGTGTTCGAGTCTGTTGGAAGCGATGCGGTAACGGTTCGCCCTTGTCCTGCCGCACCTCTTGACCAACCCGCAGGTTGGCAGTGAGATCCAAGCCTCCCGTTCGATTGTGTTGGGTTCGCCCGACGGCAGTACGAGTCCATCGAGGAGAGGGACATGACGGAGTCATCGTTCACTGGGCAGGGTGCACTCGGCGACGGACCTCGAAACCGTCCAGGAGATCGGATGTCCCGGCGGACTCTGCTGCGAGGCACGGCCCTTGGCGCCGGAGCCGTCGCGCTGCCTTCCCTGCTGACCGCCTGCGGCGGTGGGCCCGCCGATGCAGGCAAGACCGTCGCCATGGGATCCAACGCCTCCGACCCGGTGCCGAAGAAGGCGTACGCCGAAGCGTTCAAGGCGTACGCGAAGCAGTCGAAGGACGACCGCAAGGTCAAGGTCAACACCGTCGACCACAACTCGTTCCAGGAGAACATCAACCGCTATCTGCAGAGCACGCCGGACGACGTCTTCATGTGGTTCGCCGGATACCGGATGCAGTTCTTCGCGAAGAAGAACCTGCTGCACGACATATCCGACGTGTGGTCCGGCTTCGACGGCTTCACCGATGCGATCAAGGACCAGTCGACGGGCGAGGACGGCAAGCAGTACTTCGTGCCGTACTACTACTACCCGTGGGCCGTCTTCCACCGGAAGAGCGTCTTCCAGAAGTACGGCTACGAGGCGCCCAAGGACCTTGACGCATACGTCGCGCTCGCCAAGCAGATGCAGAAGGACAAGCTCGTCCCGATCGCCTTCGCGGACAAGGACGGCTGGCCCGCCATGGGCACCTTCGACTACCTCGACATGCGCATCAACGGCTACGAGTTCCACAAGGCGCTGATGGCCGGCGAGAAGGCCTGGAACGGTCCCGAGGTCAAGGAGGTCTTCGACACCTGGCGCCGGCTGATGCCGTATCACCAGGAAGGCGCGAACGGCCGCACCTGGCAGGAGGCGGCGCAGGGGCTGCAGAAGAGCGAGGCCGGCATGGCGGTCTTCGGCCTGCCGCAGCCCGGCCAGCAGTTCCCGGACGACGAGCGCGACGACCTCGACTTCTTCGCCTTCCCGGAGATCAACCCGGAGCACGGCCAGGACGCGGTGGAGGCGCCGATCGACGGCTTCCTGCTGGCGAAGAAGGGCAAGAACCTCAAGAACGACAAGGGGATGGACGCGGCCAAGGACCTCCTGAAGTTCCTTGCCACCGCCGAGGCCGAGAACATCTACCTCACGCACGACCCGAGCAACATCGCCGTCCACGAGGGCGCCGACACCGGCAAGTACACGGAGCTGCAGAAGAAGGCCGTCGAGCTGGTCTCCGGTGCCCAGCAGATCTCCCAGTTCCTCGACCGCGACACCCGGCCGGACTTCGCCTCCACGGTGATGATCCCGGCGCTGCAGAGCTTCATCGGCAATCCGAAGGACGTCGACGGCCTCGTCAACGACATCGAGCGGCAGAAGAAGACCGTCTTCGCCGCCGCCTGAGCCATCGACTCACCCTTACGTACTGGGAGTTCACACCCGTGTCGCTCACCTCCACGCGGGGCGATCGAGGCCGGCGGCGGCGCGGCGCGCGGCGGTTCACCCGCCGCGACCGCATCGTCCTCGGGGTCCTGCTCGGCCTGGCCATCCTGATCGACCTGTTCATCGTCTGGGGCCCGACCCTCGCCTCCATCGGCCTGTCCTTCACCAACTACGACGGCGTCAGCGATATCGGCTGGGTCGGCCTGGACAACTACAGGACCGCGTTCACCGAGTACCCGCAGTTCTGGCCCGCCGTCCGCCACAACCTGATGTGGCTGGGCTTCCTCGGCCTGGTGGCCACGCCGTTCGGCCTGTTCCTCGCCGTGCTCATCGACCGCGGTGTGCGCTTCAGCCGCTTCTACCAGTCGGCGATCTACCTGCCGGTCGTGCTGTCGCTCGCCATCGTCGGCTTCATCGCCCAGCTGGTGTTCTCCCGCGACCAGGGCGCGCTCAACGCGCTGCTGGGGCGGCAGGACAACCCGATCGACTGGATCGGCGATCCGGACATCAACATCTGGATGGTGATGATCGCCGCGGCCTGGCGGCACACCGGCTACGTGATGATCCTCTATCTGGCCGGACTCAAGGCGGTCGACGCCACCCTCAAGGAGGCCGCCGCGATCGACGGGGCCAGCGAGCGCCAGACCTTCTTCCGCGTGGTCTTCCCGACGCTCCGGCCGGTCAACATCATCGTCATGGTGATCACGGTGATCGAGGCGCTGCGTGCCTTCGACATCGTCTACGCCATCAACAGAGGCAGAAACGGCCTGGAGTTGCTGTCCGTGCTGGTCACCGACAACATCATCGGCGAGGCCAGCCGGATCGGGTTCGGCTCGGCCATCGCCGTGGTGCTGCTCGTCCTCTCCCTCGGATTCGTCGTGACGTATCTGGTCCAGGAGCTCCGAGGGGAGAAGAACCGTTGAGTGTCGCGCCCGCACCCGCGCCGACGAAGGCCACGAAGCCGGTCTCCGCACCCGGGTCCCGCCCCCGGCGCCGCGGCCGCTGGGGTACGCAGATCTTCCTCACCGCCGTCTCGCTCGGCTTCCTCGCCCCGCTGCTGCTCGCGGTGTACGCCTCGCTGCGGCCGTACGACGAGACGGCCGAGGAAGGCTACTTCTCGCTGCCGAAGTCCCTGTCGTTCGACTACTACGAGCAGGCGTTCAACGACTCGGAGATGACGAAGTACTTCGTCAACACCCTGATCATCGCCGTGCCCGGCGTACTGATCGTGCTGTTCCTCGCGTCGTTCGTGGCGTTCGCGGTCTCGCGCCTGCGGATGCGCGGCGGCATCGTGCTCGTCATGCTCTTCACGGCGGGCAACCTGCTGCCCCAGCAGGTGATCATCACGCCGCTGTACGCCCTGTTCAACCAGATCGAGCTGCCCTACTGGATGTCGGACTCGTACCTGATGTACGACTCCTACTGGGCGGTGCTCGCCGTCCAGGTGGGATTCCAGCTGGGCTTCTGTGTGTTCGTGCTCGCGAATTTCATGCGCACGCTGCCGCAGGAGATCATCGAGGCGGCGATCGTGGACGGCGCCGGCGTGTGGACCCAGTACTGGCGGATCACCCTGCCGCTGTGCCGCCCCGCGCTCGCGGCGCTCGGCACGCTCCAGTTCACCTGGATGTACAACGACTTCCTCTGGGCGCTGGTGTTCATCAACACCGGCGACAAGCTGCCGATCACCTCGGCCCTGAACAACCTCAGCGGCCAGTACTTCACCGACCACAACCTGCTCGCCGCGGGTTCGGTGATCGTCGCGGCGCCCACGATCATCGTGTTCCTGCTGCTGCAGCGGCACTTCATCGCGGGGCTGACGCTGGGGTCGTCAAAGGGCTAGGGGCTGTCTCCGCGGCGAGGGCTCTGCTCCGGCCATGCGTCGGCCACGTCGTCGGGCACCGCGCCGCCGGCCAGTACGTGGGCGGCGAGGTCGGGCAGGGGGATGCCCTCGGCGATGGCGCGGGCCCGCATACGGTCGAGCGCGGCCTCCGGACCGACGCCCCACTGTTCGGCCAGTACTCCGGTGGCGAGGTGCGTGGTGCCCCAGTGCGCCTCGATCACCTCTGCCGGCTCCCACGGCGGCAGGTCATCCGTGAACAGACGGTTCATCGCATGCACCTGCAGCACCTTGGCGATCTCGGCGGCGCCGGCCAGGGCTTCCCGCACGGTGAAATCGTCCATGGGCTTCGGCTCGTAGCGGAAGAGGTCCACGGCGCCGACGCACTGACCGCCGGTCAGCAGCGGGAAGGCGTAGACCGCACCGACCTGCGGCAGGTGCTCGCGCAGCAGCGGACCGAACAGGGGCCACAGTGCGCGGTGCTCGCGCACGTCCTCCCACAGCACCACATGCGCGGTCGCCGAGGCCATGATGCAGGGGCCCTGACCCGATTCGAACTGCAACTCCTCCAGCCTGATTCCGACATCGTCCGAAGCGCAGAGCAGCTGCCGTTGCGGGAAGTGCGTCAACAGCGAGAACGTCGCCCCGTCCACGGGCAGCGCCTCGCACATCGCGGCACACATCCGCTGCGGCAGGCGCTCCTCCGGCGCCTCATCCGCTGCCGCGCGGATGCGCTCTGGCAACGTTCGGTCTTCCACGGCAACCCCTTGGTGGCGACGGCTTTCCCGGTCCGGGTTCCCCCGCGGCGTTCACTTACGCAAGTCGGTGCAAAGGTCACCGTCTCAGTCCCTGGAAACCGGGTGAGATCCGCGCGGCCTGCTGCTTAAGGTGCCGCCATGGCCGATTCACCCGCGCAGGAATGTGCCCAGGCTCACACGCCGTGGGACCCCGGCTCGATGATCTCGTCGAGGACGCTGCGTACGGCCTGGAACGCGCAGCCGTAGACCTGCGCCGCGAATTCCTCGTCGGGATCGGCCCGTTCCAGCTCCGCGGTGCGCGAGCGCCAGTCGTGCTCCTGACGTGCGGCCCAGTCACGGGCGCGCAGAATGCGCCTCAACAGTTCGTCCGAATCCACGATGTCGGTCATATCTCCCGGTTACCCCGCAGGTCGCGGACCAGACCCCGCACGCCCGTCGCGTACGGGGTTACGTGGCACGGCGGAGCGGGCAAGCCACACGGGGGCCGGCAGCAGAGGGGGAATCGTGATCGTCTGGATCAACGGGGCGTTCGGTGCGGGGAAGACCACCACCGCCCGTGAGCTGCTCGACCTGATCCCGAACAGCACGCTCTTCGACCCCGAGGTGATCGGCGGAGCGCTGCCCTGGCTGCTGCCGGCCAAGCGTCTGGCCGAAGTGGGCGACTACCAGGATCTCGGCTTCTGGCGGCGGATGGTGGTCGACACCGCCGCCGCGCTGCACGCCGAAGTGGGCGGCATCCTGATCGTCCCGATGACGCTCCTGCGCCAGGAGTACCGGGACGAGATCTTCGGTGGACTCGCGGCACGGCGCATCCCCGTCCGCCATGTGCTCCTTGCCCCGGCTGAAACGATCCTGCGCGAGCGGATCGCCCGGCGCGAGGTGCCGGACACCCCCGACGGCGAACTGCGGGTGCGCCAGTGGTCGTTGGAGCACGTCGAGCCCTACCTCGACGCACTCGGCGCCTGGCTGGCGGCCGACGCGTACCTTCTCGACACCGGTGTGCTGAGCCCGCGCGAGGCCGCCGAGCGGATCGCTGAGGCGGTGCGCACCGAGGCGGCCGGGGTGAGCGAGATCGTGCAGACCCCCGAGCCGTCCTCGGAGACCCTCGCCTCCGGCGTCCTGCTCTTCGACGAGCAGGACCGCGTGCTGCTCGTCGACCCCACGTACAAAGCCGGCTGGGAGTTCCCCGGTGGTGTGGTCGAGCCGGGCGAAGCGCCCGCCGCGGCCGGGATACGGGAGGTCGCCGAGGAGACCGGCATCCAACTGGTCCGTAATCCGGGCCTGTTGGTCATCGACTGGGAACCGCCGCACCCCCCGGGATACGGCGGCATACGGCTGCTCTTCGACGGTGGCAGGCTCCCCGCCGACGCCGCGGAACGAGCCCTGCTCCCCGGCCCGGAACTGCGTGCCTGCCGCTTCGTCTCGGAGACGGAGGCCGCAGCCCTGCTGCCACCGGTGCGCTACGAGCGGCTGCGGTGGGCGCTGCGTGCGCGGGAGCGGGGCGCGCCCATGTACTTGGAGGGCGGCGTGCCGGTCGGCTGAGGAACCGTGCGGCCCTCACCAGCGGCTCACGGCAGATATGACTCCAGCGTGCCCCGCCTGCGGACGTCCAGCGTCGCGCAGTGGAAGGAACCGCCGAAGGGCGCGTAGTGCAGCAGATCGCAGGGGATCGGTTCGAAGCCCCAGCGCTCCAGGGCGCGCAGCATGCCCGTGTGGTGGCGTTCCGCGATGACCCGCTTCTCGTCCACCATGAGGACGTTCATGCTCAGCCACTGCCCGCACATCGACGTGATCTTGAGCAGCCGCTCGTCGATCGGATCGGGTTCCGGCGCGACCAGGACGTCCCAGGAACGCAAGGCTTCCGGGAGCCGGTCGGGGTCCACGTAAGCCGGATTGATGAGCACCTTGCCGGGGGCCAGCGGCATGAACGTGGTGTCGATATGCATCGGGGTGCGGCAGCCGCTCTCGATCTCGTGGATGCGGTAGCCGGGGCCGAGATGCCGGCGCAGCCACTCGATGCCCGTCCGGTTGGTGACATTGCTGCGGGTCACGAAGAGATCGCGGCCCGCCCGTACGAAGTCCGCGGCGTCGAAGACCGGCTCGAACTCCGTGAGGATGTAGCGCATCGGCTCGCCCTCGCCCGGGGTGCTGAAGTCCGGCTCGAACAGGTCGTCGGTCAGCTGGGGCTTGGGCGCCGAGGTCCAGCGGGCGCCGCGCCGGAAGTAGTCCTTGAGCAGGGCGCGGTAGGAGTGGGTCTCGAAGTAGCGGCAGGGCCAGGCCATCGGTGTCTCGATGATCTCGTCGCCGACGACCAGGAGACTGTCGCGGGGGCAGGTGTTGCAGAAGCCGCGCGCGGACCAGTCGGGAGTGGCGAACCGCCGTTTGTGGTCCACCGGTTCGGGCCGGCGCACCGTGATGCCCAGGGACTCGAGCAGTTCGACGAAGCCGTCCAGCTCGTCCTGGGCGGGCCCGATCAGGCGGCGCGGATAGTGCAGGCCCGCGGCCAGACCCTGCAGTCGGCCGGCCCAGGAGGGGACGTTGCAGGTCACGACGGGATGGTCGGTGGGGATCGTGGCGCCGTCGAGGCGGCCTACGACGACCTCCTCCAGCGGGTCCCATTCGTTGTGGGAGCTCACCGGGGATCGTTGCGCGGCTGCGGGATCCGTGGACGGCGGCGAGGGCGGACGCGGTGGGCGCACCGGGCGGTCCGCTGTCGTTCTCGCTTCGAGGCTCTGTCCCACGACACTGCTCCCTCGACTGTGGCCAATTCTACTCCGGCGCCCGCGGCCATGCCTCTGACCTGCTGTCCTGCCGTATGGGCCGGGCACGCCGAGTACCCGCGTTGATCGCGGTGAAGCCCCGCGGCCGTGCACGTGGCCGAAAAAGTGCGGTCCCGCTCCCCGGAAGGGGAACGGGACCGCAGCGAGGGGAGTGGGGCCGACGATCAGGCCTTGGACGCCGCGTAGTTCTGCAGGAACAGCGCCTCGGTGACCGACAGTTGACGCAGCTCGTCCGGCGAGACCGACTCGTTCGGCGCGTGGATCTGCGCCTCCGGCTCGCTCAGACCGATCAGCAGGATCTCGGCCTCCGGGTAGAGACCGCCGAGTGTGTTGCACAGCGGGATCGAGCCGCCCTGCCCCGCGTACTGCATCTCCTGACCCGGGTACGCGACCGCCATCGCGTCCGACATCGCCTGATACGCGGGCGAGTTGACGTCCGCGCGGAACGGCTGGCCCTGGCCGATCTGCTCGGTGCGCACCTGGGCGCCCCACGGGGTGTGCGCCTCGATGTGGGCGCTGAGCAGCTTGGTGGCCTCGGCGGCGTCGGCGCCCGGCGGCACCCGCAGGCTGATCAGGGCGCGGGCGCTCGACTGCACGGACGGGGTGGCGCCCACGACCGGCGGGCAGTCGATGCCGAGGACCGTGACGGCGGGGCGGGCCCAGATGCGGTCGGCGATCGTGCCCGAGCCGATCAGTTCGACACCGTCGAGGACCTTGGCGTCACCGCGGAAGTCGTCCTCGGGATACTGCAGACCTTCCCAGGTCTGGTCGCCGTCCAGACCGTCGACCGTGGTCGAACCGTCCTCGGCGCGCAGCGAGTCGAGGACGCGGATCAGCGCGCCGAGCGCGTCCGGGGCGGCGCCGCCGAACTGGCCGGAGTGCAGATTGCCCTGGAGGGTGTCCATCTCGACCCGGAGCATGGTCATCCCGCGCAGCGTCGAGGTGACGGTCGGCAGTCCGACGCGGAAGTTGCCGCTGTCGCCGATGACGATCGCGTCCGACGTCAGGAGCTCGGGGTGCGCCTCCGCGTACCGCTCCAGACCGCCCGTGCCCTGCTCCTCGGAGCCTTCGGCGATGAACTTCACGGAGACCGGGATGCCGCCGTTCTCCTTCAGCGCACGCAGCGCCAGGAGGTGCATGATCACGCCGCCCTTGCAGTCCGCGGAGCCGCGCCCGAACCAGCGGCCGTCGCGCTCGGTGAGCTCGAACGGCGGGGTGAGCCAGGCCTGCTCGTCCAGCGGCGGCTGCACGTCGTAGTGCGCGTACAGGAGCACGGTCGGCGCGCCCTCGGGGCCCGGCAGCAGACCGTAGACGGACTGGGTGCCGTCCGGAGTGTCGAGGAGCGCCACGTCCGTGAAGCCCTCGGTGCGCAGTGCGTCGGCGACCCAGTTCGCGGCGGCTTCGCTCTCGCTCTTCGGGAACTGCTCGAAGTCCGCCACCGACCGGTACGCCACCAGTTCGGCCAGCTCCTGCTTCGCCTTCGGCAAGAGGGCGGCGATGGTTTCGGCGATCCGTTCGTGCGCCGGGTTCGGCGACATGGGCACGCTCCTGGTGGGTGCGATGTTGTACAGGTGTGCGGAAGTTGTGCACGTATTCCGCATGGGGATCTTTTCACAAGGGGAGACGCCCTGTTCCGGCGGCGGGGGCCCGCCGCGCCCGCCGTAGGATCTGGCGTAGCAGGAGCACAGATACCGTCGGATCGGAGCAGCAGGCCATCGTGAGCAGCGAGAACGCGGACCGTAACGCCCCGGACGAGACACCTGAGGTATGGGACGTCGTGGTGGTGGGCGCAGGCCCCGCCGGAGCGTCCGCTGCCCATGCGGCGGCTGTCGCCGGGCGACGCGTCCTGCTCCTGGAGAAAGCGGAGCTGCCGCGGTACAAGACCTGCGGGGGCGGCCTCATCGGCCCCTCGCGCGACGCTCTGCCGCCCGGCTTCGAGCTGCCGCTCAAGGACAAGATCTACGCGGTGACCTTCTCCCTCGACGGGAAGTTCGCGCGCACCCGCCGCTCCAAGAAGATGCTGTTCGGTCTGATCAACCGTCCGGAGTTCGACCAGCAGCTGGTCGAGTCGGCGCAGAAGGCGGGGGCCGAGCTGCGCACCGGCGTCACCGTCTCGCGCGTCGAACAGCACGGCCCCGAGGTGCCCGACCGGCGCACGGTCGCGGTGGTCCTGAGCGACGGCGAGACGGTCCTCGCCCGCGCGGTCGTCGGCGCGGACGGCAGCGCGAGCCGGATAGGAGCACACGTCGGGGTGAAACTCGACCAGGTCGATCTCGGTCTCGAAGCCGAGATCCCCGTGCCGCCGACCGTCGCCGAGGACTGGAAGGGCCGCGTCCTCATCGACTGGGGCCCGCTGCCCGGGAGTTACGGGTGGGTCTTCCCCAAGGGCGACACCCTCACGGTCGGTGTGATCTCGGCCCGGGGCGAAGGCGCGGCCACCAAGCGCTACCTCGAGGACTTCATCGGACGGCTCGGTCTCGCCGGCTTCGAACCGTCGATCTCCTCCGGCCATCTCACCCGCTGCCGTACCGAGGACTCGCCGCTCTCCCGCGGCCGCGTCCTGGTCTGCGGTGACGCGGCCGGGCTGCTCGAACCGTGGACCCGCGAGGGCATTTCGTACGCACTGCGCTCGGGACGGCTCGCGGGGGAGTGGGCCGTGCGGATCGCGGAGGCGCAGGACGCGGTCGACGCACGGCGGCAGGCACTCAACTACGCCTTCGCCGTCAAGGCGGGCCTCGGCGTCGAGATGAACATGGGCCGCCGGGTGCTGACCCTGTTCGAGCGCAGGCCCGGGATGCTGCACGCCGCGATCACCGGGTTCCGGCCCGCCTGGAACGTATTCGTACGCATCGTGCAGGGCTCGACCTCGCTGGCCGAGATCGTACGGACGCATCCGATGGCGCGGCGGGTGGTCAGCGCTCTGGACCGGAGTCCCGGTCAGGAGCTGGAGCGGAGTCCCGAGCAGTCGCAGGCGTGACGACCGGGGCGGTCGCGGGCTTGATGAGCGGGGTGTCGCGCGTGAACGGGCGGAAGCCGAGGCTGTAGTACAGGCCGCGCGCAGCGGGATATCCGGGAGCTCCCAGGCAGGCGACGGTCATGTGCGTGGCCCCCGCCGCGCGGGCCAGGTGCATGCCCTGCAGCAGGAGCGCCCGCGCCAGGCCTCGGCGGCGGTACGCGGGGTGGGTGCCGACCGGCTCGAACTCGGCGGTCCGGTTCACCTCGTCCAGCCACATGATCGCCGAGCAGGCCATCGTCCCGTCCGGGGCCCGCACCAGCAGGTGCAGATCGCCGCGGTATCCCGCCGTCGCCCGTACCGACTCGTACGCCTCGACGGAGTAGGCCGAGGTGTGCCAGGCATCGACATGGGCCCGGACCGCGGCTTCGGGGCCCGCTTCGTCGGCGGTGAGGAAGCGGAAACCGTCGGCGAGTACCGGTTCTTCCAGATCGGTGAGGTCCCGCTCGTTGAGCTGGGTCCACGAGCCGTGGTCCCCGAGCTCGGACGGGTCCGACGTGTAGCCGTGCGCGGCCCAGCGCTCGAGGGCGTATGTGTCGCCGGCGCTCGGCAGCACGGTGCGTTCGAGGCCCACGGCCACGTGGTCGTACCAGGCGATCACCTCGTCGACGAGCTCGGCGTGGCCGGGGTCGATCTGATACGCGAGATACGCGCCGGTGATGTCCTTCACCGACCCGTCGCTCAGCTTCACCTGCCGTGGCAGCTGGGCCCATGCCCAAGCGACCGGCTCGCCGCCGTCAGCACCTGCCTTGCCCGCGAACCAGAGCTTGCGCGGCCAGTGCGCACCCTGAGCGGCATGGCCCTTGCCCCAGATCCAGGCCAGTTCGCCGTACGACGCGTCCGCGTTGATCAGCTCCGGGCGGGTGGCGGTGACCCGCTGCGCCAGCGTCTGCATCAGCCGGACATCCGCGGCGGTCGCCAGCTCCAAGTCGGTCATGGTGGGTCACTGTGCCAGGGCCCGGCGGCAGCGGGCGATCGGTTTTCCGCCGGGGGAGGCGGCCCGTACCCGCCGCGTACTTCACGGGGAGTACACACGCTCACCCCTCACGGCTGACGTCGCCGCAGGTCCACGAGGTCTAGCGTGGCGGTATGGCAGAGCAGCACACCCCCGGGTCCCCGACGCGCTCCTGGGGCGGACCGCCGTGGCGCGACGGTTCCCACGGACCGCCGTGGCGCGGCGGGCCGCCCGGCCTGCTGAGGTGGGTGGAGCGCGGCGGTCTGCCCTGGATCTCCACGCTCGTGGTCACGGTCTTCGTGCAGATGGGCAGCACCTTCGCCGCACACGCGCAGACCGACTACCGGGCCGAGCTCGATGTGTTCGCGCGGGCCGTGCTCTTCATCGGCACCGCGCTGTTGCTGCTGCGCAAGAAGTACCCCGTGCCGGTGGTGTTCGGCGTCGCGGCCACCACGATGCTCTACCTCGGCGCCGGATATCCGTACGGACCGGTCTTCGTCACCGTCGCCCTCTCGGTGTTCGCCGCGGTCGTCGCCGGCCACCGGCGTGCGGCGTGGGCGGCGATCGGGATGCTGTGGCTCGGGCATCTGCTGATCTCCCACTGGCTGTACCGCTGGCTTCCGCCCGACGGTGACACCGCCGCGTCGTGGAGCGGTGAACTGGTCGTCGCCGCCTGGGTGGTGGCCATCGTCGCGGTCGCCGAGCTGGCCCGTTCGCGGCGCGAGCAGTGGGCCAAGGAGCGTGCCGAGCGGGCCGAGGCGGCGCGCCGCAGGGCCGACGAGGAGCGGTTGCGGATCGCCCGCGAACTGCATGACGTCCTGGCGCACTCCATCTCGGTCATCAATGTGCAGGCGGGCGTCGGACTCGCGCTGCTCGACGCCGACCCGGAGCAGGCCCGCACCGCGCTGACCACCATCAAGTCGGCCAGCAAGGAGGCGCTCGGCGAGGTCCGTCAGGTCCTCGAATCCCTGCGGGCGCCCGGCGACGCCCCACGGGCACCCACGCCCGGTCTCGACCGACTGCCCGAACTGGTGCAGCAGGCCGCGAGCGCCGGACTCACCGTCGAGGTGGGCCGGGAGGGCAAGCAGGTGGCGCTCGCACCGGGCACGGACCTCGCGGCATTCCGTATCGTCCAGGAAGCGCTGACCAATGTCGTACGGCACTCGGGCTCGCGGCACGCCCGGGTCACCCTCGGCTACAGGACCCGTGAACTGGAGCTACGGGTCGACGACGACGGTCCCGCCACGCAGGCCGACGCGGGCGGCAGCGGCAACGGGCTTGCCGGAATGCGGGAGCGGGCGGCGGCGCTGGGTGGCACGATCGAGGCCGGCCCGCGCCAGGACGGCGGTTTCCAGGTGCGGGCCGTGATTCCGCTGCGACCCAAGGAGACTTCGCCATGATCCGGGTACTGCTCGCCGACGACCAGTCACTGGTCCGTGCCGGATTCAAGGCGCTGCTCGACGCCCAGGCCGACATCGAGGTGGCCGGTGAGGCGGCGGACGGTGAGGAGGCCGTGCGCCTGGTGCGCGAACTGCGCCCGGACGTCGTCCTGATGGACATCCGGATGCCGCTGCTCGACGGCCTGGCCGCGACCCGCCGTATCACCGACGACGGCGAACTCGCCGCGGTGAAGGTCGTGATGCTGACGACGTTCGAGCTCGACGAGTATGTCTTCGAGGCCATCCGCGCCGGCGCCTCGGGCTTCCTGGTCAAGGACACCGAGCCCGAGGAACTCCTGCGCGCGGTACGGGCGGTGGTGGACGGGGACGCGCTCCTTTCGCCGGGCGTGACACGGCGGCTGATCGCCGAGTTCGCGGCGCGTTCCAAGGAACCGGCGATCGAGCAGAGCCTCGGCGAACTCACCGAGCGGGAGCGCGAGGTGATGGCGCTGGTCGGTATCGGTCTGTCCAATGACGAGATCGCCCGCAGGCTCGTGGTCTCCCCGCTGACGGCTAAGACCCACGTCAGCCGCACCATGGTCAAGCTGGGCGCCCGTGACCGGGCCCAACTGGTCGTGCTGGCCTACGAGTCGGGGCTGGTGCGGCCGGGCTGGCTGGGCTGACGGGTGGCGTTCTGGAAACGCCACAGGACCGTGATGACCCGGACAAGAAAGGCGAGCAGCGCGAGGACGGTCCCGATTGTCACCAGGACCTTCCGCACCCCCAGCGGGAAGTCGAAGATCCATCCCGGACCGGCCACCGCGGCGAACGCCAGCACGGCGAGGCACGCGCCGGAGAGGAACGCGTAGCCGATCTCGACCGTGATGGCGTCCCGTTGCGCCTGTGTGCGGCTGCCCATGGCAGCCAGTGCATCAGACGCCCGAGGTCTCCCGCCAGAGGCGGGCCACAGCGGCGTCCCCGCTGATGTCCGGCAGGGGCAGCCGGTTCCACAGCGCCAGATACAGGCGCCCGGCCGGTCCGCTGATCTCGCAGTCGGCCTCGCCCTCGGCATCCGGGGTCGTGACCGGGGGCTTCTCCGAGAGGCGTACGGTCCACACCGCGTCCTCGTCGGTGGTGCGCACCCGCAGCACCTTGGGCTCCTCGCTGCGGACCCGGCTCCTGTCCCGGGCGTGGAAGCCGCGCAGCAGCTCATCGATTCCGTCGGCGGCGAAGGCGGAGTCGAGGGTCCGGGGCTCAGGCCGCACCAGGGCCGACTCCGCGTCGACCCGGTGCACCGCGGTCTCGTGCGCCTGGCGCCGCGCCCAGAACGCGCGGGGAGAGGGAGCCGGCAGGAACGCCCAGCACTCCAGGTCGTCGGGCGCCTCCTCCAGCGCCTCGACGAGCAGTTCATGTCCCTCGCGGAACCAGGCGACCAACGCATCGCCGTCCACGTCCGGTGCCGCGCCCATGGGGCGGCCCGAGGTGTGCTTCTCCACCAGGTAGGAGGTGGCCCAACGGTGCACCGCACCGGTGTGCCGCAGCAGATCCCGCACCTGCCACCCCGGACAGGTGGAGACAGCCGCATCGGGCCCGGCGGCCTCGGCGTCGGCGGCAAGGAGCCGCCCCTCGGTGCGCAGGGCGGCAATGTGCGTGGCGATGTCCATGGCCCGGGATCCTAGGCACAGTCCGCCGCCGCGACCAGCGAGTTCCGCCCGGTGGACAGCGGCGCCTGACACATCGGCGGCCGGTGGACCGTGCCTCTCCACCGGCCGCGCGACGGACGAGGGTTGGCGCGCTACCAGCCGAACATCTGCGTCCAGGTCCAGTCGCTCGTCACGACCCCCAACCCCATGGTCTTCAAGCCGCAGTTGAGGATGTTCGCGCGGTGGCCCTCCGAGTTCATCCACGCGTCCATCACGCTCTGCGCGGAGCTCTGGCCGCGGGCGATGTTCTCGGCGCCCGCGTTGTCGACGCCCTGGGCGGCCGCGCGGTCGGTGAAGGTGCGGCCGTCCTGGCTGGTGTGGCTGAAGTAGTCGTTCGCCGACATGTCCTCGCTGTGCAGCTGCGCGGCCTTCGACAGGCGGCTGTCCAGCTTCACCGGCGAGCAACCCGCCTTGGCCCGCTCCGCGTTGACCAGGCCGAGCACCTGCTGGGCCTGCGTGCCGCCAGGGATGGCCGGGGGCTTCGGGGGCGGTG
>NZ_JAAKZW010000173.1 GCF_011044995.1 Streptomyces mesophilus | reverse complement strand
TCCCTGTCCCGCCCCCGCCGAAGTTTTCCTCGCCGCATCGCCGCTGTCCAGGGGCTTTTCGCCTGTCCCACGGTGTCCCACGGCCATCGCCGCACCACCCCCGCCGGGGCTGTTATGGAGTCATCGCCCCGACGGAACGGGGCGGACGGACAGGCCGGAAGCCCGGCCCACGACGAGAAGCCGGAAGCCCGGCCCTCAAGGAGGAACCAGAGATGCAGTCCCGTATGCAGAACCCCGCCGCCGTTCTCCCCGACGCCATGCAGTCCATCCAGGGCCTCTTCAAGGCCGTGCACTCCGGCGGAGTCGACGGAAAGATCCTCGAACTCGTCCACCTGCGGGCCAGCCAGATCAACGGCTGCAGCGCCTGCGTCGACGGCGGCACCAAGACCGCCCGCAAGTCCGGTGTCACCGACGAGCAGCTCGCCACGGTCGTGGCCTGGCGCGAGGCCCCCTACTTCTCCGACGAGGAGCGCGCGGCCCTCGCCCTCGCCGAGGCGGCGACCCGGCTCGCGGACCGTTCCGACCCGGTGAGCGACGAGGTGTGGGACGCGGCCGCCTCGTACTTCGACGAGAAGCAGCTGGCCGCGATCATCCTGATGATCGGCGTGACGAACCTCTTCAACCGCCTCAACGCCACGACCCGCCAGATTGCGGGAGCCTGGGGCTGAGCACACGGAACCCTCGGACCGGTACCTCCGCTCACGCGGAGGCGCCGGTCCCGCTCGTTGTACGGCCCCTCAGGGGAGCTCGACGCACTCAGCAGAACCCGAGATGCGGATCCGTCCCCGTCAGCTCGCAACTCGCCGCCCACAACCGGGTCGCCGTCTCCGGGTCGGCCATATGGGCCGGGACCGGCTCACGCCGGGGGACACCGCGCAGCTTGAAGACCCGCGGGCCCCACAGCTCGCCGCCCCGCACCCCGGGGTCGAGGGCGGCCCGCACGATCGGCCAGGCACCGGCCTCCTTTCCCTGCAGCACGGCCCGCGCCGGCAGGGCGGCGACCCGCGCGGCACGGCCGGCCGCGTGCAGCCCGGCACGCGGCGGGGTCAGCGAGTCAAGGGCGCCGCCGGGGTGGGCGACCACGCTGAGGACACCGCTGTCGAGCGCCCGCAGCCGGCGGTCGAGTTCGAACCCGAACGACATCTGCGCCAGCTTCGAGCGGCCGTAGGAGCGCTTGGCGTCGTAGTCCTGAACCGACTGCAGATCGTCCAGATCGAGCCGCTCCGAACGGGCCGCGAAGCTCCCCACCGTGACCACGCGCCCGGCCGGTGCGGCGGCGAGCAGCGGGGCCAGCCACTGGGTGAGGGCGAAGTGGCCGAGGTGGTTCGTGGCGAACATCAACTCACGGCCGTACGCGTCGAGTCGGCGCGGCGGATCGTCGAGCGCGATGCCCGCGTTGTGGATCAGCGCGTCGAGCCGGTCGGTGTCCAGATGGTCCACCACGGCCTTCACGGAGGCCGGATCGGCCAGATCCAGGGGTACGTGGCGCAGCCGGGCGTCCGGGGTACGGGACCGGATGGACGCCATCGCCGTCTCGGCCTTCGCGGCGCTGCGGGCGGCGAGGACCACGGTGGCACCGGCCGCGGCCAGCTGCTCGGCCACGAAGTAGCCGATCCCGGCGTTCGCCCCGGTGACCAGGGCCGTACGGTCGCGGGCGGCGGGGAGACGGCGCACGTTCCAGGTGCGGGACGCGGACATGACGTACTCCTCGGGGCTGCGACAGACGAACGAAGACCTTCACCGTCGCACCCGTCACCGACATACCGCCTATACGCGGCCGACAGCGCCCCCCCGCAACCGGCTCGCGCAGCCGCCTCAGAACATCCCGTTGCCGTTGGCGGCGTTCAGCGGGACGTCCTGGATCACGTCCCAGTGCTCCACGACCTTGCCGTTCTCCAGGCGGAAGTAGTCCGCGAGGGCGCGGCCCGGGTTCTGCGGGTTGCCCGGCTCCAGGTCGAGGTGGGAGTGCGTGACGACCATGTCGCCCTCGGCGATGACGCGCTTGATGTCGAGCTTCAGGTCCGGGTACTCACCGCGCAGCCACGTCACGAAGCCGGTGAAGGCCTCCGGGCCGTCGGCCGCGTCCGGGTTGTGCTGGACGTAGACCGGGCCGAAGTGGTCCGCGATCGCCTTCTCCGGGTCACCGCCGAAAGCCGTCCGGTAGTAGTCCACGACGATCTGCTTGTTGCGCTCGGTCTGGGTCTGGGTCTGGGTCTGGATCTGCTCGGACATGGAAGAACTCCGTCTCTGGGATGGGGTTCCCGGTGACGGAGCTGAAGGGGATTCGAGCTGTGAGTAGCACCAGGGAACCCAGGAACGATCATCTGGGTATGCCCTTCGCGTCCTGAGAGGCGGCCTGGGCAGGCAGCCGACGCTGGTACTACTTTCTCTTGCCGTCCACTCCCGGCGATCTCGGCCGGGAGGGTCGTACATCAGGATCCACCGTCATCCGACGGCGATTTCCCGGTGCGTCAACAACGGTAAGGGCCGACCCTCACTTGTGCCAAATCGATCGATAACGCCACATCCAGGCTCACCGAGCTACTTGAGCGCCGGCTCCGGATCCTCGTCCGTCGTCTCATGCGTCGGCGCGTCCGCCGCCACCGGCACATGCACCCACACCGCCTCGGACGGCACTCCACGGTCGTCGACGGCCGTCAGCATGTACCAGCCGGGCGGCACAAGCGCCGGATTCTGCGGCAGCGTGACCTCCACGCCCTTCTCCGTACGGTCGAAGTCCAGCGCGATCGACCGCTGTTCGACATTGGTCACATGCGTGAAGGAGCCCGGCCGGATCAGCCGCACCCTGCTGATCGCCTTCGGGTCGTCGCTGTCGTACGCCACCGTGGAGCCGAGCTTCACCGTCCGCCGCCCGCCCTCCGGATCCCGCAGCACCGGACGCGCACCGCCCTGGTGCAGATACGGCGGGGTGTAGATCTCCAGGCTCTGGTCGAACTTCGCCTTCTTGGAGTTGGCCTTGTCGGAGAAGAGCGAATCGGAGCCGAAGGTCATCACCCGTCCGTCCGGCAACAGCAGCCCGCCCGAGTGGTAGTTGCGGCCCACGAGCGGATCGGCGGCGGCCGTGAACTTGTCCGTCTCCGGATCGTAGATCGCCGCCTTCAGCACATTGCTGTCGGACTTCCCGCGGTAGTCACCCGACCCGTTGGCCGTCAGGACCGTGTCGTCCGGCAGGATCACACTGCTGGGATAGCGGGCCTTGTCGTACAGCCGCGGCCCCTCACGGAAGCGCGGCTCGTCCTCGCGCAGATCCACCAGACGCGTCCTGTCCGTGGACTTGGCCGACTCGCCGACCCCGCCGCCCCCGAGCACCATGTACCGCTGCTCCTGCGCGGGCGGAAGGAGCACCGACATCGAGGTCTCGAGGATGTCCGGGTCGCTGATCCCGGGCACCTTGGTGAACTTGTTGCTGTCCAGATCCCAGATCCCCGGCTCGCGCCCCTGGTCGTCGGGCCCGTACCCGGCATTGGAGCCGGTGTAGAAGATCCGCCCGTCCCAGGCGAGGAAGAGCGCGGGATACGTGGGGAAGAACCGCGCCTTCGGCAGGAACTCCCACTCCTTCTTCCGCGGGTCATAGATCTCGTTCTTGCCCGGCACGACCTGCCCGATGTCGTCGAGCCCGGACACCGACAGGACCTTCCCGTCCTCCAGCGTCGTCAGCGTCGGGTACCAGCGCGCCTCATGCATCGGATCGACCTGGACATACCGCTCGGCCACCGGGTCGAACTCGAAGGTGTCCTTGATCCCTTGGAAGTCCTTCTTGTCGAACGACAGCTTCTGCGCGATGCCGTAGATGTTCTGCTTCTCGTCGCCTTCGAGCCCCAAGACGCGGTACTGGTCCTGCGTACCGGTCTGATGCCGCGGCCCCTTCTCCAGGGCCTCGACGTACACCCGGGCGCTGGACGCGGTGACCTCGGCCTTTCCGGTCCCCGGATCGGTCTTCTTCTTCGCGCGCGGCACGACGACGCTCGCGTGCGACTCGAAGGTCTTGCCGTTCTCGCGTCCGGTGAACCGGGTCCCCTTGGGCAGCGTTTTCGGCTCGTCCGGGTTCTCGTTGTAGACGATCATCAGGCCGCCGGCCTTCTCGACATCGCCTTCGAGGGTCTCGTACCGCTGCGTCCCGCCCGCCACGAGCAGTCTGCCGTCCGGGAGTTGGGTGTGCCCCGCGCAGAACAGGTCGGCGGGCGTGGGGATATTCTCGAAGGTGTTCTCCTTCGGATCCCACAGGACCGTACGGAAGGTCTTCGCGTCGAACTGCTTGGCGTCGTTGCCCGACCCGGCCACGAGCAGCACCTTGCCCGTGTGCAGGAGCGCCGCGTGGATCGTGTTGATCCGGAACTCCTCGGGCACGTCCACGAGGCTCCACCGCCCGCGCTCGGCCTTGTACTCGGGCTGGTCGATCTCGTACGCGTGGTACTGGGTCGAGGCGAAGTCGTAGACGGCGGGCGCGTTGGCCGCCGCGAGCACCACCACGGCGCCCGTGCCGAGCAGGATCTTGGACGTCCGCCGGCTCAGGCGGCGACGCTTCGGCTCCGGCATGCACTGACTCCTGCACTCGTACGGCCCGGTCATTCGTACGTTTTGGTACGGAATGCAACTTTAGGCCAGTGCAAGGAGCGCTACTCGGCAGCGCTCCGTACGACGTTGAACGCCGCGCCTTCCGGATCCGCCACGGTGGCCATCAGGCCGTGCCCGCTGTCGTGCGGGCCGCGCAGCACATGGCCGCCGAGCTCGCCGACCCGCCGCACCGTCTCGTCCACGTCCTCGACTTCGAAGAAGGTCGTCCAGTGCGCACCGCGATCACGCGGCAGCCCATGGCCCACGCCGTGGATCGCGGCCACCGCGCGGCCCTCCACGGAGAGCGCCAGATAGTCGAAGTCCGCGGAGACGACGGGCTCTTCGCCGAATCCGAAGACCGCCCGGTAGAACTTCGCGACCGAGGCGGTGTCCCGCGTCACCAGCTCGTTCCACACGGGGGTGCCGGGCCGCCCCGCACCGCCGATGCCGCCGTGCTCCGCCGCCTGCCACACCCCGAACACGGCGCCGGCCGGGTCCGACGCGATCAGCAGCCGACCCGCGCGGTCCGCCTCCAGCGGTCCCACGCCGACGGTGCCGCCGCTGTGGCGGATGGTGTCGGCGGTGGTGTCCAGATCGTCCGAGGCGAGATAGGGGGTCCAGGCGATGGGCAGATGCCGGTCGTGCGGCATCACGCCGATACCGGCCACCTCATGGCCGTCGAGCAGCGCGCGCACATACGGGCCGAGCTGCTGCGGACCGGGCAGGAACTCCCAGCCGAAAAGTGCACCGTAGAACCTCTGCGTACCGGCCAGGCCGTGCACCATCAGGCTCACCCAGCAGGGCGTGCCGGGCGCGTGCCGAGCTGCTGACTCGGTCATCGTCACTCTCTCCTCGGGGCGCATGTCGTGAGCAGCATGCCCGTTTCGCTCCCGCTCACCCTTCCCGGCGGTGCACGGTAATGGCCCCTTCCCGGCGCGAACAGGCTTTGCGCAAGGATGTGCCCATGAATGCCATCATCTCCGCTGCCGAACTTGCGAGCGAGTCGAAGGGGCAGTACCCGCCGGTACTTCTCGATGTCCGCTGGCAGCTCACGCTGGCCAAGGCCGCGGGCGAGCCGTCCTTCGACGGCCGCGCCGCCTACGCGGCCGGGCATATCCCGGGCGCCGTCTACGTCGACCTCGACACCGCGCTCGCCGGTCCTGCGGGCACCGGCGGCCGTCACCCGCTGCCCGACCTCGAGGTGTTCGCCGAGGCGATGCGCGCGGCAGGCGTACGGCAGGACCGCCCCGTCGTCGTCTACGACGGCGGCCAGAGCTGGGCCGCGGCCCGCGCCTGGTGGCTCCTTCGCTGGGCCGGCCACCCGTCGGTACGGGTCCTCGACGGCGGCCTCGCGGCATGGGACGGCGAACTCTCCACCGAGCCCCCTTCGGTCGAGCCGGGGGACTTCGTCCCGCGCCCGGGCGCCGTACCGCTGCTCGACGCCGACGGCGCCGCGGCCCTCGCGCGCGAAGGCCTCCTCCTCGACGCCCGCGCGGGCGAGCGCTACCGCGGTGAGGTGGAGCCCATCGACCGGGTCGGCGGCCACATCCCGGGCGCGGTCTCCGCGCCCACCACCGAGAACGTGGGCGCCGACGGCCGCTTCCTGCCGGCCGCCGATCTCGCGGCCCGCTTCAGCGCCCTGGGCAGCGAAGAGGCCCCCCGCGTCGGCGTCTACTGCGGCTCGGGCGTCTCGGGCGCCCACGAGGTCCTCGCCCTCGCCGTCGCGGGCATCGACGCGGAGCTGTACGTGGGTTCGTGGTCGGAGTGGTCCGCGGACGAGTCCCGCCCGGTGGCTACGGGACCGAACCCGTAGCGCCCGGTGGCTACGGGACCGAACCCGTAGCGCTCGGTGGCTACGGGACCGAACCCGTAATCCATACGTGAGGGCCCGCACCCAAACGGTGCGGGCCCTCACGTCACAGCGGGACTCAGTCCTTCTTCTTGCGCCGCGTACCGAACACGATCTCGTCCCAACTCGGCACCGCCGCACGGCGACCCGGCCGGACACCGTCCGCCTCGGCCTGCCGGTCCGTGGTGCCGACAAGGCGGTCACGGTGACCTGCGACCGTGCGCGGCATCAGGACATCCGCATACGCGGAACCTGCCGAAGCCGCGGGGGCCGGCGGCTCCTCGACCTCCGGCTCGGGCGCGGGCGGCTCTTCGACCGTCCGCTCCACCGGAGCCGTCGGCGCGGAGGCCGAAGCGGCCGGCGACGGACGCTCCGGCACCACGAGATCGCCACGGAAACTCGGCACCGCCTCCAGGAGGCTGGTGAGCGAATCGCGCTCCGCGGTGGTGGACTCCTCGACGGGCTCCGGCGTCGGCGCAGGAATCTGCCGTTCGGGCCGCTCGGGACGGTCCAGCTGCCGGTCGAGCGCACGGTCAAGGGGCCGGTCGCGCGGAAGGCGGGCGATCCGCGGCACGAACGGGAAGCTGGGCTCGGGCGCCGCGATGTCGTCGGACTCGCCGATCAGCGAGCGCGCCTCGTCGTCGACGGCCGCGACCAGACGCCGCGGCGGATCGTAGGTCCAGCTCGCCGAATGCGGTTCGGCCGCGACCCGGTAGACGAGCAGGACCTCCCACGTGCCGTCGTCACGACGCCACGAGTCCCACTGGACGGTTTCCTTGTCGACGCCGCGAAGGAGCAGCCGCTCCTGCACGGCCTCGCCGAGCTGGGGTCCTGCGTTCTCACCGGGGCGGCGGACAGGAGTCTTCCGGGCACGCTCGGCCATGAAGGCGCGCTCCGCGAGCACGGGACCTTCGAAGCGGCGTACGCGATCGACCGGAATGCCGGCGAGCTGGGCGACCTCTTCCGCGGTCGCACCTGCTCGTATACGCGCCTGGATGTCGCGCGGGCGCATATTCGACTCGACTTCGATCTCGATCTGGCCGAGCCTTGGCCGGTCGCCGCGCACAGCGGCGCGCAGGCGTTCGTCGATCGGAAGGGTGTACTCCGTTGAGTCCGCAGCCTTCAGCACCAGCCGTGTGCCGTCATTGGAGACGGCCACGACACGCAGTTCGGGCATGGGGACCTCCCGGGTGGTGCCTGCCGACGTCACGTGCGTCGCTGCTTCCGCTAGTCGAGTGTGGCCTGCCCGGGTGCAGCCTGCCACAACCTTGCCGAGTTGCCCGGCGTGTCGGGCATGGGTCCTTGATCGCCGTTATGGCACGGTTACCTATTCACCACGCAAAGTGACCGAAGTCGGGCAGATCGGTCACCCGCGGTCACCCTGTGCAGCGATCCCCCTCCCGAGGGTCCCTGACGGGCCCCTGGGTACCCAGGCGGGAGTCCGAACCCAGGGCTCGTCACAGTACTCCATTCGGGCCACCTGGGTGGACCGGCGCGCCGCCGAAGTTGTCCCTGGGCAAGGGAGTTGACCCCTGCCGCTTCCATATCCCCTGCTTACAGGGGTGTGCTGCTTCACAGAAACTCCCGAAACGGAACTATCCGCTTCGCCCAAAAGTCCCTTCTTGGTAGCAGTCAGGCGAGACGGCGATCAAGGGACGGGGATGGCTCAGCAGTCGGAAACCGGAGCAGAGGACAAGAAGAAGCGCATTGACGTCAATGTGCCCCAGGTCGCGGGCGGTGCGCTCGCGGCCGTGCTGGCCGCGAAGTTGGCGTCCAGTTTCGGGGTGTACGGCACGATCCTCGGCGCCGGCGTGATGAGCATTGTGGCCACCTGTGGCGGCCCGGTGTTCCAGCACTTCTTCAAGCGCACCGGCGAGCAGGTGCGCGAGGTCGCGGTGAAGGCGAAGCCGGTGCGCGCCCGGCAGATACCGGTGGCGGGGGACGGCCGTCCGGTGCCGGAGACGTTCCGCGCAGAGACCGAGGCGGATTGCGGCGCGCAGCCGTCCACCGCCCCGGCGGCCCCGAACGCCCCGGCGATGATGACGACTTGGCGCCCGGGTGTGGTGGACGTGCCGCCGATTCCGCTCGACGGTCTCGCGGAGCCGGCACCGTCGCCGGCCGCAGGCGCCGCCCCCGGCGCCCCTGCCGACAAGACGCAGCTGCTCAAGTCCTCCGAGGTCGCACGGGTGTTGGGCGCCACGAACGCGGCCGACGCCACGCAGATACTGAGCACAGTGGATCCCGCCGATGCCACCCAGGTCCTCGGCACCGTGGACCCCGCCGACGCCACGCAGGTCCTCGGCACCGTGGACCCCGCCGACGCCACGCAGGTCCTCGGCACCGTGGACCCCGCGGACGCCACGCAGGCACTGCCGGCGGCGGACCGCACCATGGTCCTGGGGGCTCTTGGCTCCGGGGGCCGGAACGAGCGGCCGACTCAGTTCCTCGGCACGGTGGTCGGCCCCCATGGCGAGACCCTTGCCGCCCCGCCGGCCGATGCCTCGTATGCCGTCTCGCCCGTGCAGGGCAAGCGACTGCGCAGCTGGAAGCGGCCGGCGCTCGCCGCCGTCGTCGTCTTCGGCGTGACGATGGGCGGGATCACCGTGTACGAGGCGGTGGCCGGCGAGAACCTGGCCGGGACCGGCAACGGCTCGACGCTGCGCGGCGTGTTCACCGGAGGCGGCGGTGGCGGTGGCGGGACGATCTCGGCGGTCAACCCGCTGGTCTCGCTGCAGAACAGCCTCAACCAGCCGAACGACCGCGAGGTCCTCAGGTACCGCACGAACTCCGAGTCCAACCAGGACATGTACCTGCGGATCGTGTCGCTCGACCAGTTCGACGGCACGGCCTGGAAGCCGGCGGAACGTGCGATCACCGAGGTGCCCTCGCCGTTCCCGCAGCCCCGCGGGCTCAGCGGCGACGTGGACGCCAAGGAGGTCACGACCGAGATCACGGCCGCCGACGACTACGCGCAGGACTGGCTGCCGATGCCGTATCCCGCGACCGCGGTCGACATCGACGGCAACTGGCGCTTCGAGCCGATCGGGCGCGCCGTCGTGGGCGACCGCGGGGAGACGACCAAGGGCAAGGACTACCGGGTCGGCAGCCTGGTCGTGCGGCCGACGGCGGCCAAGCTGGCCGGGGCTCCGGCGCCCAACGCGGACATCGAGGACGAGTTCACCGACGTACCCGATTCGCTGCCGCGCGATGTGTCCGACACCGCGCTCAAGGTGACCGAGGGCGCCACCAATCAGTACGAGATGGCCGTCAAGCTGCAGGACTGGTTCGCGGTCAGCGGCGGGTTCTCGTACGACACCAAGGTCACCGCGGGCAGCGGGTCGGCGGCGATCAGCCGCTTCCTGAAGGACAAGCAGGGCTTCTGCGTCCACTTCTCCTTCGCGATGGCCTCGATGGCCCGCACCCTCGGCATCCCCTCCCGGGTCGCGGTGGGCTTCACGCCCGGTTCGCCGACCTCGGACGGGGCGATGTCGGTCGGACTCCGCGACGCCCACGCCTGGCCCGAGCTGTACTTCGAGGGCGTGGGCTGGACCCGCTTCGAGCCGACGCCGACGCGTGGTACGGCGCCCGACTACACCCGTGAGGAGACTCCGTCGGACTCCCCGACCACGGCGGCGCCCTCGTCCTCGAGCTCGACGGCGCCGAGTGGCGAGGACTCCCCGTCGCCCTCGGACTCGTGCCCCGCGGATCTGCGCCGCTTCGGCGAGTGCGGGTCGCAGGAGCCGGGTGCGGCAGGGAGCGGTTCGGGCGGCGGGACGCCTTGGGGCACGTATCTCGGGATCTCGGCGGCCGTACTGCTCCTCATCGGGGTGCCGTTGCTGCCCCTGATGTGGCGCACGCGGGTCCGTGGGATACGGCTCGGTTCAGGGGGCCGTACACCGGCGGACGGGGCGGCGAGAACGCTGGCCGCGTGGCTCGAAGTCACGGATACGGCCTGGGACTACGGCATCGCGCCCGATGAGGCGCAGACCCCGCGCAAGGCGGCGGCCCGGATCGTCCGGCTCGGTGAGCTGGAGATCGACGCGGCCGAGGCGGTGCACCGGCTCGCGGCGGCGGTGGAGCAGGTGCTCTACGCTCCGACGCCACGCCCGGCGCCCGGTGTGGCCGAGGACGTCCGTACGGTACGGGCCGGTCTGCGGGCCACGATGAGCCGTGGCACCCGGCTGCGCGCGACGTTCGCCCCGCGTTCGGCCGTCCGGGTGGGCTGGGCCTTCTCGGACCGCTGGTCCGCTCTCAAGGAGCGCTGGGGCGGGGGCCGGTGGAGCTTCGAGCGGCTGGTTCCGCGCCGGGCCAAGTAGCGGTGTGAGGGGTGCGGGGGCTTCGGCCCGCGCACCCCTCATTGCCGGCGGCGTCCGCACCGTCACTGCCGCGCGGCGGCGTCGGACCGGGGTCCGCAGGGCATCCCGTGCGAAGGGCGCCCCGAACGACGACGTGGGTGTGGGGCGGACGCCGAAGCGTCCGCCCCACACCCACGTCGGGTGAGCCTTAAGTCAGTGACCCTCTTCGCGGCGCCGCTGCCAGCGCTGCTCGATGCGGTCCATCATCGACCGCCGCTGCCGGCCCTGACGCCGCGTGGTCGGGGGAGCTGTCCCGCCCTGACCGGCCGCCGTACCAGGGGCCTGCTCGCCCGGCTTGGGCGCCTTGCGCCAACCGGTTACCGCGAGCACCGCACAGCCGAGCATGACGAGGAATCCCACCACGCTGATCCAGATCTGCTGCGCGACCATTCCTGCCATGAGGAGCGCGATTCCCACAAGAAAGCCGGCGACCGCTTGGTAGACCCGCTTCCGGGTGTACGTACGCAGCCCGCTTCCCTCAAGCGCTGTCGCGAACTTGGGATCTTCGGCGTACAGCGCTCGCTCCATCTGCTCGAGCATGCGCTGCTCGTGCTCTGAGAGCGGCACGGAGTCCCTCCTCATCGTGCAGTCGCCGGGGCGACCGGGGGTCCCCTTCAGGATAGGCAGGGAATCGCCCCCGTGAAACCCGCCCCTCTACGCCAATTCGCCATTCCGGCCCGTCATGGCACCCGAAGCTGAGGCGTTCATTCCCCAGCGGTACGGCCGTCATGCCGGTCGGTGTCCCTCGATCATACGGGTCACAGGCCCTGATCGGGGGGCCTGTGGCCTACTCCGTCTGCGGTTGCGCCCCTGATCAGGAGGACTGCGCCGGATGCGGCGCTTCCGGCTCACTGCTCCTGTTCCACCCGTTACCGGAGTTCCGGCCACCGCGACCGTTTTTCACCCCTGAGAACAGGCAGCCCGGGAACTGCGTCCCCGGCCCGATTCCCCAGTACCCCGAGAACCCGGTCCCAGGCCCGGTTCAGCCCTTCTCGCCCAGGATGTGCAGCTGGGTGGCGACGGCGTGGAAGGCCGGCTGCTCGGCGGCCGCGGCCTCCAGCTTGATGAGGGCGTCCAGGGCGCCGGGCTCGGTGTCCACCAGGACGCCCGGCACCAGGTCGGCGAAGACCCGTACGCCGTGCACCGAGCCGACCCGCAGACCGCCCCCCTCGACGAGGCCGGTCAGCTGCTCGGCGCTGAAGCGGCGCGGCACCGGGTCGCCCTCGCCCCAGCGCCCGGCCGGGTCGGTCAGGGCGTGCCGGGCCTCTGTGAAGTGCCCTGCCAGGGCGCGGGCGAGCACGGCGCCGCCGAGCCCGGCGGCCAGCAGGCTGAGGACACCGGTCTCGCGCAGTGCGCCCGCCACGTTGCGTACGCCTTCGGCCGGGTCGTCCACGTACTCCAGGACGCCATGGCAGAGCACCGCGTCGTACGTGCCGGGCTCGACCACGTCGAAGAGTCCGTGCACATCGCCCTGCACCCCGCTCACCCGCTCCGCGACCCCGGCCTCGGCGGCCCGTCGCTCGAGGGCGAACAGCGCGTTGGGGCTCGGGTCCACCACCGTGACGCGATGGCCGAGCGCGGCGACGGGCACGGCGAACTTGCCGCTGCCGCCGCCGGTGTCGAGCACGTCGAGCGCCTCCCGCCCGCTCGCCTTCACCTGCCGGTCGAGGGCCTCTTTCAGTACCTCCCAGACCACGGCGGTACGGAGGGAAGCACGGGGGCGCATCGGGTCCGACACGGTTACTCCTCGGCGTGGCTCCGCCTGGTGAGGCGGGGGTGGGGACGGTTCATCCCCACCCTATTGCCTGCGCGCCACCGCTCCCGAAGCCCCGGCACTCACCCCGCATCCGGCTGCTCGGGCCGCGGCTGCGGCAGGACCGGCTGGAGCACGAGCATCCGCTCGACCAGGCGCAGGAACATCGCTACATCGCGCAGCAGGTCATCGGCGTCCCGGGTGCCGGCCGCGCCCTGGATGCCCGCGTCCGCGCGGGCCCGCTTGGTGGCGCCGGAGGCGAACAGGGCGCTCCACTCGGCGAGTTCGGGTGCTATCTCGGGGAGCACTTCCCAAGCGCTGCGGATCTTGGCCCGCTTGCGCGCGCTGGTCTCGGGCCTCCCCCGCGCGGCGAGCACGGCGGCGGCGGTGCGCAGGGCCGCGAGGTGGGCGGCGGAGTAGCGCTCGTTGGGCGTCTCGAGGCGGGCCGCCTCGTCGAGTCCGCTGCGAGCCTGGGCGAGCAGATCGAGGGCGGCGGGCGGGGCCGAGGCCCGGCGCAGGACCGGGTGGACGTCGCTCGCGGGACCGTTCAGTGAGGGGGCAGGGCCGGAGGCGCGGCGCCGGCGTGCGGCGGCTGCGTAGGAACTGGCCATGACGAACCTCCTGTCGTCGTTTGATACGGCACCGGTGAAAAAGCTGCCGTATGACCCCCATCGTGAAGTACGCCACTGACAATCGGCCCTGACCTGCACTTATCGCTCGATCAAGGGTTCGGGTAAGGGAGTTGAGGGAGGGCGGCGTACGAGTGCCGGATCGGCGTCGTGTACGTTTTTGCACTGACCAGTCAGTTCAAAAGCAGGGGGCCGCAGGTGCTCGCGGTGCAGGGGTTCGGGGTGAGAGGCCCCCGAGGGTGGGCCTTTCGCGAGGTGGAGTTCACGGCGGAGCCAGGCGCCCTGGTCGCCGTCGAAGGGCCGTCCGGTGCGGGGCGGACCTCCCTGCTGCTCGCGCTGACGGGACGTATGCGCGCGACGGAGGGCTGCGCCGAGGTCGGGGCGCTGCGGCTGCCCCGGCAGGCCGCGGCCGTACGGCGGATCAGCGCACTGGCCCATGTCCCGGGCGTCACCGACCTCGATCCGGCCCTGACCGTCGCCGAGCACCTGCGGGAACGGGCCCTGCTGCAACGGCGGTTCGGCACATCGCTGCGCTCGCTCCTGAGCCCGCGCACTGAGCGCGCGGCCGCATCCGCGCTGCTGCGCGAGAGCGCTCTCACCGCCGCCGGGCTCGATCCGGAGGCCCTCGTCAAGGGCTCGCGCACCGCCGTGCGGGACCTGGAGCGCATCGAGGCGCTGCGCCTGTCCGTGGCCCTCGCGCTGATCGGACGGCCGCGGCTGCTCGCGGTGGACGACCTCGATCTGAAGCTCTCGGAGGCTGAACTGGCCGCCGCCTGGCGGATGCTGACGGCGATCGCCGAGGCCGGGACGACCGTCGTGGCCGTGGGGCAAGGGGCTCCTGAAGCGGCACAGAAGGTCCGGCTGGGCACCACGCACGAGAAGGGGGCAGCCGATGCGCTCGCCGAAACTGGCCGTTCTTGAGCTCAAGCGCTTCGGCCGGGGCCGCCTCCCCCGTGCCGCGCTCGTCTCGCTGCTGCTGCTTCCGCTGCTCTACGGGGCGCTCTACCTGTGGTCGTTCTGGGACCCGTACGGCCGTCTGGACAAGATCCCGGTCGCCCTTGTCAACGACGACAAGGGGGCGAGCGCCGACGGCAGGAAGATCGCGGCGGGCGACGGGATAGCCGAGGGGCTGCGGGACAGCAGCACCTTCGACTGGCACGAGGTGGACGCGGCTCAGGCGCGCGCGGGCGTCGAGGACGGTACGTACTACCTGTCGCTGACCGTGCCCGAGGACTTCAGCCGGCGGATCGCGTCCAGCGCGGGCGACTCCCCCGAGACCGGCGCGCTTCAGGTCCGTACGAACGACGCCAACAACTACATCGTCGGGCAGCTCTCGCGGACGGTGTTCTCCGAGGTGCGGTCGGCGGCCTCCAGCAAGGCCTCGCGGACCTTCCTGGACAAGATCTTCGTGTCCTTCTCCGACATCCACGGCAAGACGGAGGAGGCCGCCGACGGCGCCGGGCGCCTGGAGGAAGGCGCGGGCAAGGCCAAGGACGGGGCGAAGCAGCTGGCCGACGGTCTGGGCGATGCCAAGTCGGGCAGTGGTGAACTGGCGCGCGGAATCGAGAAGTTGGACAAGGGCGCCGGTGACCTGGAGACCGGCGCGGGCCAGGTGGCCGACGGGACGCAGACGCTCGCGGACAAGGTGAACGGCGCCGCCGACAAGGTCGGCCCGTTCCTGCGCGAGAACGGCGAGAGCATCGGTGACACGGCCCGCCTGGTCGCCGACTCCGCCAAGGCGATCCGCGGACATCTGGACACGCTCGTGGAGAAGGCACCGCTCGCCGCTTCCGGGGCGGAGAAGGCCTCCGGAGCGCTGGACTCCGTGTACAAGGCGCGCTGCGAGGACGCGCTCCTCAAGGATCCGAACTGTCCGCAGCTCAAGCAGGCCAAGGACGCGGGCGACGACGTCGAGCGGATCGCCGCGGACGTGAACACCGTCGTCCAGGACTACGCCGGGGACACCGACCGCCTCGACGACCACCTGGCCGCCCTGGAGAAGCAGGCGAACGCGCTGGCCGACCGCGCCCCGCACCTCGGCGACGACCTCGACGCGGCCGTGAAGAAGATCAACCAGCTGAACCGGGGCGCCCAGGCCGTCGCCAAGGGCGCGGGCACGCTGCACACCGGGCTCAGCAGCGCCAAGTCCGGCTCGTCCGACCTCGATACGGGCGTCGGCCGTCTCAAGGACGGCGCGAAGGACCTGAACGGCGGGCTCTTCAAGCTGGTCGACGGGTCCGGCGACCTGGCCGGCGGCCTGCGCGACGGCGCCGAACAGATCCCGGACTACGACAAGCACGACCGTGACGCCCGTACGGAGGTCATGGCCGATCCCGTCCAGCTGGCCGCCAAGTCCCTGCACCAGGCGCCCAATTACGGCACCGGATTCGCGCCGTACTTCATCCCGCTGTCCCTGTGGGTCGGTGCGATGGTCGCGTACATGGTGATCGCGCCGCTCAACCGGCGGGCGCTCGCCACCGGCGCCTCCGCCTGGCGGATCGCCCTGGCCGGCTGGCTGCCGGTGGCGGCGATCGGTGCGCTGCAGACCACGGCACTGATCTCCGTACTGCACTGGGCCCTCGGCCTGGAGATGGCGCACGCGGCGGGCACGGTCGGCTTCCTGCTCCTGGTCACCGGGTGCTTCGCGGCGATCGTGCAGTGGCTCAACGCCCGCTTCGGCGCCGCGGGGCGCATCCTCGTCCTCGCCTTCCTGATGCTCCAGCTGACCTCGGCCGGCGGCACCTATCCCGTCCAGACGAGCCCGTCGTTCTTCGGCGCGATCCATCCCTTCCTGCCGATGTCGTACGTGGTGGAGGCGCTGCGGCGGCTGATCACGGGCGGCGGGCTCGGGCCCGTATGGCAGGGGTGCGTGGTGCTCGTGGCGTTCACCGTCGGCGCGCTGGCGCTGACGGCGCTCTCCGCCCGCAAGCGCCAGGTGTGGACCCTGGACCGGCTGCATCCCGAGCTGACTCTGTGAGAGGGGCGGGCCGGGGCCTGTGAGAATCGACGGCATGCAGAAGGCAGCAGGGGCCGGCGGCTCCAAGGCGGGTGGCGGCACCAAGGCGGGCGGCGGCTCCAAGGCGGGCGGCGGGCGGCGGCAGGCCACCAAGGCGAAGTTGTACGAGGCGGCCGTGACGCTCATCGCGGAGCAGGGGTTCTCGGCGACCACGGTCGACGAGATCGCCGAGCGCGCGGGAGTCGCCAAGGGCACGGTCTACTACAACTTCGCCAGCAAGGCCGAGCTCTTCGAGGAGCTCCTGCGCTACGGGGTGGGACTGCTCACCGAGTCGCTGCAGCGGGCGGTCGACGACACGGCCCGCAGCGGCGGCACCAAGGTGGCCGCCCTGGACGCGATGATCCGCGCGGGCCTGGACTTCATCGCCACGTATCCCTCCTTCACCCAGCTCTACGTGGCCGAGCTGTACCGCACCGGCCGGGCCTGGCAGTCCACGCTGCTCGTCGTACGGCAGCAGGCGGTCGCCGTGGTCGAGGAGGTGCTGCGCGAGGCAGTGGCGGCCGGTGAGCTGAGCGAGGAGATCGACATCCCGCTGACCGCCGCTGCCCTGGTGGGGATGGTGCTCGTGGCGGCGCTCGACTGGCAGGCGTTCCAGCCGGAGCGGTCGATCGACGACGTGCACGCGGCGCTGTCGCGGCTGCTGCAGGGGCGCGTGGGCGGCAGCCGGGTCTGAGCTTCCTGCGGGAGCGATGAGTTCGGGCGGCGGATCCGGTCTGCCTGGTATGACCACCACCCTTGACGTCAACGGGATCACCTTGGGCATCGAGTCGTTCGGTGCCGACGACGCGCCCCTCGTCCTGCTCGCGGGCGGGACGACGATGCTCTCCTGGCCGGACGCGCTGTGCGAGCGCCTCGCCGCGGGCGGACGCCGCGCGGTGCGCTACGACCTGCGCGACAGCGGGAAGTCGACCACGACGGATCCGCAGGCGCCCGCCTACACCCTGCGCGATCTCGCCGCCGATGCGGCGGCCCTGGCCGGCGCGCTCGGCGGCGGGCCCGCGCACCTCGCGGGGACCGGCGTCGGCGGAATGGTCGCGCAGGTGGCCGTACTCGACCATCCCGGCGCGTTCTCGGCGCTCACCCTGGCCGGCACCCGCGCGGTGGCGCCGGGACCGCCCGATGACGACCTCCCCGGCCATGACCAGGCGACCATGGGGCGACTGTTCGCGCGTCCGATGCCGGACTGGGCCGACCGCGAGGCGGTGGCGGAGTTCGCCGCCGAGGGCGCGAAGGGCCTCGGTGACGACCCGGTCGCCGCGTACGAGAGGGCCGCGCGCGTCTGGGACCGCACGCCCGGCACCGAGCCCGAGGTCCAGATGGCCAACCAGCTGGGCATGGTGTTCTCCCGGCTGGACTGCACACCCCGCTGGCGCGAGTGGCTGCCCGCGATCGAGGTCCCCACGCTCGTCGTGCACGGCCGCCGCAACCGGTTCTTCCCCGTCGGCAACGGTGAGGCGATCGCCCGCGAGATCCCCGGGGCGCGGCTGCTCATCCTGGAAGAGGCCGCCACCGCGATCCCCGAGGTGGCGGTGGGCGAGGTGGCCGAGGCGATGCTCACGCTCGGGTAGAGGCGCGTCCCCCGAAGCGCTTCCCCCGGAGCCCTGTCCCCGGAGCCCTGCCCCCGAAGTCCTTTCCCCGGAGCCCTGTC
>NZ_JAAKZW010000172.1 GCF_011044995.1 Streptomyces mesophilus | reverse complement strand
GTGTTGATGGGGCGGGCTTTGACGGGGGGAGCTGTGACGGAGGCGGGCGTCTCGCGCGCCGCCCTTTGCCGCAGCACAGCCTCATGGGCCCGCCGCAGCTCGGTGCCGGGATCGACGCCGAGCTCGTCCCGCAGCCGTCCGCGTATCTCCTCGAACGCGTGCAGCGCCTCGGCCCGCCGGCCGGCGCCGTGCAGGGCGCGGACGCGCAGGGCGGCGAGCTGCTCGTCGCAGGGGTCGGCGGCGAGCCCGGTGAGCTGATCAAGGACCTCGGCGAACTGCCCTGTTCCCAGAAGGCATTCGAGGCGCTGTACGCGTATCGACTGGATCCTCAGCCGCAGCCGGGCGCGCTCGGCGTCGGCGAACGGACCCGGAAGGCCGGCCAGGGGGTCGCCGTGGACGAGGGCCAGCGCGCGGTCGAGGCGGGCGAGGGCGTCGACGGGGCTCGCGGTGTTACGGGCTTCGCGGGCGTGAAGCTCCAACTCCTCGCTGTCCAGGATCAGTTGCCGCTCCGCAAGCCGGTAGCCGCCCGCCTCGCCCCGTATGACCGACTCCTCGGGCCGGGTCCCGGGCGGATCGAGCCGCTTGCGCAGCCCGTACACATAACTGGGCAGCACCTTCACGCCGGTCGGCGGGGGCCGCTCGCCCCACACGCCGTCCAGGAGCTGCTCACGGCCGACGACCCGGCCCGCCCGGAGCGCGAGCGCCACGAAGACGGCCTGCTGCCGCGCCGGCCCGAGACTCACGGGCACGTCGGCGCGAGCGGCCCGCACGGGCCCGAGCACCGCAAGACGCAGACCCACGAGCCACCCCCCCCGTCCCGTCGCGCGATGCGGACCGCACCATGCGAACCGCACCCGGCGAGCCGCATCATGCGAACCGCACCGGGCGAGCCGCATCATCAGAATTTCATCGGCATTGCAACGCCTTCCGCGACGGTTTGCAAGCGCGGCGGCCGCACCGGGGGACTCGGCCGCCGCGCCCCCGCCCCACCTAGCGGAAGGCCGAAGTCAGTTGACGCTCACCGACGGCACCTCTTTGACGGACCTCCTGTCCGAACGCGGCCTCTTCCTCACCCAGGACGCAGGCGACGCGACCGGCGCCATCTACATCTGCGTACGGGACGGACTGCCGGGCGGCTACCCGATCGGCTACGCCCTGCCGTCCCGTACGGGCACATGGTTCGCGTACGCGCGCTCGCGCCCCGGCCGCATCTTCGCGTGCGACCAGGTGGACGCGGGACTGTGGAGCCTGGAGTCGGCCCTGCGCGCGGTGCTCTCGCACGCCCGCTACGGCGACGTCCTCTACGCCCTGGAGCAGTCCACGGGCACGGACGTCACGTACACGGTGAAGGTTCCCCGCTCCTGGACCGCCCGCCTGACGGACCTGCCCGGCATCACGGCCACCGGCCGCACCCTCCACCTCACGTCCCCGGCCGTCGCCCTCCTGCGCGGCCAACCCGAACGGGACGGCTGCTACGCGGACTTGGCGGGCCGGCTGTGGCTGGAGGGGGAGGCGTACGAGCTGCGACGGGAGGGGCGGGACGTCACCAGCTGATCCAGGCCCCCACCGGCAGATGGTCGCTGCCCGTCTCCGGCAGGACCCAGGAGCTCCGTGCCGTCACGCCCTTGAGCAGGATCTGGTCGATCCGTGCCATCGGGAACGAGGCCGGCCAGCTGAGGCCGAGGCCGTCGCCCGCCTCGGTCTGGGCCGAGGTGAGCCGGGAGGTGAGGCCCGCGAGGGCGCGGTCGTCCGTGGTGCCGTTCATGTCGCCGAGCACCACGACCCGTTCGCTCTTCTCGGCCGCGACGGCCTCGGCGAGCTTGGCCGCACCGGCGTCGCGCGAGTCCGTCCAGAAGCCGCCCCGGGGCATCACCCGGACCGAGCCCAGGTGTGCCACGTATACCGCGAGGGGTCCCTTCTCGGTGGCCACCGTGGTGCGCAGCGCGCGGGGCGGGTCGACCGGGGCGTCCCCGCGCCGCTCCCTCTCGCGCCCCAGCGGCCCGACGTTGTCCCGCAGGACGTCGACCGGCCGGGTGTCCGACAGTGGCAGCTTGCTCCACAGGCCGACCGTGCCCTGCACGGTGTGGTGCGGGTACGCCCGCGCCAGCTCCTTCTCGTACGTGCCCCTGGCCTGGTCGGACAGCTCTTCGAGGGCCAGCAAGTCGGCCCCGGAGCCTGCCAGTTGGCGTGCGGTGCCGGCCGGGTCGGTGTTCTCGGCGGCGACGTTGTGGCTGACCACCATGAGGTCGCCGCCCGCCTGGGACTTGTCCATGAGCAGCCCGCCGAAGAGGCTCACCCACGCCACCGCCGGCAGCAGCAGCGCGACCACCGCAGAGGCGGAACGGCGCCACAGCGCGGCGGCGAGCAGCACCGGCACGCAGACGCCGAACCACGGCAGGAAGGTCTCCACGAGAGAGCCGAGGCCCGCCCGGTCCGTGATCCACGAGTGCAGCACAAGCAGCAGACCGAGCAGCAGCGCACAGCCCGCGAGCACGAGGCCGCGCCGCCACGGCCCCGGCCGGCCGCCCGCCGCGCTCGGGGCCGCCTCGCCGTTCGCCGTGTCCGGGGCCGTCTCGGCACGCTCGTCGTCTGCCGCGACGGTCTGCCCCCGCGTATCCACGGCGTCCTTGATCACGTCACTCACTGGTTGCTTCACTCATTGGTCGTTTCCTGAACTGCTCGGCACTACTTGCCGGGCCGCGGTGGCGTGGCGGGCAGCTGTACGCGGATGTGGAGGCCGCCTTCGGCGCGCGGGGTGAGGGTGAGGGTGCCGTCGTGGACCTGGACGATCCGCTCCACGATGGCAAGGCCGAGCCCGACTCCGGCATGGTCGCCGTGCACGCGCTCGGTGCCGCGCTGGAACGGCTCGGTGAGCGTCGCGACCAGCTCGGGGGAGAGCCGCTCGCCGGTGTTCTCGACGGTGAGTACCGCGGCGCCGGGACGTGCGGTGGTCGTGATCCACACGGCGCCGCCTTGGGGCAGGTTGTGCGTGATCGCGTTGTGCACGAGGTTGACCACCAGTTGCCCCAGGAGCGCCGGTGATCCGGTCGTCGGGGTGATGTCGCCGCTGGTCTCCAGGGCCACGCCCCGCTTCTCCGCGAGGGGGAGGAGGGTCTCGGACGCTTCCTCGGCCATCAGGGACAGGTCGACGTACTCCGGCGTGAAGTTCCGCTGCTCGGCGCGGCTCATCAGGAGCAGCGCCTCGGCGAGATCGATCGCCCGGGTGTTGACGGTGCTGAGCCGGTCGATCAGCTCTCCGATGTCGCGGGTCGGGTCCGCGCGGGCCACGTCGAGCAGCGACTTCGAGATCGCCAGCGGCGTGCGCAGCTCGTGTGAGGCGTTGGCCGCGAATCTCCGCTGTTCGGCTACGTGCGCTTCGAGCCGGGCGAGCATCGCGTCGAAGGCGTCGGCGAGTTCACGGAACTCGTCCGTGGCGCCCGGCATCCGGATCCGGTGGGACAGGGATCCGTGCGTGGCCATGCGGGCGGCATCGGTGATACGGGTCAGGGGTGCGAGCATCCGGCCGGCGAGGATCCATCCCCCCAGGAGGCCGAACACCAGCAGGAACACCATGACCGCGGCCGCCAGCGGGGCGAACCCGCGCACGAAGTCGGTGCCCGGAGTCGATCTCCATGACCCCTCTTCGTTGGTCTGCAACCACCCCTGCTCCAGGAGGAACCATCCGATGGCGGCGAGCAGCAAGGCACCGGCGACCATGAGGAATCCGGCGTAGCTGAGGGTGAGTTTGAGCCGGACGCTCCAGCCGGGCCGCCTATCCACGCGTCCCTCCGGAGGTTGCGTCGATCCGGTAGCCGACACCCGGCACCGTGGCGATGACCCACGGTTCGCCGAGCCGCTTGCGCAGGGCCGAGACCGTGATGCGTACGGCATTGGTGAACGGGTCCGCGTTCTCGTCCCACGCCCGCTCCAGGAGCTCCTCGGCGCTGACGACCCCGCCCTCGGCGGCCACGAGGACCTCGAGCACCGCGAACTGCTTGCGGGTCAGCGCGACATAGTTCCCGTCGCGGTAGACCTCGCGGCGGAACGGGTCGAGCCGAAGCCCCGCGATCTCCCGTACGGGCGGCCGGTTGTGCGCCCGCCGACGGTCGAGCGCCCGCAGCCTGAGCACGAGTTCCTGCAGCTCGAACGGCTTCGTGAGGTAGTCGTCGACGCCGAGCCCGAACCCGCTGGCCTTGTCGTCGAGCCGGTCGGCGGCGGTGAGCATGAGGATCGGCATCCCGGTGCCGGACGCGACGATGCTCTTGGCGACCTCGTCACCGTTGGGGCCGGGGATGTCACGGTCGAGTACGGCGATGTCGTACGCGTTGATGCTCAGGAGCTCGAGGGCGGTGTCACCGTCCCCCGCGATGTCCGCCGCGATCGCTTCCAGACGCAAACCATCGCGAATGGCCTCTGCCATGTAGGGCTCGTCCTCGACGATCAGCACTCGCATGGTCCGAGGCTACGAGTCGGGACATATCGTCGGCATATCGAAAACCGCATACGGGACGGCAACACCCGGTTCTTTTGACTGCGGGCATGAACCACAGCGACATAGGCAAGCCCGCCCACGCAGCAGCCCGCCGTACCCGGCGCCCGGCCCCTCGCGCCGTGATGGCGGTGGCGGTCGCAGTGGCGGTCGCAGGTGCGACGCTGACCGGCGTCGCCGGCTGCCAGTCGTCAGGGGCCTCCTCGTCGTTCTCCTCCGTATCGCCGTCCCCGACCGCCTCACCCGCCACCACCGAACCCGCCACCACCGAACCGGCCACCGCCGAGGCGGACGGCCGGGTCCCGGACGGCACGACCGTCTTCGACGACCACATTCCAGCCGTGGCGAACCTCGACCCCGAGCTCCTCGCGGCGCTGCGCCGGGCGGCGACGGACGCCGGGATCACGATGTCCGTCAACAGCGGCTGGCGTTCCGCGGACTACCAGGACGACCTGCTCCGCAAGGCGGTCGCGCAGTACGGCTCCGAGGAGGAGGCGGCCCGCTGGGTGGCCACCGCACAGACCTCCCCGCATGTGTCGGGAGAGGCGGTCGACCTCGGGCCGAACGCCGCCCAGGCGTGGCTTTCGCGCCACGGCGCCGTGTACGGGCTGTGCCAGACCTACCGCAACGAACCCTGGCACTACGAGCTGCGCCCCGAAGCCGTCCGGGCGGGCTGCCCGGTGATGTACGCCGACCCGACCGAGGACCCGCGGATGCGGTGACTCCGCTTGCGCGCGTTATGCAAACGTGATGTCCGGCTTCGTGCGCGACCTCTTGACCGGAGGGAGCGGTGGGCGCTCACTATGACCTCCATCGCTGACACACCCCCTCGCTTCTGAGCCTTACCTCTGCGCACCCCCGCTTGTTCGAGATTTCGAACAACGTCTGATCCTCGGAACAGCACCGCACGTCCCCGGAACAGCACCGCTACGAAGGAGATCCAGCATGCTCACCAGGCGAAACTTCCTCACCGCGGCGGTAGGTGCGGCGGCCGCGGCCGGGCTCGCGGCCTGCGCCAAGGAGGACGGCAAGTCGTCGGACTCCCCGGGCGGCGGCAGCAAGACACTCACCCTCGGCTTCTCCCAGGTCGGCTCCGAGAGCGGCTGGCGGACCGCCAACAGCGACTCGGTCAAGTCCGCGGCGAAGGAGTCGGGTTACACCCTGAAGTTCTCCGACGCCCAGCAGAAGCAGGAGAACCAGATCTCCGCGATCCGCAACTACATCGCGCAGAAGGTCGACGTGATCGCCTTCTCGCCGGTGGTCGTCACGGGCTGGGACGCGGTGCTCAAGGAGGCCAAGGCGGCGAAGATCCCGGTCGTCCTCACCGACCGCTCCGTGGAGACCTCGGACGAGTCCCTGTACGTGACCCTGGTGGGCTCCGACTTCACGGACGAGGGCCGGCGTGCGGCCAAGATCCTGGAGAAGGTCCTCGACAAGGCCGGCCACAAGGGCCCTGTGAAGATCGCCCAGTTGGAGGGCACCACCGGCGCCGCGCCCGCCATCGAGCGCGCCAAGGGCTTCAAGGAGGTCATGGACGCGGACCACGCCGACGACTGGAAGATCGTCGTCAGCCAGACCGGCGAGTTCACGCGCGCCGGCGGCAAGCAGGTCATGGCCGCGTTCCTGCAGTCCAACCCGGACATCAACGTGCTCTACGCGCACAACGACGACATGGGCCTCGGCGCCATCCAGGCCATCGAGGCGGCCGGCAAGAAGCCCGGCAAGGACATCCTCATCGTCACGGTCGACGGCGTGAAGGACGGCTTCATCGCGATGTCCGAAGGCAAGATCAACGCCATCGTCGAGTGCAACCCGCTGCTCGGCCCCCAGCTCATGGACGTCGTGCAGAAGGTCAAGGACGGCGAGAAGCTCGAGCGCTGGATCAAGACGGAGGAGAGCGACTTCCTGCAGGACCAGGCCAAGGACGCGCTGCCCAGCCGCAAGTACTGACCGCCCGTTCCCACCTGCAGGGAGCCTCTTCGCCGACCGGGACCGACCGGCCCTCGGCGAGGAGGCTCCCCTCGGTCCGAGAAGACGCATGAAGACGCATGAGGAGCGCTGCCATGGCAGAGCCGCGGCCCGTCCTGGAGATGACGGGCGTAGTGAAGGAATTTCCGGGGGTACGGGCTCTGGCGGGCGTCGACTTCCGGCTCTTCCCGGGCGAGATACACGCCCTGATAGGCGAGAACGGCGCCGGAAAGTCCACGCTGATCAAGGTGTTGACGGGCGTGTACCCGCTCGACGGCGGCACGGTCGCCCTCGACGGGGAGCCCGCAGAGTTCACCAGCCCGCTGCAGGCGCAGCAGGCCGGCATCAGCACGGTCTACCAGGAGGTCAACCTCTGCCCCAACCTGTCGGTGGCGGAGAACATCTTCATCGGCCGCGAACCCACCCGCGCGGGACGCATCCAGTGGAAGCGGATGCGCAAGGAGGCGGCGGAGCTGGTCGACCGGCTCGGCCTCGACATCGACGTGGCCGCCCCGCTGTCCTCGTACCCGCTGGCCGTGCAGCAACTGGTCGCGATCGTACGGTCGGTGGGCACCGGCGACCGTGACGCACCCGGATCCGGCACCAAGGTGCTCGTGCTCGACGAGCCGACCTCCAGCCTCGACCGCGACGAGGTCCTCGAACTCTTCCGGCTGATGCGCCAGTTGAGCCGCGACGGCGTGGCGATCCTGTTCGTGTCGCACTTCCTCGACCAGATCTACGAGATCTGCGACCGGATGACCGTGCTGCGCAACGGCGCCCTCGTCGGCGAGCACCTGGTCCGTGACCTCGATCAGGTAGGCCTGATCGAGCTGATGATCGGCAAGGCGCTCGACCAGCTTGAGGAGCTGCACGAGCACCAACTGCACTCCGGTGTGGGCGAGTTGCTGGTCAAGGCGGAGGGGCTCGGGCGTACCGGAAAGATCGCCCCCTTCGATCTGGACATCAAGAAGGGCGAGGTGCTCGGGCTCGCCGGCCTGCTCGGATCCGGCCGCACCGAGCTCGCCCGGCTCCTGTTCGGCGCCGACCAGCCCGACAGCGGCACGGTGACCATCGGCGGCAAGCAGGTCTCGATGAGCGCACCGAACGACGCCATCGGCGCGGGCGTCGCGTTCTGTTCGGAGAACCGTAAGACCGAGGGCCTCGTCCCCGATCTGACGGTGCGCGAGAACATCATCCTCGCGCTCCAGGCGGCCCGCGGCTGGACCCGTCCGCTCCCCGTCGCGCAGCGCGACGAACTCGTCGCGAAGTACATCAAGGCCCTGGACATCCGCCCCGCCAACCCCGAGGCCCGCGTCGGACAACTCAGCGGCGGCAACCAGCAGAAGGTGCTGCTCGCCCGCTGGCTGATCACGCAGCCGCAGCTGCTGATCCTGGACGAACCCACGCGCGGCATCGACATCGGCGCCAAGACGGAGATCCAGAAACTGGTGGTCTCCCTCTCCGAGGACGGCATGTCCGTCCTGTACATCGCGGCCGAGCTGGAAGAGGTCCTGCGGCTCAGCCACACCATCGGGGTGCTGCGCGACCGCAAGCTGGTGGCGCGCCTGGCCAACGGCCCCGAGATCACCGCCGGCACGATCCTCGAGACCATCGCGAGCGGAGCACACCAGTGACCACCACCCCCCGTTGGCGAGCGCTGACGCGTCACCATCTGTTCTGGCCGGTCGCCGTCCTGATCGCCCTCCTCATCGTCAACGTCCCGTTCACGCCCGACTTCTTCTCGGTCAAGATGACGGACGGCCACCTCTACGGCAGCCTCGTCTCGATCGTCCTGTTCGGTTCGCCGCTCATCCTGGTGGCGGTCGGCATGACCCTGGTCATCGCCACCGGCGGCATCGACCTGTCGGTCGGCGCCGTGGTCGCCATCACCGGCGCCCTGACCTGCTCGTACATCAGCGACCAGACCGACCAGAACGCGCTGTCCGTCGTGTTCCTCGCGATGGGCGTCGGGCTCGTGGCCGCGGTCGTCTGCGGTCTGTGGAACGGCTTCCTGGTGGCCAGGATGGGCATCCAGCCCATCATCGCGACCCTGATCATCATGGTCGCGGGCCGCGGTGTCGCCCAGCTGATCACCGACGGCCAGATCATCACCATCCACAGCGAGCCGTACAAACTCATCGGCGGCGGCTACTGGCTGACGCTGCCCTTCTCCATCTTCGTGGTGGCCGCCGTCGTCGCCGTCACGGTTCTCCTCACCCGCCGCACGGCGCTCGGACTGCTCGTCGAGTCCGTCGGCGGCAACGCCGAGGCCAGCCGTCTGGTCGGCATCAGGTCCACCCGTATCAAGATCATGGTGTACGTGTTCTGCGCGCTGTGCGCCGGCATCGCGGGGCTCATGATCAGCTCCAACACCTCGGCCGCCGACGGCAACAACGCCGGTCTGTGGATCGAGCTCGACGCGATCCTCGCCGTGGTCATCGGCGGCACCGCGCTGACCGGCGGCCGCTTCTCCATCGGCGGCACGGTGGTCGGCGCCCTCGTCATCCAGACCCTGACCACCACGATCTACACGATCGGCGTGCCGACCCAGACCAACCTGGTCTTCAAGGCCGCGGTCGTCATCGTCGTCTGCCTGCTCCAGTCCCCGAAGTTCCGGGAGAAGGTCTTCGGCGCGAGGCGCTCCAGGAACCTGACGGACCCCGCCCCGGCGGAGCCCGTGCTGCCGGCCGCCGCCGCCCCGAAGCCACCGAAGACCTCGACGGAGGTGTCGCGATGACCGCGACGGACCGCAAGCCCGAGGTGGTCGAGAACGGCGCCGCCTCCTCCCGCGCCACCCGCCTGCTCGGCGACCGGCGGCTGCCCGTCCTGGTCACGGCGGCCCTGTTCCTCGCCATGTACGGCGGCGGCCTCAGACGGTACGCGAACTACGGGTTCGGCGAACCCCAGGTGTTCCTCAACCTGTTCATCGACAACGGCTATCTGCTGGTCGCCGCCATCGGCGCCACCTTCGTCATCATGTCCGGCGGCATCGACCTGTCCGTGGGCTCGATGATCGGCTTCACCACCATGTTCACCGCCTGGCTGGTGGAACGGCAGGGTCTTCCGCTGGTCCTCGTGGTACCCCTCGCGCTCGGCGTGGGGGCGTTCGGCGGGTTCCTGATGGGCTATGTGATCCACAACTTCGAGATCCAGCCGTTCATCGTCACCCTCGCCGGGCTCTTCCTCTTCCGCGGCCTGTGCCTGGTCATCAGCAAGGAGTCGATCTCCATCGGCGACGCCTCGGTGGGCACCCTGGCGCAGACCCGAGTACCGCTGGGCGTGGGGGAGTTGTCCATCGGCGCCCTCGTGGCCCTGGCCGTCCTCGGCGCCGCGTACTACGTGCTGCACTACACGCGCTTCGGCCGCCGGGTGTACGCCGTCGGCGGCAACGAACAGTCGGCCCTGCTCATGGGCCTCCCGATGGGCGGCACAAAGATCGCGGTCTATACGGTGAGCGGCTTCTGCTCGGCCCTGGCCGGTCTCCTCTTCATGCTCTACATCCAGTCCGGCGACCCGCTGCACGCCATCGGCATGGAACTCGACGCCATCGCCGCGGTGGTCATCGGCGGCACCCTCCTCACCGGCGGCTCCGGCTACGTGCTCGGCACGCTCTTCGGGGTGCTCGTCCTCGGCCTGATCAAGAGCCTCATCACCTTCGAGGGGACGCTCAGCTCCTGGTGGACGAAGATCGCGACGGGTGTGCTGCTCTGCGCGTTCATCCTGATCCAGCGGACGATGACGGCCCGGAGAAAGACCTGACGCGCTGGAGGGCGAGGCCCGTAAGAAACATGAGCCCATGATGTCGAGAACCGGCGTCCGGCTCCGTCCCCGCAGTGAACGCGACCACAATGGGTCGTACGCAGCGAGGAGAACCGTCATGGCCAAGTACCTGCTTCTCAAGCACTACCGCGGCGCCCCGGCCCCCGTGAACGACGTGCCGATGGACCAGTGGACGCCCGAGGAGATCTCGGCGCACGTGCAGTACATGAACGACTTCGCGGCCCGGCTCGAGAAGACCGGCGAGTTCGTCGACGGGCAGGCGCTCTCTCCCGAGGGCACCTTTGTCCGGTACGACGGGGAGGGGCGCCCGCCGGTCACCGACGGCCCGTTCGCCGAGACCAAGGACCTGATCGCGGGCTGGATGGTGATCGACGTCGACACGTACGAACGCGCCGTGGAACTCGCGGGAGAGCTGTCGGCCGCTCCCGGGGCGGGCGGGAAGCCGATCCACGAGTGGCTGGAACTGCGCCCGTTCTACGGTGTGCAGCCCACGATCACGGAGTGAGTTCGCCGATGGGCGAGGTCCTGCTCAGGGGCCTCACGCCGAGCGTGCTCGCGATCCTCGTCCGCCGCGGAGCCGATTTCGCGGCGGCCGAGGACGCCGTACAGGACGCGCTCGTCGAGGCGGTCCGCGTCTGGCCGGCCGACCCTCCGCGCGATGCGAAGGGCTGGCTGGTCACCGTGGCCTGGCGCAAGTTCCTCGACACGACCCGGGCGGACACGTCCCGCCGCCGGCGCGAGGACCGCGTGGACGAGGAGCCCGCGCCCGGACCTGCGCCCGCGCTCGACGACACGCTCCAGCTCTACTTCCTGTGCGCCCACCCGTCCCTGACCCCGTCGTCCGCCGTCGCGCTCACCCTGCGCGCCGTCGGCGGGCTCACCACGCGCCAGATCGCCGAGGCCTACCTCGTCCCCGAGGCGACCATGGCGCAGCGCATCAGCCGCGCCAAACGCACCGTCTCCGGCGTGCGGTTCGAGCAGCCCGGCGACGTGGCCACCGTGCTGCGCGTCCTCTACCTGGTCTTCAACGAGGGCTACTCCGGCGATGTGGACCTCGCCGCCGAGGCCATCCGCCTCACCCGGCAGCTCGCCACCGCGATCGACCACCCCGAGGTCGCGGGCCTGCTCGCCCTCATGCTGCTCCACCACGCCCGCCGCCCCGCCCGTACCGCCCCCGACGGCGGCCTCGTACCGCTCGCCGCACAGGACCGCGGCCGCTGGGACACCGGCCTGATCGCCGAAGGCGTGGTCATCCTCCAGGCGGCGCTCGCCCGCGACCGGCTCGGCGAGTTCCAGGCCCAGGCCGCCATCGCCGCCCTGCACGCCGACGCCCCCACCGCCGAGGAGACGGACTGGGTGCAGATCGTGGAGTGGTACGACGAGCTCGGGCGCCTGACGGACAACCCCATCGTCCGCCTCAACCGGGCCGTCGCCCTCGGCGAGGCCGACGGCCCGCACGCGGGCCTGGCCGCGCTCGCCGAACTGGACACCGCGCTGCCCCGCCACACCGCGGCGGCGGCCTACCTCCACGAACGCGCCGGCGACCCGGCCACGGCCGCCCGCCTCTACGCGGAGGCCGCCACCAAGGCCCCCAACCTCGCCGAACGCACCCACCTGACCCGGCAGGCGGCGCGGCTCAACACATACTGAGGATTCGTTGAGGAACTTCTCCACCCCCGGCAAGTTCTCCTTGGCGCTCGGGCTGACCGGCGGCTCGTTCCTCGTGATGGCCGTCGCCTCGGCGCCGGCCTCCGGGGGCGCGAAGGTCTTCCCGGGGCAGGGGGTCCTGCTCGTCGTCGCGGGTCTGTTGATGCGGAAGGGCTCCAGGTGGCTGCGTACGCAGATCGGTGAGCACGAGCCCGGCGAGGCGGGGGTGCGGGTCGCTGTTTGAGGCGGGGTGCGGTCGCCGTTTGAGGCGGGGGCGACCCGCCCGACTGCCGGTACCTCACTCGGGGAGTTTCCTGGAGATATAGCCGTGTTGCACACGTATTCTCACGAAATGGGCTGGACCAACACGCTGAAGGACGCCGCCCGCTCCGGGCTGCGCGTGGAGCGGACCAGGCTCGAACCGCTGGTCACTCTGCGGGCGACGGCAGGTCTCGCCCTGTCGGGCGGCCTCGCGCTGTGGCTGTTCGGCGGGACCGCCGCGGCAGGCGCCGCGTACGGTGCGCTGCTCGGCGGGATCGCGGTGTTCCAGCGCAGCTGGCGGCCGGACCCGCTGCTCCCCGTCGTCTCCGCGCTCACCCTCGGCGTCACGACCTTCCTCAGCTATCTGACCGGCGGCCACCTGCTGCTCTTCCTCGCCCTGCTCGCGCTGTGGGCCTTCCTCGGCGGCATGGCCTGGTCGCTCGGCGCGAACGCGGGCAGCCTCGGCACGACCAACGCCGCGGTGATGCTGGTGACCGTCGCGCTTCCGGTCGGTGTCACGCAGGCGTTGGGGCAGGCGGCCCTGATGGTCGGCGGCGGTCTGGTGCAGGCGGCCCTCGTGGTGCTCTTCCCGATCCGGCGCTGGGGCCGCCACCGTGACGCGCTCGCCGACGCCCTGTCCGCCGAGGCCGACTACGCGCGCCGGCTGCGCGACGATCCGGCCGCGCCCTTCACGCCGGGCCCGTTCGCCCAGGCCCGCGATGCGGCCACCCTCAGCGCCCGCCATGCGCGCCGCCGCCCGGCCGAACTGCACGGCGCCCGCGGACTCGCCGAGCAGATCCGCCCGGTGCTCGGCACGCTCGCCGACCCCTCGGTCACCGGCCTTGGCCTCGCCCGCGAACGCGTCGATGCACTGCTCGCCGCGGCCGCCACCCTCCTGGACGCCACGGCCGACGCGATCCGCCACGGCCGGCCGCCCGAACTGCCCCCGCAGGCACTCGCCGCCCTCGAGATCCCCTCGTCGGGCCCCGTACTCACCGGCCCGGCCCACCAGGCGGCCGGGCGGCTGCGGGCTCTGCTGCATGACGTGGTGGATACGGCGGGTGGGAGGCATGGTGGGGACGAGGTGGTCGGAGCCGGTTCCGACGGTCCCGTCGCAGCCGCCGGCGACCGCGCCGGCACCCTCGTACTCCCTTCGGCGGCCGACCAGTTCAGAGGCGCCCTCGCCACGGTCCGGGGCCAACTGCACCGCGACTCCCCGGTGTTCCGGCACGCGGTACGCCTCACGGCGGTCATGGTCGTGGGCGAGCTCATCGGCCGCGCCCTGCCCTTCGGGCACGGCTACTGGGTCCCGCTGGTCGGCGCTCTCATCCTGCGCCCCGGGTTCTCCCAGACGTACAGCAGGGCAGCCGCCCGCCTCGGCGGCACCGTCCTCGGTCTCGTCATCGCCGGCGCGATCGTCGAACTCGCGCACCCCGGGCAGGCGTTGGCCGCCGTCCTGTCCGTCGTGTGCGGCGGCCTGATCCTCCTCTTCATGTACACCGGATACGCCCCCGTCCAGGCCGCCGCGTCCGGGTACACCGTCTTCACGCTCGGCATGGCGGGCGTGGGCCTGGACCAGTCGGTGCCCGCGCGCCTCGTCCTGACCCTGATCGGCGGCGGCCTGGCGATGCTGGCGTACGCCCTCTACCCGTCCTGGGAGACGCCCCGGCTGCGCACCCGCCTCGCCGACTGGATCCACGCCGACCTCGGCTATGCCGCCACGGTCGTACGCCACTACGCGGAGCCGACCGAACGCTCCGCCCGCGAGACGCGCGAGGCGGTCCTGACCGCCCGCAGCGCCCTCCTCGCCTGGCGGGACGCGGTGGCCCTGGCCGCGAAGGAACCGGTACGCGACCGCGGCCTGTCCCACACCACGGAGGACGGCGCCGAACGCGCCCTCTACGAAGCCGCCCGCATCACCATGCTCCTGGAGGCCCACGTCCCCGCGCCCGGAGCGCCGCCCGTTCCCGCCGCGGCCGCCTTGGCCGCCGCCCTGCAACAGTCGGCCGACGACGCGGCCCAGGCCGTACGCGACCGCCGCGTCCCCACCTGGGAACCGGTCCGCACGGCCCTCGCGGACTGGCACGGCGAAGGCGCCACGTCCGAGATGGTGCACCGCACCGGCACCCTCCTCCTCACCTCCCTGTCCGAACTGTCGACCGCCCTGGAGTGCGCCTCGCCTCCCGTACCGCTCAGTTGAACCCTCGGACCGAAGCAGAAGTGACCGCCCGCGGATGTCGAGAACGTGCCACCGGCTCCGTCCCAGGCACATCAGCGGCCACCGGCGGCCGTACGAACACCTAAGGAGAAACCACCATGGCGATTCAGCGGATGGACAACGTGGGCATCGTCGTCGAGGACATGGACGCCGCCATCGCGTTCTTCGTGGAACTCGGGATGGAGCTGGAGGGCAGGGCCGAGGTCAAGGGCCTCGTCGCCGACCAGTGCACCGGACTCGACGGCGTCCACTGCGACATCGCGATGCTCCGGACCCCGGACGGCCACAGCCGCCTCGAACTCTCGAAGTACCGCACCCCGGCGGCGACCCGCACCGAGCCGCGCGACAAGCCGCACAACATCCTGGGCACCCACCGCGTCATGTTCGCCGTCGACGGCCTCGAGTCCACCCTCACCCGCCTGCGCCCACACGGCGCCGAACTCCTCGGCGACATCGCCCGCTTCGAGAACAGCTACCTCCTCTGCTACGTCCGCGGCCCGGAGGGCATCATCGTCGGGCTGGCCGAGCAGCTGGGCTGAGCAGGCGTTCCGAACGGCGCGACTTCGTCGTCCCTGGTGCCCCGTGCGGTCGCGCCACATGGCGCCGGCGGCAGGTCTCGAAGAGAGGCGACGCGCGAGCTTTGCCGGTACCTACCCTGCAACTTTGCAGGTTCCCCTCCGGTGACTTCTCGGGGGAGCATGCGCATGGTCAACGTGGCAGGAAGAGACCACATCGGATGTGGCCACGCCACGCTATGGGGGGGACCCGCACATGCGTACCAAGCGTGAAGGCCTCATCAGGCAACCCGTCCGCCGGCGCTGGCTTCAGGCGCTCACTACCTGCGCGGCGGCTGCCGCAATCACCGTGGGCTTGTCACCGCAACCCGCCGCAGCCGTATCGCTCGCGTTCATCAAACACGGAAGCGACACCGGTGAGCTTCTCACCAACGGCGACAGGGTCGCCTGCGACAAGGAGGCGGACGGCCGCGCGGTCTATGTCCAGGTGAATTCCGAGCACAACGGGTTGGTGAAAACCACCGACTCGACCGGCGCTGACGGCGTCTGCGTCAAGAACAGCTCCAGCTGGCAGCTCGACCCTGACTACATCGAGTGGATCAGGGTGTGCGAGAAAATCAACAACTGGCCCGACGATTGCACCGACAAACTCTATCTGTGAACCGGCGGTTGGTGATTCCAGCGCTTGCCGGAACGGCGTCATACTGATGCGCCCTCCTCTTGGAGGCTCGCCCCAAAGTGGCCGCGGAGCCGACCGGGTCATGGCGACCACTGCCGAACGTTGGCTGTATGACCTGGTGCTCACTGCTACCGCAATGGGGTGTTCGGGTCTGCGCGCCGCCCTCGTCGAAATGGGGCAAATGCCTACATTGCGAGCATGGCACTCACCTCGCTCGCGCGGCGCGCGGTACTCCGCACCTACCCGGCCGACCAGCGCACCCTGTCCGGTGTCCGCTACGAGGCCGCCCGAGTCAAGGCGCTGGTCTCCACCCGCCTGCGCCGCACACCCGACGCGGAACTGCTGCATCTCGGCTGCGGCGGCCGTCGTGTCGAGGGCTGGCTCAACTGTGATCTGAGCGGCTCGGACTACGACATCGACCTGATGGCCGGACGTCTCCCGTTCAGGACCGGAAGTGTGCGGGCTGTCGTCATGCAGCACGTCATCGAGCACCTCGAGCTGCGCGAGCACCTGCTGCCCCTGCTGTCCGAGCTGCGCCGCGTCCTGACGGACGACGGCGCGGTGTGGCTGTCCTGCCCCGATCTGGAGAAGGTGTGCGTCTCCTACGTCGAGGATCGCGGCCGGACCCTCCTGGAGGACCGCCGCAGCCGCTACCCCGCGTTCACGCTGGGCGGGGTCCCCACCCAGCACATCGTGAACGACCTGTTCCATCAGCGCGGCGGGCACCGCAACCTGTTCGACTTCGACCTCCTGGCGTGGGCGCTGGAGGAGGCCGGTTTCAGCAAGGTGGAGCGCGTCAAGGAGGGCGATCTGTTGTCGGTATTCCCGGAGTTCCCGGAGCGCCGCGACGATGCCCAATCGCTGTACGTCGTCGCCCAGCCTTGAAAGCAGAATCCGCCTACGCGACGCTGACAAAGGCCCCGGACCATGGTCGGTCCGGGGCCTTTGCGCTGGTGCCCCCGCAGGATTCGAACCTGCGACACCCGCTTTACTTCGCTGCTGGACCGAGGCAGCTACCGAAATGCGGTCGGGTGCACGTGCTTCCAGGCCTCGCGAATTCCATGGAGCAGCCCACGTTGTTCGTCGATCCAACCGCGGTTCACTTCCAGGCTGATAGCCACCCGCGTTGTCTGCTGATCAGCGACTGTGACAGTGATCTGATCCTGGCCCTCTTCCCGGTCCACGAGCCGGATGCCGATCTCGGCTACTCGGGCGTGCTCACGCCACACCGCGTCGCGGCCGGCCTCGACCTCGTCCAGCACGTGCTCCCAGGAAGCGAGGTCGTACGGCTCGACGTAGGTGTGATGGACTCCGGCCACGAAGTCGTTGTGCACCATCAGCTCACCACTGGTGTCCGGCACGCCAGGCGCCATGGATTCGTCCAGCTCGATGGCCACACTGCCGCCGTACTTCCCGGTGATCCGCACCAGCGTGAATGGCTCACGCTCACTCATGACCCGCCCCCAGGCACTCTCTCCCGCATCGTTGCTGTGCAGCGTACGGGTGCCGACAGGCCGGACTGGGCACACTGATCTACTGGTCGGACACCTTGGTGAGCGACAGGGACCATGACCCATCCGGAAGGCTGAACTCCACCTTCCCTCCGCCGCGCGCGTAGAGCTGGACACCGGAGACCTCACCGATGCCACGCTCCTCGATGTTCAGGTAGACGAAGTCGCTGCCGCTACTGTCGACGAAGTCCCAGTCGCCGTGGAAATCCTCGGGGTCGGCGTGCTCGTCTGTCGACAGATCAGTGGCGGTGAACGTGCCGTCGGAATCGAGCGTGATCTCGCCGCCGGTCTTGCCACTGCGGTACACGCCGGGAAGCTCGTCGGGGTCGACCGAGAACGCACACCCTGAGATGAGTACCGAAGCAGCGCCCAGTACAGCGACGAACCACCGTCCGACTATCCGCCTGCTCATCCTGTCCCCCTGATCATCACGGCCCCCACGGCTCAAGCACGCTGTACTTGCCTGTACTTGCCGAACCAGATCTTGAACGCGTTCAAAACGCATGTCAAGCGTGAGTGGGTCGTGAATGACCATGGCGGTTGATGTCAGATGTGGATGTCAAAGGCCCCGGACCGTGATCGGTCCGGGGCCTTTGTGCTGGTGCCCCCGGCAGGATTCGAACCTGCGACACCCGCTTTAGGAGAGCGGTGCTCTATCCCCTGAGCTACGAAGGCGGGGCCTTGCCGTGTTGTCCGCAAGGTCTGGGCCGGCCCGAAGGGCGGCTCTGGACAGGGTAGCGGATGTGGGCTCGGCCGGTGGGGGAGCCCTATGAGCCCTCGCGGAGTCTTGTGGCGCGGTGGCGGAGG
>NZ_JAAKZW010000171.1 GCF_011044995.1 Streptomyces mesophilus | reverse complement strand
GGGCGGGGCGGTTTGCGGGATGGGTCCGTTCGCCTCGTACGGCCAGGTGGTTCGCCGTTTCCGTACGCTTGCCGCATGATCCTCGACCGGCTCACCCCCGTGGACGGCGCGCTGCCCGGTGCCCTGCTCACCGAGGTCACCGAGCTGTACGCCGCCAACCGGCAGTTCTTCGCGCTCAGCGGTGACTTCCCCGATCCGGACGACATCCGGATCGGCCAGGTCGCCACCGAGCTCGCCCGTGACCTGCGGCATCCGGACACCGAGGTGCTGCTCGCCCGCGGCGAGGGCCGGCTGACCGGGATCGCCATCACCCTCGCGCACCACCCGGACCCGGCGGACCCCGACCCGTGGATCGGGCTCCTGATGGTCGCGCCCCAACGGCAGGGATACGGGCGCCGGTTGGCGCAGCTGGTCGAGGACCGTTTCCGTGCGGACGGGCGCAAGGCGGTGAAGCTGGCCGTGCTGCAGAACAATCCGCGGGCGATGGCCTTCTGGTCCGCGCTCGGCTATCTCGTGATCGGCCAGCGCGAGGACCGGCGGCGGAACCGGCCGTGCGCGATCCTGCGCAAGGAGCTCTGAGGCCCGGTCCGCGGGGCGCCACCTACCCGTGCGCCGGCCGTCACTGACCCGGTACCTCGATGCCGGCCGCGCGCAGCCTCGCCTCGACCAGGGCGTTCAGGCGGGCGATGGCCGGCGACTGGTCCTCCCGGTGGCGGTTGACCACCGCGTAGCGGGAGGTGGCGTCGGAGCGCTTGCGGCTCGCGGGCGGCATCGCCAGCGTCGCGCGGTCGGCAAGCAGGTTGTCGGCCACCGCGGCCGCGAGTTCCTCGATCCGCGGATCGTCGCGGTCCCACGTCCGCGCCTCCCAGCTGCGCTTGGTCAGGTCGACGAACTCGGGTGAACGGAGCCGGCGTTCGAGGTGGGACAGGAACGTGTCGCAGACTTCGGGGGCCACTGCCCGCGCCAGCACCAGGGCTTCGCGCTGAGTGTCCACGTAGTCGGGACTGAAGCCGAGCACGGTGAGCCGGTCCAGGACCGCGCAGGCCCGTTCGGGCAGCAACACCCTGTCTCCGTGGGCCAGTTGGTGCAGGGTGTCGCGGCGCGCGAGCAGCTCGTCGATCCGCTCAGTGAGCCGGCGGTGCACGTCGTCCATGGCCGCGGCGAACTCTTCGGAATCGGCGTCGAGCAGCTCGCCGATCTCGGCCAGCGGCACCCCCGCGGCGGCCAGCGTCCGCACCTGGACGAGCCGGAGCAGGTCCGCGGAGCCGTATCGCCGGTATCCGGAGCTGTCGCGCCCGGGTTCCTCGACGAGTCCGAGCCGGTGGTAGTGCCGAACGGTCTTGACCGTGACACCGACGAACGCGGCCGCCTGACTGATGGTGCATCCGGCCTTCGTCCGTGCGCTTGCCCTGTGGTCCATCACAGGAACGACCTTACGGAAAAAGGGGGTTGAGGTTGACCTCGGGTCAGGGTGCACGCTCGGGTCATCGCCGCTCGACGAGGGCGGTGGCGACCGGGCCGCCGACGGAGCGAGCGCCGCTGACGAGGGGATTCATCATGTCCGCGAACCTGTCCACGAACCCGGCCACGAACCTGTCCACGAACAGCAAGGGCTTCTCCCGCGCAGGGATCGCCCGTCTGCACGACGTACTGGAGCGGCACATCGAGTCGAAGCGGATCCCCGGGCTCGTCGCCCTGGTGAGCCGCGGCGGCGAGACGCATGTCGAGGCGCTGGGCACGATGCGCCACGAGGGCGGCGCCCCGATGCGCCGGGACACGATCTTCCGGATGGCCTCGGTGTCCAAGCCGGTCTCGATGGCGGCGACGATGGTGCTGCTCGACGAGTGCCGGATGCGCCTGGACGATCCGGTGGACGAGTGGCTGCCCGAGCTCGCCGACCGCAAGGTGCTCAAGCGGCCCGACGGACCGCTCGACGAGACCGTGCCGGCGGACCGGCCGATCACCGTACGGGACCTGATGACCTGCACGATGGGGCTCGGTATGGACTTCGAGCTGATGCAGTCGCCGATCAGGACCGCCACGTTCGAGGCCACCGACTACAGCATCGCCTCCGGTCCCGCGCCGCACCAGGACGAGTGGATGCGTCGCCTGGGCGAGCTGCCGCTGCAGTACCAGCCCGGTGCGCGGTGGCAGTACGACCTCGCCAGCGAGGTGACGGGTGTGCTGGTCTCGCGGATCGTGGGCCGGCCCTTCGAGGACTTCCTGCGCGAGCGCGTCCTCGATCCGCTGGGCATGAAGGACACCGGCTTCCACGTGCCCGCCGCGAAGATCGACCGGCTGCCCGTGCAGTACGGGCCCGACCCGGTGACCGGCGAGTTCCACGTCTGGGACGAGGCCGAGGGCGGACGCCTCAGCAGGCCGCAGGAGTTCCAGGGCGCGGGCGGCGGCCTCGTCTCCACCGTCGACGACTACGACGCGTACTTCCGGATGCTGCTGGGCGGCGGTGTGCACAACGGCGAACGGGTCCTGTCGCGGGCCGCCGTGGAGCTGATGACGACGAACCGCCTCTCCCCCGAACTGCTCGCCGGCCGCAGCGCCATGTACCGGAGCGTCGCGCACCTCGTGCCCGGCATGGGGCAGCACGGCGGCTGGGGCTACGGGATGGCGGTGCGCACGTTCCGCAGTGACTACGCGCCCGTCGGCCAGTTCGGCTGGGACGGCGGCACCGGCACCACCGTGTACGCCGACCGGGAGAACCAGCTCACCGGTGTCCTGTTCACCCAGGTCGGACTCTCGAATCAGTATTCACCGCGCCTCATCCATGACTTCTGGGCCACGCTGTACCAGTCCATCGACGACTGAGCGCCTGCCTTCGAAGCCGGGAGATCCGTGACATGACGCGCCACAAGCAGTTGCTGCAAGTCGGTCAAGTCGAGCTGTGTGTCGAGACGTTCGGCGACAGGGCCGATCCCGCCGTCCTGCTCATCATGGGCGGCGGGGCCTCGATGGACTGGTGGGAGGACGCGTTCTGCGAACGGCTCGCCGCCGGGCCCCGGTTCGTCATCCGCTACGACCACCGGGACACGGGCGAGTCCGTCGGTTACGAGCCCGGCGCTCCCGGCTACACGGGCGAGGACCTCGTCTCCGACCCGGTGGGCGTGCTCGACGCCCTCGGTATCGCGCGCGCCCACGTCGTCGGCCTGTCGATGGGCGGCGGCATCGCCCAGGCCCTGGTGGTCGCGCACCCCGACCGTGTCGCCACGCTCACCTTGATGTCGACGTCCGCGGGCGGCGAGAACCTGCCGCCCATGGCGAAGGAGCTCCAGGCCGCGTTCTCCGCCCCGGCGCCCGAACCGGACTGGTCCGACCGGGAGTCCGTGCTCGACTACCTGGTCGAGGACGCCCGCCTGTACGCGGCCCCTTCGCGCACCTTCGAGACGGAGGCCATGCGCGCGCTCATCGGCCGCGTCTACGACCGCACCACGAACATGGCCTCGGCGATGAACCACTTCCTGCTCGACGGCGCAGGCGGCGCCACGCACGCGCAACTCGCCAGGGTGAGCGCGCCGACGCTGGTCCTGCACGGCACCGAGGACCCGATGTTCCCGTACGAGCACGGGCAGGCCCTCGCGCAGGTGATCCCGGGCGCCCGGCTCGTACCGCTGGAGCGGACCGGTCATGAGATTCCCGAGGCGGCGTGGGACGTGGCGATCCCGGAGATCCTGCGGCACACGGAGGGGTAAGCGGTCGAACGGCGGGGAGTTCAGGGCGACTTGGGCTTCCCGTCCCCGTACAGCCAAGGCCCCCACACCGCGTCGAGGTTCTTGCCGGCCGTCTTCTCCGCGTACGCCGTGAAGTCCGCCGTATCCGCGTTGCCGTGGCGGTACTCGGCCGCCCAGCCCTTGATGAGGGCGAAGAAGGTGCGGTCGCCGACCGACTCACGGATTTTGTGCAGGACCATCGCGCCGCGCCCGTACACCGGGGCGTCCGAGATCACCGAGGCGTCCGTGGGTTCGGCGGGCGGGTAGGCCCAGAGTTCGGCGTCGTCGCCCTCGTAGAGCGCGTCGAAGGTCTCCTGTGCGGTGTCGCCGCCGTGGTCCTCCTCCCAGAGCCATTCCGCGTACGTGGCGAAGCCTTCGTTGAGCCACATGTCCTGCCAGCTCTTCGGCGTCACGGAGTTGCCGTACCACTGGTGGGCCAGTTCGTGGACCAGGGTCTCCAGGTCGGGGGCGCCGGGGAAGACGGGCTTGGTCTGGGTCTCCAGGGCATAGCCCGCGGCGCCTTCGCGGCCGACGATCGCGCCGGTGGAGGAGAAGGGGTAGGGGCCGAAGCGGCTCTCGGACCACTTCATGATCTCGGGGATCCGGGCCAGGACGCCGGCGCTCTGCTCGGCCTCGGAGGGGTCGACGGCCGTGAACACGGGCAGGCCGTCGTCGGTCTTCGAGGCCTTCGTCCCGTACGGGCCGATCGCGACGGTCGCGAGATAGCTCGCCATGGGTTCGCCGGTGTGCCAGGTGAAGGTGGTGCGGCCGTCGGCGGACTTCTCGGACTTCAGCTCGCCGTTGGAGATCGCCTCGAGCCCCTCGGGGACGGTGACCTCGATGTCGTACGCGGCCTTGTCGCTCGGGTGGTGGTTGCCCGGGAACCAGGCCTTGGAGCCGGTCGGTTCGCCGAGCGCGAGCGCACCTTCGTCGGTGGGGAGCCAGCCCTCTTCGGAGCCGTCCTCGTCGGTGATCGTCCGCGGTTCGCCGGAGTAGCGGACGCGGGTGACGAAGGTGCTGCCCTCGGGGAGTTCGTCGTCGGGGCGGACGGTGAGCTCGTCGGCGGCGCGGTTGAAGCGGGCGGCCTTGTCGTCGACGGTGACGGACTCCACGTCCAGACCGTGCAGGTCGAGGTTGAAGGCGCTCAGGCTCTTGCCCGCCTTCGCCGTGATCACGGTTTCGCCGGTCAGCTCGCGCTCGTCCGGGTCGTACGCGAGCTCGATCCCGTAATGCGTGACGTCGTAGCCGCCGTTGCCGAGCAGCCGGAAATACGGGTCGCGCAGGCCCGCGGCGCCCGGGGTGCCCTGCACTCCCGAGCCGGCACAGGCCGTGAGCAGCAGGCCGCAGACGACGGCGCCCACGACCTGGCGGGCCGTGGGTGCGAAGGGAACGGCCGGGCGGTGGGGCGCCCGGCGATCGGGGTGGAAGAGCACCCGGCGATCATATGAGGGTTATGCGAGGTTTGGGCCGCGCGAGGGGCCGGTGGGTGGGCGAGGGGTGCCGCCGTTGCGGAGCGGCACCCCTCTTCACCCCAACCCGACTGAACTGCTTACGCGTTCAGCGGACTGCTTACTTGCTCAGGGCGGCGACGCCGGCCTGGGCGATCTTCTCGTCGATGTCGCCGGACGGGGCGCCGGCCACGCCGATGCCCGCGATCGGGCCGCCCTTGGCGGCGACCGGGGCGCCGCCACCGAGGAAGAGGGTGCCGGGGATGTCCTTCAGGGTCGGCGCGGACTCGAGGCGCTTGACCAGCTCGGAGGTCGGGGCGTTCCAGGAGACGGCGGTGAACGCCTTCTTCTCGGCGGCCTCGTAGGACTGCGGGCCCGCACCGTCGCCACGCATGGTGAGGATGGTGTTGCCGTTGCGGTCGACGACCGCGACGGTGACGCGCTGGTTCTGCTTCTTGGCCTCGTCCAGGGCGGCGTCGGCGGCCTTGGCCGCGGCCTCGATGGTGAGGTGGTTCGTCTGCATGACGTTCTTGTTGGCGGCCTCGGCCGGCTTGTCGGCGGCGGACGCGGACACGGCGCCGAAGGTGCCGGCGGCCAGGGTGGCGGCGACAGCGGTACCGGTCAGAACGCGGGTGCGCAGCGAAAGCTTCTTCATGGTGAGCTCCTGAGAGTCGGGGTGAGGTGCCTCGGTGGCTCGCTCTGAGATCAATCCTGGGCCCGGAACCGGGGCCGAATGGTCGACGTACCGGCTGCTGTCGGCTCGCGGTACGGCGTATACCTGCGTCAACCGATCGGTTGACGCAGGGCGGGACCTTTGGGGTCACGATGGAAGGGTCGAAGGGAGTGCGCGGTGCTGAAAGAGCAGGTCAGCGGTGGTAACGCTGACCATGATCCGGATGCCGGCTGGCTGGCCCGGATCATGCACATCACCTTCTTCGCGCTGCTCGGCGCCTCGCTCGTCCGCTTCCTCCTTCGGCATCCCGGGGAGGCGCGGACGCCTTGGATCATCGCGTTCAGCGTCCTGCTCGCGCTGCTTTACGTGCTCGGTCCCGCGCTCGGCGCCCGGCCCACTCCGCGCTGGATGCTCTGGCTCGGGGCCGTCGTCGGCGTCTGGGTCGTCCTGGTGCTGCTCGCGCCCAGCTTCACGTGGTGCGCGGTGCCGCTCTTCTATACGGGCCTGCGCACCCTTCCCGTACGGCCGGCGCTCAGCCTGGTCGTCCTCCTTACCGGGTTCGTGGTGGTCGCCCAGATGCGGCTCGCCGACGAGTTCGACCCGAACCTCCTGGTCGCACCGCCCGCGGTCGCGGCCCTCGCGGTCGCCGTCTTCGTCCATATGCGGCGCCAGTCCGAGCGCCTTGCCGCGATCCAGCGCCGCGAGGGCACCCTCGCCGAGCGGCAGCGCCTCGCCATGGAGATCCACGACACCCTCGCGCAGGGCCTGTCCTCGCAGCGCATGCTGCTCCAGGCCGCCGATCGCGTATGGGAGTCGGACCCGGACAAGGCCCGCACCCATGTCCGTACGGCGGGATCCTTCGCCGAGCGCAATCTCGCCGAGGCCCGCCGCTTCGTGCACGACCTCGCCCCGGCCGATCTGGCCGAGGGCGGCGGGCTCGCGGCGGCCCTGACGGCGCTCGCCGAGCGGTCGACTACGGACACGCTCGCCGTGCGCTGCCGTATCGAAGGGCCCGCGCGGGCGCTGCCCGACCGCGTGGAGTCGGCGCTCCTGCGGATCGCGCAGGGCGCCCTCGCGAACATCACCGAGCACTCCGGCGCCTCGGCCGCCGCGCTCACCCTCACGTTCCTCGACGACCAGGTCGTCCTCGACATCGCCGACAACGGCCGCGGCTTCGACCCCGCGGGCGTCACGCCGACCGGGGTACGCGGGCACGGACTGCCCGCGATCCGCGCCCGCGCGGGCCAGCTCGGAGGCATCCTGACCGTCGAGTCCGCGCCCGGCGAGGGCACCGTCCTGTCCGCCGCCATCCCCCTGGAGCACCGCCCATGACCTCTCTGGAGCACCGCCCATGACCGAGATCGAGACCCCGTCCATCCGTGTGCTGCTCTGCGACGACCATGTGGTCGTGCGGGCCGGCCTGCTCGCGCTGCTCGACAGCGCGCCCGGGATCGAGGTCGTCGGCGAGGCCGGCAGCGGCGAGGAGGCGGTGGCGCTCGCGGAGAAGCTGCGGCCCGACGTGGTCCTGATGGACCTCCAGCTGGGCGCGGGCATCGACGGGGTCGAGGCGACCCGGCAGATCGCGCCCACCGGCGTGCATGTCCTGGTCCTGACCACGTACGACACGGACGCGGACATCACGCGGGCGATCGGCGCGGGCGCGACGGGCTATCTGCTGAAGGCCGAGCGCCCCGAGGAGCTCTTCTCGGCCATCCACGCCGCGGCCCAGGGCCGCACCACGCTCTCGCCCCCGGTGGCCAGCATCGTGATGGCCCGGATGCGCAGCCCGCAGCCGACGCTGACCGAGCGCGAACTGGAGATCCTCGGCCAGCTCGCGCAGGGCCTGGGCAACCGCGACATCGCCCGTGCCCTGTTCATCAGCGAGGCCACGGTGAAGACCCACCTGGGCCGCATCTACGACAAGCTCGGGGTGGATACGCGGGCGGGCGCCGTGTCGGTGGCGAAGGAGCAGCGGCTGCTGGGCTGAGGGCGGGACGGGTGGTGGAGCAGCGGCTGCTCGGCTGAGTCCGGGCCGTGGCGTGGCGCGTGGGACGATCACGTACGTGCTCGACATCGGCTACGCCCTCTCCAACCGCTTCCCGGACCCCCCGCAGCTGGACTACCGCCGCGCGGACGTCCGCGTCCTGCGGCACGACCTGTTCTGCGGTGACGTCTACCTCGCGGACACGGAGAAGGACGAGGAACTGTCCACAGCCTGGGGATGGGTCCCGGTCCTCGACTTCGCGTGGGCGCTGTGCGACATCGTGGAACGCCTCGACGAGGACCCGATGGGCAGCCGGGCCGCCCGCCCCCAGTACGCCGAACTCGACTTCACCGAATCCTCCGACCGCCTGCTCTTCGAGCGCCGCTTCGGCTGGGTCGAGATCGAGGCGGAGTGGCTCCCGGGCGACACCCCGCCCCTGACCTTCTCCCACTCGCTGCTGCGCCGCGAGGCCCGCGACTTCCTTCAGGACGTGGTGGCGGACCTGGTGGATCTGCACGAGGACCTGGGCGAGAACCCGGTGATCTGGGATCTGCTGTCGCGGTTTCCGCGGGTCTGAGCGTGCCTGGCGGAGGGGCGGGCCCGTCAGGAGTGGCAGTCGACGGCCACGACGTACACATCCGGGTCGAGCCCATCGAGGTAGGCGGCTGCGCGCTCCACGTACGCGGCCTCTGCCGACGCCGTCGTCTCGAAGGCCCACGGCCGTTCGATCCACGCGCCCTCCAGGGTGAGCAGCACGACGCCGGTCACCGCCTCGTCGCGGGCCTCGCGCACATAGGCCGCACGGCCGCCGGCGAACTGACCGACCGGGTCCCAGAAGGAGAGCTCGGACACCTCGGCCGCGGCCGCCACGGCAGGCTGTGCGCGGTAATCGTCGCGGGCCTCGTCCTTGCTGTACGTACCGGGGTCGGCCTGGTGCCGCTCGAGGAAGTGCTGCCACGGCTTCGCAGCGGGCAGCCCTTGCACGGCCGACTCCCAGCGGTCGTACAACGTGGCGGCCTCCTCGCCCCGCCTTCTTCGCATGGCCTCGAGATCAAGCAGGCCCACGGGTCCACCGTCGCAGGCCAGGGGCTTGGCGGGCGCATCCTTGTTGGTCCAGGACCGCTCGCCGTTCACCAGCCGCGGGTCACCGTCGGCTTCCGGCCGGCACAGGAAGTGGCCGGACCATCGGCCGCCGATCTGGTACCAGTCCCATTCGCTCTGCGGGTTGTAGGTGACCATGCGGTAGGCGTGCCCGTCCTCGTCGACGAGCATCGGCGACTCGTCGGAGTAGGCCCTGTTGTACGACTCGGCGACCTCCGCCCACGTGGTGGTTCCGGGCAGCTTCCGCTCCGTAACGCTCCAGTGCTCACACGGCGGGCCCGTCTCATCATCGCGCCATGGATCCACCTCCCCGTACAGGGAGAAGGGCGCAAGGGCGGTCTCCACCGCGCCCTCGATGCCCTCAGGCCGGGTGTCCGAAGGCAGGCAGACGAGAACCAGGGAGTGCATGACCAGTCCTCCAGACGGGTTGGCGCGCGGGCTCCAGCCGGATGCTGACACACCCGGACGCGCGCCCGCCCCTGCTTATCGCCGCACCACCGGCCACCGGCTGCCGCCTACCCCTCCACCCGCACTCCGATCGCCGCCGCGAACACCGGTGCCAGATCAAGGAGTTGAGCGGGCGAGATCGTCGCGCCCGACAGCCGGTCCACGCCCCGTGCGATCTCCAGCTCCCCGCACCGCCGCAGATCGACGTCCTTCATCCGTACGCCGGTGAAGTCCGCGGCCTTCAAGGCGCAGTCGACGAACTCGACGCGCTCCAGGCCGGCCCCGCCGAAGTCCGGCTCCACGAGCACGGCGCCCTCGAAGACGACATCCCGCAGCCGTGCCTTGCGCAGATTCAGGTAGTCGATCTTCCCGCCGCGGATCACCACCCGCTCCAGGACCGCCCCGTGCAGCTGCACGCCGCCCATCCGCGCATCCAGCAGCTCCACATCCCGCAACGACGCGTCCCCCAGATCGGTCCCCACGCCCCGTACGCCCGAAAGCCGTGTATCGATCAGCCGCGCGTGCTGGAGCCGCGCCTCGTCGAACGCGCAGTCCTGTACGAGGCAGTCCATGAACCGCGCCCCGGGCGCGTCCTGCCCGCCGAAGTCCCGGCCGCGCATCACCAACCCGTCGTAGTCCCCGTCGGGTTCGAGTCCCGCCTCCTCGAACTCCCTCAGCTCGGGGAGGTGGAACTCGGGCCGCCGGGCCCCTGTCGTCGTCGGTTTGCGCGCCATGGGGTCATGGTGGCGCACCCCACTGACAACGGCGGCTCACGGTTCCAGGACCACCTTGCCGACCGTCCCCCGCTCCTGAAGCGCGCGGTGCGCGGCCGCGGCGTCCGCCAGCGGGAAGCGGGTCACCGCGGGGCGCAGGACGCCCTCGGCGGCGAGCGCCAAGGCGCGGGTCTCCAGGGTGCGGACCGGGTTGTCGCCGCCCGCCTTCTGCATCATCGCCGGGCCGAGGGTCGTGACCGACTCCACGCCCCGGGCCGCGAGTTCACCGTCCGCGAAGTCGATCGGGCCCCCGTCGAGGCCCGATTCCGTCCAGCCGAAGACGAGGTGCTTGCCGCCCTCGCCGAGCAGGCCGACGGCCGCGCGGCCGGTCTCGCCGCCGACTCCGTCGAAGACGACGGTCGCCCGGCGGTCCGCGCCCAGGAACGCCCGTACGACAGAAGGCCATTCGGGATCGAGATAGTCGACGGCCAGGTCGGCGCCGTTCTCCCGTACGAGGGCGACTTTGCGCTCCCCGCCCGCGAGACCGATGACCGTGGCGCCCCGGGAGTTCGCGTACTGGACGAGGAAAGTGCCGAGGCCGCCCGCCGCCGCGGGGATCACGACCACCGAGTCCTTGTCCAGGTCGGCGAACTGGACGATGCCCATCGCGGTGCGGCCGGTGCCGATGAGGGCGACGGCCCCGGCCTCGTCGAGGCCGTCGGGGATCTCCTGGAGGCGGGTGGCGTCGACGACGGCGAGCTCGGCGTAGCCGCCGGGGGCGAAGCCGAGGTGGGTGACGACGCGCTTGCCCAGCCACTGGGCGTCGGTCCCCTCGCCGAGTGCCTCGACGACGCCGGCGACCTCGCGGCCGGGGATGGTCGGGAGCTCGACCGGTGCGGGGGCCGGGCCCTGGATGCCCTCGCGCAGGGCGGTGTCCAGGAGGTGGACGCCGGCTGCGCGGACCGTGATCCGCACCTGGCCGGGGCCTGGGTCGGGGTCGTCGGTCTTCTCGTACGTGAGGTTTTCGGCGGGGCCGAAGGTGTGGAGGCGGATGGCTTGCATGGGGTCCCCCTGGGTCGGGCTGCTGTTGCGCTCCACTGTTCAACCTCAAGCTTGGTTGAGGTCAAGGCCTGGGATTTCCCCTACCCGCCCCTTCCCGGCTGTGACATTTGCGGCTCCGCCGCGTGGGGGGCTCCGCCCCAGACCCCCTCATCCGAACTTCGTTCGGATCTGCTCAATCGCCGCAGGGGCTGAATTCACACCGCCCGTAGCCTGCGTGCCCCCAGCCGGCCGACCGCGAGACCCGCCGCCTCCACCCCGCTCGTGAACGACACCTCCGACAGCACCCCGGGCGCCGCCACCTGGTCACCCGCCAGGTAGATCCCGTCGCCTCGGTCGATCGCCGGCCGGTCGCGCCAGGTCGCGCCCGGCAGGTCGACCGCTCCGGTGCGGCCGGCGGCGAGGGCCTCGCGGCGCCATGTCAGGCGGTCGCGCCAGCCCGGGAACCCCAGGTCGAGCAGCCGCTCGGCGCGGGCGATCGCGGCCGCGCGGGGCTCGTCGGGGGCGAGCGGGATCTGGCCCTGGACGAGTTGTTCGCCGCGGGGTGCGAGCGAGCGGTCCTGGGCCGTGAAGCGCTCGATCCAGCCCGGCTCGTCGAGGTCCGAGACGATGAAGGCGTCACCGCGGCGCGTGCGCAGGCCGAGGTCGATGAGGGCCGTGCGGCCGCTCTCCCAGCGCAGCGCCTCGTCGCCGATGAGGCGGCGGGCCGCGTCGAGGGACGTGGCGACGATCACCGGTCCGTCCTCGGGGAGTTCGGCGAGCCGCGAGGCCGTCTCGATGCGTACACCGAGGTCCCAGGCGTGCGCGGCCATCCTGTCGATCACGGAGGACCAGCCGCCGACCGGGTAGTGCGCCTCCGGGGGCAGCTTGGCCGCGCGGCGCAGGCGCTCGTGCACGAAGCGGGCCGAGAGCGCGCCGGGGTCGTGGTGGAAGAGGGCGACCGCCGTGTAGTGGGCCGCGGCGCGGGCGCCCTCCTCGCCGACCTCGTCGGCGGCCCAGGAGAGGAAGTCCCGTTCCACCGGGGCCTGTTCGACGCTCCGGCGCAGCAGCTTGAGCAGGGCGAGCGGAGGCGTACGGCGCAGGGCGCCACCATGACGGAAACGGAACCGTGCGCCCTCGAGCGGCGGCACCGACGCGATCGGCCCGAGCAGTCCGCGCCGCTTGAGCCAGGCCCAGTGCGGGCCGCCGTTGTAGAGGGCGTGCGGGCCCTCGTTGGTCCGGTAGTGCCCGGTCACCGTCGTACGGGCGCGGCCGCCGAGGGTGTGGTGCGCCTCGTGCACGACGACCTGCGCGCCCGCCTCGGCGGCCGTGATCGCGGCGGTCAGTCCGGCGAACCCGCCGCCGATGATGGTGATGCCGTCCCTGCCCATGGCCATGACCTGCACTCTCCCTGTTCGCGGTTGCTGTCCTCACGTACCGACGGATGAGGGGGGCCGGGATGTGACATCGGCGGGCCGGGATGTGACATCAGCGCCCGAGGCGATTGCAGGGCCCGGCGCACAAGACGCGGGATTAGCCCATTTGTGCTGTTCTGGAGGTTATGAGCACGAGCGAACGCGGACCCGCGATACCCGTTCAGGAGCCCGACCCCACCCGCTGGTGGGGCCTCGTCGTCATCGCCCTCGCGCAGCTGATGGTGGTGCTCGACGCGACGATCGTGAACATCGCGCTGCCCTCCGCCCAGAAGGACCTGGGCATGTCGGACGCGAACCGGCAGTGGGTGATCACCGCGTACACCCTGGCGTTCGGCGGTCTGCTGCTGCTCGGCGGCCGGATCGCGGACCTCATCGGCCGCAAGCTCACCTTCGTGATCGGCCTGATCGGCTTCGCGGCCGCCTCGGCGCTCGGCGGCGCGGCGACCGGTTCCGGGATGCTGTTCGCGGCCCGCGCGCTTCAGGGTGTGTTCGCCGCCGTGCTCGCGCCGTCGGCGCTCTCACTGCTGACCACGACGTTCACGGACCCCAAGGAACGCGGCAAGGCCTTCGGCATCTACGGCGCCATCGCGGGCGGCGGCAGTGCGATCGGTCTGATCGCGGGCGGCCTGCTCACCGAGTACCTGAACTGGCGCTGGTGTCTGCTCGTCAACGTCCCCATCGCGGTCCTCGCGGTGATCGGCGCGTTCATGTTCCTGCACGACCGCGAGGGCCACCGCGAGGCCAAGCTGGACGTGCCCGGCGTGCTCCTGGGCTGCGGCGGACTGGTCGCGATCGTCTACGGGTTCAGCGAGGCGCAGCCGCGCGGCTGGTCCGACTCCCTGGTGCTCGCGCTGCTCATCGGCGGTGTGGCGCTGCTCGCGGTGTTCGTGTGGTGGCAGACCAAGGCCGCCAACCCGCTGCTTCCGCTGCACATCATCAAGGAGCGCAACCGCGCCGGCTGCTTCCTGACGATGGGCCTGGCGACGATCGGCATGTTCGGTCTGTTCCTGTTCATGACCTACTACCTTCAGGTCATCCTCGGCTATTCGCCGGTGAAGACGGGGCTGGCGTTCCTGCCGATGACGGTGGCGATCATCATCGGCTCGACGCAGATCTCGGCCCGTCTGATGCACCACGTCGCGCCGCGCCTGCTGATGGTGCCCGGCATGATCCTCGCGACGGTCGGCCTGATCATCCTCACCGGCCTGACCGTGCACGCCGAGTACGCCACCCACGTCCTGCCCGCGATGCTGCTGCTCGGCCTCGGTATGGGTCTGGTCTTCATGCCGGTGATGGCGACGGCCACGCAGGGCATCGCGCCGCAGGACTCCGGTGTCACCTCGGCGACCGTCAACACCTCGCAGCAGGTGGGCGGTTCGATCGGTACGGCGCTGCTCAACACCATCGCGACCTCCACCTCGGCCACGTACATCACCTCGCACCTGGCCGACGCGGCCCGCGAATCGGGCCAGGCCCCGACCGACCAGATGAAGCAGCTGGTCGGCGCGGAGGGCATCGTGCACGGCTATACGGTCGCGATCTGGTGGGCGGCCGGGATCATGCTGCTCGGCGCGGTGGTCGCCGCTCTGATGGTCACGGCCCGCGCGCCCCGGCACGACGCTCCGGCGGAAGGCCACGCGGAGGCCGAGGCGAACACGGGCGTGATCCTCTAGCGCCTGTCGCCCGCGGTCAGTTGCTCCCGAGCTTCTCCAGCGCCACGTCCGTCAGCCGGTACACCGTCCACTCGTCCTGCGGCCGCGCGCCCAGGGCCTCGTAGAAGGCGATCGACGGCGCGTTCCAGTCGAGCACCGACCACTCCAGGCGGCCGTAGCCGCGCTCCACGCAGATCCGGGCCAGCTCGGTGAGCAGCGCCTTGCCGTGGCCGCCGCCGCGCGCCTCGGGGCTTACGTAGAGATCCTCGAGGTAGATGCCGTGGACGCCGCGCCAGGTCGAGAAGTTGAGGAAGTAGACACAGAAGCCGACCGGCTCGCCCGCCTCGTTCTCGGCGATCAGGCTGTACGCGGCGGGCTGCTCGCCGAAGAGCGCGGTGTGCAGCTGCTCCTGGGTGGCGTTGGCCTCCTCGGGCGCCTTCTCGTACGTGGCCAGATCACGGACCATCTGGTGGATGACGGGGATGTCGGCGGGGGTCGCGGTGCGAATCATGGGCGCACGGTAGCCCGGCGCTCCAGGAGCAGCCGCCCGATTTCCAGCTGCTGAGACTGGAACTCGCTCTCGTAGAACTCCTCGTCCTCGATCGCCCACAGCGAGTTCTGCAGCACCCTTCCGAGCGTCCAGGCCGCGGCCCGCTGCCGGTCGAGCCCGCACGCCTCGGTCAACAGGTCGAAACGCCACAGGACTTCGGCCGGATCGTAGAGATTGTCGAGTGCGGGCATCAGGTCGAAGCCCGGGTCGCCGGCGAGCGGCTTGGGGTCGATGGCGAGCCACGGCTCGCGCCCGGCGGCGAGGATGTTGTCGAAGTGCAGGTCCCAGTGCAGGAGCCGGTCGCCGGGCTCGTCGATCACCTCGCGCACCTGGGCGGCGCAGGCGAGGACCAACTGCCGGTCGCCCTCCGCCAGTTCCCGTACGGCCTCGGGCGTCTCGTCGAGCATGTCCCGCGCGATCGTCTCCAGGGTGCGCAGTCCGGGCGGCGCGGGGACGGCGGTGAGGCGGGCGAGGAGCCCGGCGAGGATCCGGGTGGCTTCGCGGGAGTCGTCGAGGGCCGACAAGTGGCGGCTCTCGTCGAGGCGTTCGAGCAGCATGGTGCCGGTCGCGACGTCATGGTCGAGGAGCCGGACCGCCCCGTCTCCGTCCCAGGTCCGCAGCCCCACGGGCTCGCCCTCGCTCTCCTCGTCGAGGAGCTGGAGCTTCAGGGCGGCCGGGGTGCCGTCCGCGCGCTCGACCGGGAGCACCAGCGAGGCCATGCCGTACATCGAGGGGCCGGTGCGCTTGAGCTCCCAGCGCTCCAGGAACTCCGCTGCCCGGCCGGGCAGCGCGGCGATGAACGCGCGCCCCTGCTCGCCGTTGTACTTGATCTGGCTGGTGGCCAGCTCTTCGGGGACCTCGATCATTCCCAGATCGTACGAGGGGCAAGGCCCCGGAGACGGTACGAGGCTCGGGACCCCGGAGATCGTACGAGGGTCAGGACCCCAGGGCCTTGGTGAAGCCGTCCGCCGTGAACAGCCCCTCGCGGGTCTCGATCTTCTCGCCGTCGATCAGGACGGCCGGGGTCCCGCGCTCGCCGCTCGCCTCGAAGGCCTGCTCGGACTTCTTCACCCAGTCCTTGTACGTCATGTCCTTGACCGCCTTGTCGAAGGCGGCGCTCCGCAGCCCCTTCACCTGGCCGGCGATCTTCAGCAGATGGTCCGTGGTGTACGCGCCCGCGGAGCCCTCCTCGGGCTGGCTCGCGTAGAGCGCCGCGTGGTACTCGGCGAACTTGCCCGCGTCGAGCGCGGCCCGCAGCGCGTTGGCGGCCCGGGTCGAGGGACCGTCGGCGCCTTGGTCGAGGAAGGACGCGACCGTGTACTCGGCCTTCGCCTTGCCGTCCCGGATCGCCTTGGCAAGCCCTTCGCCGCCGCCCGTCTCGAACTTCGCGCAGAACGGGCACTGCGGGTCGAGGTACACCCTCACCGTGTGCGGGGCGTCCGCCTTGCCGACGACGACCGTGGTGCCGTCGGCGGCGAGCTTTGCGGGCAGGCCCGCGAAGAGCTCGGCGTCGGCGGCGGGCTTGGCGGCCAGGGCGGCGCTCGTGCCCGTCCCACCGCTGTCGGTGGACGAACAGGCCGCCGCGGAAACGCCGAGCGCGGCGACGGCGGCGAGCGTGACGAGCGCGCGGCCGTACCTGCGTACGGGCTCGGCGCCTGCGTTCCTGCGTGCGGGCATGATCCAGACCTCCGGGGCGATGGTTCCGGAGGGAAGACGGGCCGCGGCCCGACCCCGTTACGGGTCAAAGGTCCCCCGCCCTGCCGCCATCAGGCCCGCGTCCGCTACCTTCCGGCCATGAACGCGTCAGCAGCGAGCACGGTGAACGGCGGCATCTCCTTCTGGTACGCCGATCAGCCCACCCCCACCCCCCGCGAACCGCTCGCCGGCGACGCGAGCGCCGATGTCTGCATCGTGGGCGGCGGATACACAGGGCTGTGGACGGCGTACTACTTGAAGAAGGCCGCGCCCTTTCTCCGGATCACGCTCCTGGAGCAGAAGTTCTGCGGTTACGGCGCCTCCGGCCGCAACGGCGGCTGGCTCTACAACGGCATCGCGGGACGCGACCGGTACGCCGCCAAGCACGGCAAGGACGCCGCGATGCGCCTCCAGGAGGCCATGAACGCGACGGTCACGGAAGTCGTCGAGACCGCTGCGACCGAGGGCATCGACGCGGACATCCACCACGGCGGCGTTCTCGAAGTGGCGTACACACCCGCCCAGTTGAGCCGCCTCAAGGCCTTCCACGAGGCCGAGCTGGCATACGGCGAGAAGGACCGGCTGCTGCTCGGCGCCCGCGAGACGGCTGCCCGTATCCGCATAGCCGGGGCCGTCGGCTCGTCCTGGACGCCGCATGGCGCACGCATCCATCCGGTGAAGCTGGTCACCGGGCTTGCGCGCGCGGTCGAGGAACTGGGCGTGGTGATCCACGAGTCCACGCCCGTGACGGAGATCCGCCCCAAGCACGCGGTCACGCCGTACGGCACCGTCCGCGCGCCGTACGTCCTGCGCTGCACGGAGGGGTTCACGGCGGCCCTCAAGGGCGAGAAGCGGACCTGGCTCCCCATGAACTCCTCGATGATCGCCACCGAACCGCTCACCGACGCACAGTGGGAGCGCATCGGCTGGGCGGGCCGCGAGGCGCTCGGCGACATGGCGCACGCGTACATGTACGCCCAGCGCACGGCGGACGGGCGGATCGCGCTCGGGGGGCGCGGGGTCCCGTACCGCTTCGGCTCGAAGACGGACAACGACGGCCGCACGCAGCCCGCGACCATCGACGCACTGCGCGAGATCCTCGTCCGCCTCTTCCCCTCCTTGGCCGGTGTGCGGATCGACCACGCCTGGTCCGGGGTGCTCGGCGTCCCGCGCGACTGGTGCGCGACCGCCACCCTCGACCGCTCCACGGGCCTCGGCTGGGCGGGCGGCTACGTCGGCTCGGGCGTCGCCACCGCCAACCTGGCCGGCCGCACCTTGCGCGACCTCGTCCAACAGGACTCGGGCCAGGCGGGCCCGACCGATCTCACCACACTCCCCTGGGTCAACCACAAGGTCCGCAAGTGGGAGCCCGAGCCGGCACGTTGGCTCGGCGTCCACGGCCTGTACGCGGCGTACCGGACAGCGGACCGCCGCGAGACGTCCTCCCACTCCGCCACGACGGACGGGCTGGCGCGGCTTGCGGACCGGCTGAGCGGGCGGTAGCCCCCCAGCGGAGGCCGCCTAAGGGCGGGCTCGCTCGGCCCCTGCGGGCCGCGCTCCCCGCGGGG